>JBGAJY010000226.1:0-8637 GCA_044224705.1 Saprospiraceae bacterium
TAATCTGTGTCGTCAGCGTTTATTTCCAGTTTCCTGCCGTCAAATCCAGCCAATACCTGATGCACCAAGGTGGTTTTGCCGACCTGTCGCGGGCCGTATAGCAGAATGATCTTGTTGGAAATGCGCAGTCGCTCCGCAAGAATCGCTTCGAAAAGTCGGGGAATTAAAGATGTATGCATTCGCAAAAATAGCGCTAATTCGGAGAATAAGATCGCCAAATTAGCGCTATTTCAGAGAACGAGAAGGCTTCTACACATACAGTCCCCCGTTCAGCACATTCCGCGAGATTACGATCCGCTGCACTTCCGAAGTGCCTTCGTAGATCTGCGTGATTTTGGCGTCGCGCATCAGGCGTTCGACGTGGTATTCTTTCACGTAGCCGTAGCCGCCGTGGATCTGCACGGCTTCGACGGTGTGGCGCATGGCCACTTCGGAGGCCATGAGTTTGGCCATGGCGGCGGCCTGGTCGTAATTCTGGCCCTGGTCTTTCATCCAGGCGGCGCGGTACACCATGAGGCGGGCGGCTTCGATTTCGGTGGCCATGTCGGCCAGTTTGAAAGCGATGGCCTGGTGGTTGGCAATGGGTTTGCCGAACGACTGGCGTTCTTTCGAGTAAGCCACCGACAGTTCGAATGCGCCGGCCGCAATGCCGAGGGCTTGCGAAGCGATGCCGATACGGCCGCCGGCGAGGGTTTTCATGGCGAATTTGAAGCCGAAACCGTCGTCGCCGATGCGGTTCTCCTTGGGCACTTTCACGTCGTTGTACATGATCGTGTGCGTATCGGAAGAGCGGATGCCGAGTTTGTCTTCCTTGGCGCCGATGACGACGCCCGGCCAGCTGGTCTCCACAATAAGGCAGTTGATGCCGCGGTGGCCTTTGTCCACGTCGGTTTGGGCCATGACAAGGTGCAGTTTTGAACTGCCGCCGTTGGTGATCCAGTTTTTTGTGCCGTTGAGCAGGTAGTAGTCGCCCATGTCGACAGCCGTGGTGCGCTGGCTGGTGGCGTCGCTGCCGGCTTCGGGTTCGGACAGACAGAAGGAGCCAATCCATTCGCCTGTGGCGAGCTTGGGCAGGTATTTGCGTTTTTGCTCTTCGGAGCCGAAGGCGTCGATGCCCCAGCTGACGAGGGAATTATTGACCGACATAATGACCGCGCAGGAGGCGTCCACTTTGGAAATTTCCTCCATGGCCAGCACGTAGCTCAGGGTATCCATGCCGCCGCCGCCGTATTCGGTGGGGATCATCATGCCGAGGAAACCGAGTTCGCCCATCATGCGGACCTGCTCGGTGGGAAATTGCATTTTCGAGTCGCGCTCGATCACGCCGGGTTTGAGTTCGTTTTGGGCAAACTGTCGGGCCGCTTCTTTGACCGCGAGGTGTTCTTCTGTCAGCTGAAACATGGTGTGGTGGAGAATTAATGGATGGAAAAGCCGGGCGTTTTTACTGAAAAATGGTTTTGCAGTAAAAATCCATTTTTCAGCCGCAAAATTACAAAAAACGACCCGCTATTCCACGGCATGTCCTTCTACTGCCTGGAGTACCGCGCGGTCGTCGGCGCCGCCGCGGTGGATAAATGCGACTACGTGGCAATCCTTGGCCACCCAATTGGCCGAAAGGTTGACTTCGTAATCATACGTGTACACTTCGCCGCCGGCCAACGCTCCGATCGGATCGCCGTCGACGCGGGTGACGACGTCGCGCAGCACGTGTCGGTGCACATAATTGTTCACTTTCACCAGATTGACCTGCTGCACATCCACGATGCTGTCCTGGGTGATCATGATCGTGATCCTGTTGTCGCCGTCGAGCGTGCTTTCAGGCGTCGCATTGAGCTGAATTTTCAGATTTCGCGTTACGGGGTCGTATTCATTGGTCATATAGAGGCCCAGGTGATAATCCTGCTGGAATCCGCTGGCTACTTTGTTGGCCCACTGAGCGGGCAGGAACAGCGCATTCCCGCTCACGCTCTGACGGTCGAATGAGGCAGAGGGGTAGGCCAGCGGTGATCCGAGGTATGCAGCCAGTTCGTCTCCTTCCTGGGTCCGGAAATCGTACAGGCTGTTGGAGAAGGGAACTGAAAACTGTTGAGAGGAATGAATGGAGACGACGATCACTTTGTCGTCGCCGTAGGCATGCGCCAGGGATTGCAATTCGAGGGCGCCGTCGGGGCATTGCGCGCACTGGACGCCGGTGAGTTCTTCCACCAGCATGCGGTGGTCGCCGGAGCTCAGGTCGGGGATTTGCAGCTCTTTTTCTTTACAGCCTGAGGCCGTCAAAAGGGCGATTGTGGCGAGGAGATAGAGCGACTTTTTCATGTTTGTAATAGTTTTTTACTGAAAACAGGTCGTATTTGCAGGAATCAAGGTTTTCAGAAGGAAGAATTGATGCGCAGTTGTACGCCGTGGAAAGTCGGTTCGTAGCGGCAAACGCCTCCGGCGCAGTTGATGCCTTCCACCTGTTTGACGTAAGCGATAGAAAAGCGGTTGGCTTTGTGTGTGTACACAATGCCCACGGAGGGGAAGTGTTTGTTGTCGAAAATTTCTTTTTCAGGAAGGACCTCTTCACTGTGCGGGATCTTGTACATGTCGGAGGCATAGATCAGCCAGTGTGGCGCCAGGCCCACTTCGGCCAGCAGAAATGCCCAGGAGCCGAATTCCTCGTGC
This sequence comes from Saprospiraceae bacterium, assembly GCA_044224705.1. Lineage (GTDB taxonomy): Bacteria > Bacteroidota > Bacteroidia > Chitinophagales > Saprospiraceae > M3007. Next base: position 2,665 of record JBGAJY010000226.1, read on the forward strand.
GTGTCCAGGTATTGGGCTTCGACACGGATGGAGCGGCGCGGCGTGAAACGGTACAGGTATTCGGTGTAGTATGTATTGGCATCCACGTAGTTATAATCGGCTTTGCCATCCTTGCCTGCCCGGCCGGGCTTGCCCTGGTAGATGGCCATGTTGTATTTCAGGCGCTGGTAGCCTGCGATGAGCTGCCATTTCCGTTTGTACTTATAGGTCAGTTCGGGCGTGATTTCGCGGTACAATTCGGTATCGTCGAGCAAGCGGATGTCGGAAACGTTGAGGCCCAGGCTCAGTTTTTTGGTCAGGGCGTATTTGACGTCGAGTTGAAGAGCTTGTTCGCCGAGTTCCTGCGTGGCCGGGCTGAAACGCGTCGTGAGCCGGTAGGTGTTTTGTTTGGCCATGGGCGGCAGGAAGTTGATGGCGCCCTGCACCCCGGTCACGAAGGGGTTCTGGCGGAAGGAAAAGTCCTGGGTGCGTTTGCCTTCCAGCGTGATGCCGAGGCCGTTTTGGGCGTAGGACACGCTGGTGTAGATGGTATAACCATCCGCGTTGCGGAGTTTGCCTTTGCCGCCGCTGGCTTTGAGGGCAAGCGGGTCGAAGAGTACGTCTTTCGTTTTGTAAGCACCCTCGACGTACCAGGTAATGGGGCCGGCGCTGAGGGTGTTGAACAGCGTGGCGGCGTATGTATTGTACTGTGCGCCAATACTGTCGATGGGGTCGTAACTGGCGATGGTGTTGACGATCTGGCCGATTGTTTCGTCGTTGTAGGTGCGCGCCACCACTCCGACGCCCGGGGCGAGGGTGAGGCTTTTGGTCGAGTCGGGCCGGATAAAACCTTCGAATACGGCGCCCCGGATGTTGGTGGAATAGGTTCCGAATTGTTCCTTTTGTTTTCCGGTAAAGGCCCGTACGTTCCAGTTGTCGTTGAACTGGTAGCCGACTTTGACGCCGAAAAGCGCATTGTCGATCATCAGCGAGCGCTCTTCGTACGAGCGGTAAATGATGCCCGAGCCGATCTGATCGTAGAAGTAGCCGCCCGTGAGGTCGAATTTGTCGATGGATTTGTGGACGTACCAGCGCCCGATGCCCTGCCCGTTGAAGGACGCGGAGGGATTCAGGAGGTTGGAGTTGTTGAACAGGTCGAAGCGCACGCCGACGTCGAAACCCCAGTTGGAGTAATTGAGGTTGAGCCAGCTTTCAGCGCCGAATTTCTGGTGGTCGTACTGCGGCGTATTGACGGCGCCGATGGCGGAGTCGGAAATGAAAAAGTTGCCGTGGGTCTGTAAACTACCCGTGATCCGGGACGAATTTTGGGCATTCAAGCAGTAGAAAGCGAAAAAACAAAGGGTCGCGAGTAGAAGATGTCTCATGCTGAAGGTGCAGAATTATTTTTGGGCGAAGGTAGGTTGCCGCCAAAGCTTAATGGTCAATCAATTCGCGAAATTGGAAAAGGGCGGACAAAAAACCTGTACCGTGTCGCAGGGCGGACATCCCTCCCCCCTTATCCCTTCAATTTTTCCAGCAGCCAGTCGCGTTCGGCCACCGAAGGTGTCTGCCGGATCATTTCGGCCAGCCGCCGCCGCCGCGCCGCGCTGGCGCCCAGGGATTTGCTCAGTTTTTGCGTGAATTTCAGGAGGTTGAGGTAGCTCTCGCGGTGGTAACCCAGGTCCTTGCGCCGCCGCAGGAAAGCCTTAAAACTGTCGAGCAGACTGCTCAGCGACAGCCATTCGCTCAGTTCGTAGTAGCTGCGCAGCAGCATTTTTCGTGCATCCAGGTGGATAAAAACGTCTGGAAAATCCACTTCGCGCAATAGTTCGAGCACCTCGCGGTACTCGGAGCTTCGAAAATGCAGCACCGCTTTGGCGTAGCGGTAGGTGTTGTCGCGGTCGGTTCCGGGCAAAAAATCGCGGTATTGTTCCAGAAAACTGCCGGCCCAGTCGTGCTCGCCGGTCAGTTTGGCGAGGTTGAGGATGTTGATGTAGGTGTATTTGGGCAGCACGCCGTTTTCGAGCAAAATGCCATTTTCGAGCGCCTGGCGATACAAATCGAAGGCTTCGCGGGTGTAGCCCCGGTCGCCGCGGTTGTGCCGCCGGATGGCAAAATTGATCGCCGTCATGAACAAATCGCGGCTTTCGGCGGGCCGGAACAGGTGCACGTGCGCGGCCAGCAATTCCTTCAACTGGCGGAAACAATCCTCGTTTTCAGGCTCCTGCAAGGCCCGGAAGCCGGCGTACATCAACGCCAGCGCGGGATTTTCCTGAGTGGCAGTTGCAGCAGCCAGTTGCAGGGCTTCGGCCGACAAGGGCACCGGCGGCAAGGGCTCCGATACGAGGTTTTGCAGCGAACGGGCGGTACCGGACCATTTGATGTTTTCAAGCAGAAAGAACTGGGTGAGCGCTTCGGTCACCTGCGGCAGGTTGGTCTGTCCGCTGTGCCGGGCCACGATCCAGTGCGAAAAAACTTCTTTTTGCAGGCGGTATTCGAGCAGCCAGAAATCGGCGTCGCGCTGCGGGGAAGCCTCGATGGCGCGGGCCAGCTGGCGGGCATTGTCTTCAAAATGCCGGCCGAGTCCGCGTTTCCGAAAGGCGCAGCAGCGCAGCAGGTGATCCTGGAGTTGGTCGTTGCGCCATTCCTCCACGGACAAAAATTGCTCCACGCGCTCCGAAAACCAGTTCAGCAACAGGTTGAAACGCAAATTATCGTAGACCTCGCCGGGATATATTTTTTTATAGAGGCTTTCTTTTGTACTCGAAATGGCGCCCGTTTTCAGCTCCGCACGCAGCGCCTCAAAGAGACGCTTTACATCCTCCCTTTGATTGAAATAAGGCGATTCCAGGAATTTTTTGAAGCGAATTTGTTCTTTTTCGGATAAAACCTGAAAGAGACGGGCCGCGATTGTGGACTGCATGGGATCAAAGCGGGATAAAAATAAACCGTTAACTGTTTTTTATAGAAAGAGGAAAATGTACCGGTTTTCGATGCCTGGGCAGTCGACTTTTGTGGAAAAAAATCACCTCCCGGGATTTAAACCGCACTTTGATAGCATGAAGAACTATTCCATTTATTCGATTCTTTTGGCCCTGTGGCTGCTTTCGGGCGGCCTGAGCGCGCAATCTTTTTTGAAAAAATACGCCAACCAGGCCAACCAGGGGGATATGGTCTCCTCGGTTTTTGCCTATCCCAATGGCGATATCGGCCTCACCGTACAGAATCAGTGGTTGGGCACGTCCCTCAAAACATTGCGCACCAACGCAGCCGGAAATCTGCTCAGCGCCACCCCGCTGTCGCTACCGGATAATTTTGAGCATTATCTGCAACAGGATGGCTCGCTCGTGTCGGCAACAGGCGACATGGATTCTTTGAAAGTCTGGAAATACCACCCCGATGGCAGCCTGGCCTGGCTGCAGATCGTCCCCCTCACCTCAACCGGCGAAATAGAGGTATCGAGCCTGGTTACAGAAAATGCCGGCGGCGACATTTTTGTCCGTGGGTGGTATTACAACGTTGGAGTGCCTCATTTTCAATACTATGTAGCCAAATTCTCCCCTGACGGCGTGTTCCAGTGGATCAATACCGCGATCACCAATGATTACAACTCATCCGTCAGCGTCGAACCGGAAAATGCCGGCGGCTGCCTCGCGGGATGGGGCATCATCGACACGGCCGTCAACTCGGCCTTGCCCTATTACCATGGGCTGTGGCGCTACAACAGCGATGGCTCAACCGCCTGGTCGATCAAGGCGAGCGGATCAATCGGCTTCGGCCCGGTGAGCCGCAGTTACGGATCCAATGACGCCGGGCAAAGTCTCGTGGTTTCTTCCAACGACCAGAACTTCGTGGTGGATTCGTTTTACTGGATGCTGCTGGGGCCAACAGGAGACACCCTCTGGATGCGACATTCCACGACAATGCCCGGACTGGAGTTGTTTCGCCCGCAGCTCGTGTTGCCCGACGGTACCGACGGTTTTGTCCTGGCCGGTTCTTTTGAGAACAACGCCATGAACCAGTTCATCGCAACAGTGACAAAAATCGACCTGAACGGCACGGTGGAATGGGTGCGCACTTTCGGGCCGTTGAGCGCGCCGGCCAGCCCGCTCTCTTATTTCCATTCCGGGAAAATCCTGTCCGATGGCAGTATCCTCACCGCCGGATTATCCGGCGACGACGTTTTTCTGTTGAAAATTCCGGCTGACGGCTCTTTCTATGGCTTTCAAAACACGGTGAAAGGCCAGGTGGCCTACGACCCCGGTTTGGATTGCGGCATCGACGCGGGCGACCCGCCGGTAAGCGGCTGGGCCATCACGGCCAAAACCACGGACTATCAATTGTACGGCTCCACGGATGTGAACGGCTTTTACCAGATCCCGTTCGTCGACTCGGGTCTTTATCAAATCATCATTACGCCGCCGAATTACCTCTGGCAGGCCTGTCAGGACACCGTGACGATTTATTTCCCTTTCAGCGCCACGCCTTTGACCGACACGGTAGATTTTTCGGTGCAAACCCCCGCGTATTGTCCCCTCGTCGAAGTCGATCTGACGACCTGGAACTTGCGTCCCTGCACCTTCCGCCCGATGCAAGCCACCATGTGCAACAACGGCCCCGCGCCTGCCGAGCCGATGCAGCTGACACTCGTACTGGATCCGCTGCTGACCCTGATGAGCGCCAGTCAGCCCTTTACCGTCAACGGCGACACGGTGACATTCGCCCCCGATACACTGGCCTCCCTGAGCTGCACGACGTACTACATGAACGTGCTCGTCTCCTGCGATGCCCAGATAGGACAAAGTCTTTGCGCCACAGCGCACGTCAGTCCCGATAGCCTGTGCCTGATGCCGCCCAACTGGTCGGGCGCCAACATCGTGGTATCGGCAGCCTGCGTGGGGGATTCCGTGAAATTCAACATTAAAAACACGGGCAACGCGCCCACCTCCCAGGACCTCGATTTTGTGATCATCGACGATCACGTGATCACCCGCATGGGGCAATTCAACCTCGATCCGGAGGAAATAAAAGAGGAAACCGTGCCCGCCGACGGCGCTACCTGGCGCCTCACGGCCGACCAGGAACCGGGGCATCCGTTTGACCAGTTCAAGCCCAGCATCGCCGTGGAAGGCTGCACGACCAGCAGCGCATTTTCAACGGGCATGATCAACCTGTTTGCCAATTACACGGGCAGTCCCTTCGAGGACGTCGAGTGCCAGGAAGTGGTGAACAGCTACGACCCGAACGACAAAACCGGGTTCCCGCTGGGCCTGCACGACTACCACTGCGTCGAAGCCGACCAGGTGCTCGATTACCTGATCCGCTTCCAGAACACGGGCACGGCCACGGCTTTTTATGTCGAAATTCAGGATACGCTGTCGCCCTGGCTCGATCCGGCGAGCATCCGCACCGTTACGGCCAGCCATCCGTTTCAATGGTCGCTCTCGGGCCCCGGCATCGTCAAATTCATTTTTGATCCGATCGCCCTGCCCGATTCCAATGCCAGTCAGGCCGGTTCGCAAGGTTTTGTCCGTTTTCAAATTGCGCAGCGACCGGGCAATCCGTTGGGTGCGCTCCTTGAAAACCGCGCAGGCATTTATTTCGACAACAATGCTGCGGTGCTGACGAATACGACCTACCACACCGTTTGCGAGAATTTTGTCGAGGTACAGATCACCCCTGTCCATGCGCCCGCTGGTCCGGAAAACGGGCTGCTGGTGTATCCCAATCCGGCCGGGCCGGCGTTCCAGGTTCAGCTGGAAGCAGCTGATTTCCGCGGCGGGCAAATACGCCTGCTGGACGTGTACGGACGGCTGCTCTGGCAACAAACGGCAGTGTCCGCCACCACGACGATTCGTCGGAACGGGCTCGCCAACGGGGTGTATTTTGTTGAAATGGAAGGAAATGACGGGAAAAGAATGGTACGGCGGGTGGTGTTTGAGTAAGGACCTGCTTTGAAAATTTCACCGCAGAGGCACAAAGGCGCAAAGAATC
>JBGAJY010000227.1:0-8619 GCA_044224705.1 Saprospiraceae bacterium
ATTGGTGGGTCAGCCTCGTCCCCGCCGCACTTTGGTTGTCGTTTTTTTCTGCTGCACATGACCGTGCGGCCCCGTTTTAGTCGTGGTGGTTTTTTGGGCTTTTACCCGTCCGTTTTTGCCGTGCACTGTTGTGGAGGTCGTCGTTTTGGTGCCGCCACGGGGTCCGTGAGAGACCGTGCGGGTGTGCACCACGGTGGAATGCGTACGGCGCGGGGCATAAACGGCGTGTGCGCGAGTGACGCGGTGCACCGTCACCACATGACAATGAGCGCGGTACGGACGAACGCGTACGTGGTACCAGCCCCAGGGATGCGGGCGCCAGGGACGCCACCAAACCGGGTAAGCCCGCCAACGCCAGGGCGACACGTACACCACGTACCCCGGCCGGTACATGAAACGAACGGAGGGCCAAAGCCACACATTCACGACAATACGAACGGGCGGCTGCGACATGGCCGGACCGTTTTTGCCGCCTTTTTGCACCTCTTCTTCAAAGGGTTCGGCGATGGTTTGTTTGCCGTAAATGTCTTCGTCGCCGATAATTTGCAGCGTGGCTTCTTCCTTCCCGGTTTGCTCAATTTCGATGACCGCAATGTCCTGCGACTCGGTTTCGCTCACGGGTACCTGCAGCACGATGGCATGTACGTCGTTCGACATGTTATCGATCACGCGGATGTAGTCAATTTCGCCGTCCTGGTTCAGGTCGAGGTTGTTGACCGTGTTTTCCTCCGTGTTGAGCAGTTTTTCAAAATCTTCGGGCGACTGCGCTTTTTTGAACAATTCGATAGCGCCCTCCAGGCTGAATCCGTCGCCGGGCAGGCCGGTGCTGTCGGCGGTGTCCGCTTCCTGGGCGGAAAGAGAAAAAGTGAGCAGGGGGATGCTCAGGATGCTGATCAGCATCGAAATCCGGTGTGTTTTCATGGTTAGCATGATTTTATTGAAAAATGTTGCATAGACCCTGTTTGACGTATTCTTCGAGCGAAGGTTTAATTCACGCGACCGTGGCATATCTTTAATTTTTCTCCAAACAGATTGGGACAGATGAAGAACCCGATACTGACGAGCACGAAAGAAAATATATCCCGGCAGGAAGCCCGGCGGGAAAGACGAGATGTTCTACATGATTGCCCGGGGGCATTTTTTTCGGCTCCGCCAAAATCGCCAGCAGCTGCCCCCGGGTATCTAAAAGCCGGATCGATACGCTTGTTTCCATATCCAGGGAGTATTCCAGTGTCGTCTCGTCCCTGGCTGGGTTGGGATAGATCCGCGCGCCTGAAACAGCGGATGATATGAAAGGAATGCTGACAGATTCGCCCGAGAGGAAGCGGGCCATGGCAAAGTTGTAGCCCAGCCCATTGGTGCCCACTCCACCGGCAACTATAATCCGCCCGTCAGGTTGAAGGGCCACGGCTCTTGCAAAATCGCCCGTCCCCTGAAAATCGGCACTGGCTAGGCCGCCGTTTCCAAAATTAGTGTCCAGGCTGCCGTCCGGCAGGCAACGTACGACGGCAAAATCTACAGGTGTACTGTCATTAGGTTGCACTGTCCCGGACAGGATAATCTTGCCATCCGCTTGAATGACCAGGTCGTTGCAAAAAAAAGTTGGACCGCCAAATGTCAGGGTTTGTATGCCGTTTGTGCCGAATCCGGCATCGGGCAAGCCTTCTGGAGTAAACCGGCCAAGCACCGCTTGTTTGACGTTTCCGGCAAGCTGGCGTATTCCACCCAGCAGGAATTTTCCGTCGGCTTGTAAGGCGATTGTTTTACCGGCGTAGACAACATCTGAGGTGTTAATGGCCAAACCATTGACGCCAAAAGTGCTGTCTACTGCGCCGTTGGCCTGAAAACGCGCCAGTAAAAAAACACCACCGGTACTTGACGTCAATATCCCAGGCACCACAATTTTCCCGTCAGGCTGTAATACTATGCCCTCGGCCACATGCGCGTTTAAAAAGGGCGCAGGCAAACTCAAAACGTGGCCACCGTCGCCGAACGTCACATCCTGACTTCCATCAGGTAACAGGCGGAAGAGCTCCAGTCCTGTTTCGTCTCCTCCTCCACCCGCGACTAATATTTTGCCATCCGGTTGGAGGGCAACCGCGGTAAGCTCGCCGAAGGAGCTCGGATATACACTCCCGTTCAACCCAAAACTGGAGTCCCGCTGGCCGTTTTCCTTCACACGATCCAATTTCCAGTAAATGCCAGTGGTCGGATTAATGCTGGCGCCTCCAACCAGTATTTTGCCATCGGGTTGCAGCACAACCGTATGCGAGTTTTGAAAACCGTTATTGATGGAAGGGAATCCATTGCTGCCGAAGGAGAGGTCGGGCTGGCCGTTTGGCAAAAGGCGGCCCAGAATCGAAAAGGAATAGTTGATGTAGGATTTGGTCCCTACGACGACAATTTTCCCATCCGGCTGAACGGCCACCGATTCGGCAATGTCGGAGTAGAAATCCAGGCTCTGGGTGAGCAGGCCGGTGCCGTTGAAAGTACTGTCCAACTGACCGGGCTGGGCGACAGCATGAAACTGCAAAAAGAACAAGGGATAACAAAGCGTAAATTTGAACTGTTTCATAGGTTGGAATTTTGCAAATGATGAAATGATGAGGTTTCGGATAAACCGGTAAAAACCGTTTTCCAATTTAAATGTAAATCCCTCTCCATTTCAGGAAATGCCCAAACCGGCAATCAGCCCATTTCATCTGCAATTTTGAACCACATTGCCCTGAAACGACATGAGCCACCCCGCGAATATTCGGGATGGCTCATGTTTTATGGGTTTAGACTACGTTGGTTCTTATTCTTCGTCTTCCATTCCATCGTCGCCGACGCCGTTGAGTATGGCAGCTCCTCTGGCCGCGTTGGCTGCTTTGGATGCTGCGCCGCCGGCGGCGATTTTTTCCTTGATTTTCTTTTCGATTTCGGCTGCCGTCTCCGGGTTGTCGTGCAGGAATTGTTTGGCAGCATCGCGGCCCTGGGCAATTTTGGCGCCTTCGTAGGCGTACCAGGCCCCGCTTTTTTGAATGATATCGTACTGGGCGCCCAGGTCGACAATTTCGCCGGCCTTGGAGATGCCTTCGCCGAAAACAATTTCGAATTCGGCCACGCGGAACGGCGGGGCGAGTTTGTTTTTCACCACTTTTACTTTGACCAGGTTGCCGATCACGTTGCCTTCCTTGTCTTTGATGCCGCCACCGGAGCGACGGATGTCGAGGCGAACCGAAGCGTAGAATTTGAGGGCATTGCCGCCAGTCGTGGTCTCCGGGTTGCCGAACATGACGCCGATCTTTTCGCGCAACTGGTTGATAAAGATGCAGGTACAGCCCGTACGGCCGATGGCGCCGGTGAGCTTGCGCATGGCCTGGCTCATGAGGCGGGCCTGGAGGCCCACTTTGGAATCGCCCATTTCACCTTCGATCTCGGAGCGGGGCACGAGGGCGGCGACAGAGTCGACCACGACAATGTCCACAGCGCCGGAGCGGATGAGGTTCTCAGTGATTTCGAGGGCTTGCTCGCCGTTGTCGGGCTGGCTGATGAGCAGGTCGTTCACATTGACGCCCAGCCCTTCGGCGTAGAAGCGGTCGAAGGCGTGCTCGGCGTCGATGATGGCGGCGATGCCGCCTTTTTTCTGGCATTCGGCGATGGCGTGGATGGCCAGGGTGGTTTTACCGGAAGATTCGGGGCCGTAGATTTCGATGATACGGCCTTTGGGGTATCCGTTGCAGCCGAGGGCCAGGTCGAGGCCCAGCGAGCCGGAGGGAATGACTTCCACTTCGATGGCCTGGCGGTCGCCAAGGCGCATGATGGTGCCTTTTCCGTAGGTTTTATCAAGGCGGTCGATGGTGGCCTGGAGGGTTTTAAGTTTATTTTCTCTTTCGTCTGCCATGTTCGAGGCTGTTGATGAATGGAAGAATTGAAGGCTCAAAATTAAAACAAAAAGTTGTTTATAAAACGTTTTGTCGAAAATATTCAAGAAAAAATTTCAAACGGAGGATTATTTAACCGCGTATTCGGTGTGTTCGCGCAGGTATTCGGGGTGGAAGCCGATGACGATGTCTTTTGGAGAAACGCCGCGGGTGATCAGCTCCGGGCCGATCAATATCTCGGTGTCATTCAATTGCACCCAGATCTTTGCGTCCGGCTTGATATCGAAATGAAGGAGCACCGAAAAATAGTGCCGACGTTCGGCCCAGCCCAATTTGGTCAGTTGAAAGTGGTTGCGGGTTTCATCGACCAGGACCTGGTAGTGAAGTTCATTGCCCAGAGCATTGTTGTATTTCGCTGCGAGCTCCTCCAGATATTGAATGAGCACCTGTTGGTGGCGTTTTAATTTATTGGATGTGGTTCCCATCGGACAACCGTTTTTGAAACTGGATCATAAATGAGTAAGCAAAGCTCGTAGACTTTTATGGACCTGGCAATACCGGAACGAAAGGTTTCAAGGTAACTTTTTACTTCGACAGCAATTTTCCGCTCATTTTCTTCGGCTGCAATAACGATTTCGGCCCCCAGGTCGATTTGCCAGTCAGGGTCATTGCCTTGCAATTCATAAGGATCATGCGTGATGGTCCAGCCATCGTTTATGAGTGCGGTCTTGACTAAATCGTGAAAAAAATCTTTGGCCATGAGAAACAGCATCTGCCAGTAAAAATATCGTGCAGCCTGCTGAATGACCTTGCCTTTGCGCTATGAACGCAAAATTTATTTCAAAAAGATAGTGGAAAATGATCTGGTAAGGCCTTGGAAACAAAATCTTTATCACAGTTCCTTCCGCAGCCGCGCCACCGGTATATTCAACTGCTCCCGGTACTTCGCCACCGTCCGCCGCGCGATGTTGTAGCCCTTTTTCATCAGCAGCGATTTGAGTTTTTCGTCGGAGAGCGGGCGGCGTTTGTGTTCCTCGCTGATGAGGTCGGTGAGGATTTTTTTCACTTCGATGGTCGAGACCTCCTCGCCGTCCTGGGTCTGGAGGCTTTCGGAGAAGAACTCCTTGAGGCGTTTGGTGCCGAATTCCGTTTGCACGTATTTGGAATTGGCCACGCGGGACACGGTTGAGATATCGAGCCCCGTGGTGTCGGCGATGTCTTTGAGGATCATCGGCCGCAGTTTTTTCTGGTCGCCGGTGAGGAAATATTCCTCCTGATGGTGCAGGATGGAGCCCATAGTGAGCATCATGGTCTGCTGCCGTTGTTTGATGGCATCGATGAACCACTTGGCGCTGTCGATCTTCTGTTTGATGAAGAGGATGGCCTCTTTTTCTTTTTTGTTGGGGCGGCGGCCGTTGCGGCCCGAATTGAAGGCGCGCAGCAGTTCGCGGTAGTGGTCGTTGATGCGCAGGTCGGGGGCGTTTCGGGCGTTGAGGGTGAGTTCGAGTTCGCCGTCGCGGTTGTGGACGAGGAAGTCGGGTACCACGTAGTTCATCGCCCGGTCGCCGCGCGAGGCGAAGCCGCTGGCGGGTTTGGGGTTGAGTTTGAGTACCTCGTCGATGGCGACTTTGAGGTCTTCTTCATCGAGGTTGAGGGCGCGGCAGAGGCGGGTAAAGTGTTTTTTGGTGAACTCGTCGAAGTAATCGTTGATGATGCGCTGGGCGATGGTGATGGCCAGGCGTTCTTCGTAGGAGATGCCCGAATCGGGCTTGAGTTTGGCGCGGAGTTGGAGCAGGAGGCATTCCTGCAGGTCGCGGGCGCCGATGCCGGGCGGGTCGAACTGCTGGATTTTGGCCAGGATATGCTCGATTTCGCGCTCGTCGGTGGAGATATTCTGGCTGAACAGGAGGTCGTCGACCATGGCTTCCGGGTCGCGGCGCAGGTAGCCGTCGTCGTCGATGGAGCCGATGATCTGCAAGGCGATGGCGCGTTCGCGTTCGTCTTTCAGGGTGAGGAGGCCGAGTTGTTGTTCGAGGTATTCGTGGAAGGTGTTTTCCGAGGCGATGGGGATGGTGCGTTCCTCTTCGTCGCCACCGCGTTCCTCGCCGCGGGTTTTGTAGGTGCTGGGGTCGTCTTCGATGAAATCGCGCAGGTACTCGTCCATGCCGAAATCGTCTCCGTCGTCGCCGCCGGTGGAAAGGCTGGAGGCTTCTTCGTCGGCGTATTCGTCGGCGGTATCGCGGTCGAGGGTTTCGATCACGTCGCCATCGGCGTTGTCGGCGCCGGCATCGTCGCGGGTATCGTCGGCTTCGCCGGCTTCGGCTTTTTGTTCGCGGGCGTAGTAGTCTACGTCGGCGTCGTCGAGGTCCATGCTCGACATCTCGTCGAGCGGGCCGTCGTATTCGTCGCCTTCCTCGAGGGCCGGGTTGGCTTCGAGTTCTTCCTGGATGCGCTGTTCGAGCATGGCTGTCGGGATTTGAAGCAGTTTCATGAGCTGAATCTGCTGCGGCGACAGCTTTTGCTGCATCTTCTGGCTGAGCGACTGTTTCGGTCCGTACAACGACATCGACTGGTGGGGGTGGGTTTTTAGTGTCTTTTTAGTTGAATATTTTACGTTATCCGTCGCGGCTGATCCGGCCGCCCATCAAATCGGAGGCCAATTTCGCGCTCTTGTTGCGTCGAAGAATGGCGCGGAGCATGTTTTTTAAAAAGGTTTTTATCTAAAAAATTAAAAACCAGTGGTTTAAGGCAAAAAAATACCAGATTCAGGAGGGTGATTTTTTCGAAAAAATTTTGGCAAGGTTAGGGAAAAACGGCTTTTCAGGGGAAGGGTTTAACAAGGCGGCACAGAAATTTTTTCGCAAATAGAAACTTTACGACTGTTTCGGGCTTTTATTGGCGGACTTTTCAACGACTGCGCTTTACGTTTACGAAACCTTCACGGTTTCGTAAACGTGGTGAAGTGGTAAGACAAGCCTATCAGGGGTGATGTTCCCGGCAAGGTGGAATTTCCCGACAGGATCAACAGGTTAAAACGAGTCGGCTACACCGGCTTGCTTCCACATGGCGGCGTAGCCGACTCGTTTTAACCTGTTGATCCTGTCGGGAAAAAGCTTCGTCAAAGGAAGTACCTGTCGCATTCAGCCTCTTAATTTTCATGATTTTTGATTTTTCCAATATGGCCAAAGACTGGACCCTCGGCGAAAAAACCGCCACCCTGAAAAAAGAAACCGAACACGCCGTGCTCGTCGGGCTCATCACGCCCGAGGTGACCGAAACGCAGGCCCATGAGTACATGGACGAACTGGCGTTCCTGGCCGAAACGGCCGGAGCCGTCACCCTCAAACGCTTCACCCAGCGCCTGCCGCACCCCGAGCATACCACTTTCATCGGCAAAGGCAAGGTGGAGGAAATACGCCTCTACCTCGAACGCCACGAAGAGGTCAACATGGTCATTTTTGACGACGACCTCTCGGGCAAGCAAACCAACCACCTCGAAGAAGCCCTGAAAGTGAAGATCGTGGACCGCTCCTCGCTCATCCTCGACATCTTCGCCAACCGCGCCCAAACCGCCCAGGCCAAAGCCCAGGTGGAACTCGCCCAGATGAAATACCTGCTGCCCCGCCTGCGCGGCCTCTGGACCCACCTGGAACGCCAGCGAGGCGGTATCGGCATGCGCGGCCCGGGTGAAACGCAGATCGAGACCGACCGCAGGATCGTGCAGAACCGCATCAAAAGCCTGGAGGATCGTCTCAAGGACATCGACCGCCAATCGCAAACGCAGCGCAAAACCCGCGGCGAACTCATCCGCGTAGCCCTCGTCGGATACACCAACGTGGGCAAAAGCACGCTGATGAACCTCATCAGCAAATCCACCGTGCTCGAGGAGAACAAATTGTTCGCCACGCTCGACACTACGGTGCGCAAGGTCGTGTTCGGCACCATGCCGTTCCTGCTCTCCGATACGGTCGGTTTTATCCGTAAACTGCCGCACCACCTGGTCGAAAGTTTCAAAAGCACCCTCGACGAAGTGCGCGAAAGCGACCTGCTCCTGCACGTGGTCGACGTGGCGCATCCGCAGTTCGAAGACCATATCCGGACCGTGCAATCCACCCTGCAGGAACTCGGCGCCGGTGAAAAACCCACGCTCATGGTGTTCAACAAGATCGATCTGTACCGCGAACGCTACTTCGACGAACTGCTCGACGCCGCCACGCGCCGCGACCTGGAAACCGAATTGCAGGACCGCCTGCGCAACACCTTCGGTGAAAACATTTTCATCTCCGCCCGCACCAAAGAGGGTATCGAGGAGTTCCGCGAACGGCTGATCCGGCTGATCAAGGAGGCATACGTGGTGCGGTATCCGCACCAGGTGAGGAGTTGGTAAAAAACCAGGTTTTTTGAATTTGAATTTAAAAATTACCCCTGAATTTTAAATTTGAATTTTTAAAACCGGTATTTTCGACTCAAAATCTTTCTACAGGATGATACCCCGCAGTTTGGATAAGACCATTAGGGGCCGGCTCTTTTCCGGCAAAACCATCATTTTGCTCGGACCAAGGCAAGTAGGCAAGACAACACTTGCACAAGTCCTTGCCCGTGAATTTCCCGATAAAACTTTGTGGTTGAGCGGTGATGACGCCGATGTGGTTGCCTTGCTCCGCGAACCTTCTCTCTCGCGGCTCAGGGCTATTGTCAATCAAAACACGTTGGTGATCGTTGATGAGGCACAGCGTATTCCGCAGGTTGGAAC
>JBGAJY010000228.1:0-8530 GCA_044224705.1 Saprospiraceae bacterium
CAGTGCCAAACAAAATGCCGCGATGGTGCACTCCCCTTTTTCTAATGTGCCCTCATGTGTCCTTTATGTGGTAAAAAAGCCTATTCGGTTTTGATCAATTTAATGGTCGTGCCCACCCGGCCATTCTGCTCCAGGCGCGCAAAATAAACGCCGGGGCGCAAATCCTGGCCCAGCGCCACGTATCCGCCCGAGCCGTCGACCGTCAGGGTCTGCACGGTTTTACCGAGCATATCGGACACTGCGATCTGGTATTCACCGCCGGCGGGCGTCGAATATTCCACAATGGCCTGGCCGCGGAACGGATTGGGGCGCACGGACAGGGCCACGCCGCTCAGCGGTTCGTTGGTGGCCGTCGGGGCGCCTTCCACGATTTTAAAATCGTCGAAAGCGGCTTCGTAGGAATCGAGGCCCGTGTAGTCCGGGTTGTCGAAGCATTCGATCCGGATGCGCATGGTGGAGGTGATCGGAATCAGGGGCTCCAGGTTTTTGTTCAGAATTTGCCAGCCGAAATTGAATCCGGAGAGTTGGGCGACAAGCGCTTCCTCCGTGCCGTTTTCTACAAAAACCTTAAGCGAATCGAGCGACTGGTTATCCTGGGTGATGCTCGTAAAA
Source organism: Saprospiraceae bacterium (assembly GCA_044224705.1). Lineage (GTDB taxonomy): Bacteria > Bacteroidota > Bacteroidia > Chitinophagales > Saprospiraceae > M3007. The sequence continues at coordinate 613 of JBGAJY010000228.1, forward strand.
AACATCAATCCTTTGAAAATCGGCGCATTGTACGTGGTCAGGTCCATCAGTGGCGAGCGCAGGATGGAGGTTCCGCTTTCCACGTCGTCCGCGTCCACGCCGGAAGAGCCGTTGCCCGTCACATAACATTGGTTGCCTACATCACCTGCGATGTCGGTTTCAGGAACGAGGATCGGACCGACGTTGATGCCGAGCGGTTCGGCGCGTTCCCAGATGCCCTCTGTCGAGGTTCCGCTGGCCTCCCAGCCGTAATCGAGCGCGAAATCGTCTTTATACCCCTTGGCAATCAGGAAGGTATAGTCCTGGTTGGCCGTGAGATTCTGGTTGTTTTTTACGGCGTAGCCATAGCCCCAGGCTCCGGCAACGATGTCGTATTGATCAACAAAAACGCCCGGCAGGGAGAACTGGCCGTTGCCGTCCGTTTCAACGGTGAAGTACAGGCCGTCGTCGGCAGCCAGGGCCACTTTGGCATTGGGGATGGGCAGGTTGGTGCCGGTTTCACGCACGTGCCCGCTCACGGTGACGGTCGGGGCGGGCATCAGGGCCACGTTGAGTTCGGCGTTTTGGGCAGTCGTCAAAGTGACCGGAACGGTAACCGAAAGGTATCCCGGTTTGCTGACGACCACGTTGAAAGTACCCGGTATGGCTTGTCCGGTTTTGTAAATACCGGATGCGTTGGAAGTCGTGGTTGCGCCGTTGTCGCCCCCCTGAATTTCAATGGTCGCACCGTTGATGGGGTCGTTGCTGGAGGCATCGGTAACGAGACCGGACAGGTAACTGGCCCGCTGGTAGGTGGGTGTCAGCACCCAAAGTTCGCCGCCGCCGCTCGAACTGGTGGACGGGATAGTGGAAGCGATGATGTTGCCGGAAGGCAGGAAGGGATAAACGCCCCAGCAGCCGTTGAAGCCGCCACCCGTGAAGCCGGGGGCCACATCGTAATTGCCCACCTGCACCAGTACGTCCGGTTCAGTCACATCCACAATGCTGACACCGTCGGAATACCAGGAGGTGACGGCGTAGTTGTCGATAATGTGGGTATTGTGGACGATCGAGTTGGAGCCGGGGTTGGTTTGGATTTTATCCAAAAATTTGATGTCGTTCGGGTCGCTGACGTCGTAGGCTGCGAGGTAGGAATTGTCCACTTCGTCGGTAGTGAAAATCACATGACGGTCTTTGGACATCCAGGTGTTGTGGGTAAAGGTATTTGGAGTGGGTTGAGTGGCCAGGGCTACGGGATTGCTTTTGTCGCTCATATCCACAATGGAGAAGAACCCAGTGTAAATATGTGAGGCATAAAGGGTGTCATTATCTACCCAGCCATCGTGGATGTAACCGAATTCGTCGAATTTGCCGGCAAAAGTCGGGTTATAAGGGTCGGCATTCAGGTCGAGCACCACCGCGCCGCCGTTGAACAGGTTGCTGCCGTAGGCGTACAAAAAGCCTTTGGTCGTATCGATGTGCAGGGCGTGGATGGTATTGAGCTGACCTGCAATATCGCCGTCGCCGGTATAATAATGGTGGTTCAGGGTAGCGCCCGGAAGGCCTGACAGGTCGACGATCTGTACGCCCTGGCCGCCTTCGGAGGTCACGTAGGCGTAGTGCGAATAGGTCTTGATTTCTTTCCAGAGGTTGTCGGGGCCGGCGATTTGAACGATCTGGTGCGGCGCGTCGGGGTTGGTGACTTCCACGATAATGAGCCCTTTTGAGCCGCCGAGCAAGGCGTATTCATGGCCGTCGGCGGCGTAGCCGCAGATGTTGGCCAGGGTCTGGTTCGAAAAAGTCATTTTGGAACGGTAGGCGATATTCTGGTTTTGGGCGCCGAGAAACGCTGCGCCAAACAGCAGGAACAGGCCCGCTGCTGCAAGTCGAAGAACTGGGTTCATAGCTTGTGATGGATTTAGTTGCTGTTGGTTACGAGACCACAAAGAAGGCACAGGGGTTGCGCGGGAAGGGCTGTTTTTTCGACGAGAGCGGCTTGAAAAACGAAATAGCAACGATTTGAAGGAATCCGACCAGATTACGAGTTGTTCATTTTCCTGGCACCGGCTTAAATATGATTGGAACGCGGACGACGCGGATGAACACGGATTTATAAAATTGTCAGTGTTTATCCGCGTCGTCCGTGTCGTCCGCGTTCCAATCAATAATCGAGATACAAAAGAGAAGTGAAACCCGCCCTATTGCTCAACGAATCTTCACCAGCTTTACCGTCACCGCTTCTCCAATAGAAACAAAATACACCCCCGGCGCCCAATTCGCGCCCAGTTCGATGTTGCCCTCAGGTTCGGCAACCCGAACAGTCTCCACCAGTGCGCCTAAGGCATTGTATACCATAATATTGCCGCCATTGGCAGGTAAATGATAAAACAACCGGGACGAGCCGCCAAACGGATTCGGCGCAGCCACGAGTTCAAACTCATCTAGTTGCGGCCCGTCGCCACGGCGGTGGTCGGGGTACAATTCCACCGTCAGAAAATCGTCGGTCGCCAGCGATTGGCGGTACATCATCGTCATGCCGACGCCCACTGCCGAAGCAGCCACATCGTATGCCCCCGGAGACACATTTTCGATGATAAAATGTCCATCCACGTCACTCGTGCCGCAATAGCTCTGATCCTGTCCGTACAGGCAAACCGTCGCGCCGGGCACCACCGTGAGCGTGCCGAATTCCAGCACCTGGCCTTCCACCGTGATGCTGCCGATGGGGTACAAAGCGACATCGAGCGGAAGCACTTCGCCGTTGACCAGGATAACAGGGACATCGGCGGTTTGATAACCCGCCAGGCTCACCCGCACGACGAACGCACCGGCCTGTACCTGCCCGATTTTATATTGCCCGTTCGGCGCACTGAGGTCCTGCGTGAGCGGATTGCTGCCGAGGACCGTCACCTGGGCGCCCGACAAAGGGTTGCCGGTTGCGGCATCGGTGATCAGGCCTTCCAGCCAGCAGGCGCGCACATAATTGGGGGTGATGATGAAAAGTTCGCCGTTGCTGCTGCTCGGAGCATTGATGTTGGAAGCGATGATGGTGCCCGAAGGAAAGAACGGGTACACGCCCCAGCAGCCGTCGAAGCCGCTTCCTGTTTGGGGGTAGGTATCGTAATTGCCCACCTGAACGAGGTTGTCCGGATGACTCACGTCGACGATGGTAAAGCCGTCTTTGTACCACGAGGTCACGGCAAATTCATTGATAATGTGCGTATTGTGCACAATCGAACTGGAGCCGGGGTTGCTCTGGATTTTGTCGAGCAATTTGATATCGGTCGGGTCGGATATGTCGAAAGCCGCCAGGAAGGAGTTGCTCGTTTCGTCGGTGGTGAACAAGGTTTTTTTATCCGCCGAAGGCCAGGTGTTGTGGGTGAAGTTGTTCGGCGTTTGCTGCGTGGCGAGCACCACGGGATTGCTTTTGTCGGTCATGTCCACGATAGCGAACAGGCCCTGGTAAATGTGTCCCGAGTAGAGCGTGTCGTTGTCGGCGTAGCCGTCGTGCACGTAGCCCAGCTGATTGAATTTACCCGCATAGGTGGGGTTGTAGGGATCATTTTTGAGGTTCAGAATAACAGGGCCTCCGCTGAACAGGTTGCTGCCGTGCGCATACAGAAAACCTGCTGTCGTATCGATGTGCAGCGCGTGGGCTTTGTTGAACTGGCCGCTGATGGCGCCGTCGCCGTAGTAGCTGTGGTAGGCAAGATTGGCCGAGGGCAGGTTGGACAAATCCACGATTTGCACGCCCTGGCCGCCTTCGGAGACGATGTAGGCATAGTGCGAATAGGTTTTGATCTCTTTCCAGAGGTTGGACGGGCCGGGAATCTGGACGATTTGCTGGGGGTTATCCGGGTCGGTGATGTCGACGATGATGAGCCCGTTTTTGGCGCCGAGCAGGGCGTACTCGTGGCCGCCGGCCGTGTAGCCCCAGACATTGGCGAGGGTTTGGCCCGGGAAGGTCATTTTAGCCCGGTAAGTGGTGTTGAGGTTTTGAGCGGGCAGAAAAAAGGCGCTGAACAACAGCGCTGCGCAGGGGAGTATCCAACGATGCATGAGACAAGCAGTTTTTGGAAAAATGAAAAGCAGTGTCGAATGTCCGGAAATTTAAACTAATCCCGGAAGCCCCTTCGGCCAGTTTCGGCAAAACGTCGCGGCACGACCCTCAACGTGGCCAAAATGCGTCTTCCGTATGCCTGATCTCCCGCAATTGTCCGTCGCGCAGCAGCACGCCGATCACGTCGAAACGGATTTCCCATTCATAACCGATGCTTTCCATGTACACCCCGGCGGCCCGCGCCAGCACATCCATTTTTTTGCTTTCCACGGCGCCTTCCGGCCCACCGAAACTGTCGTAGGCGCGTGTTTTCACCTCAACAAAGACGAGGATTTTCTCCGGGCTCCAGGCGATCAGGTCGATCTCTCCGCGGCCCGTGCGAAAGTTGCGCGCCGCGATGCGGTAGCCTTTTTCTTCCAAAAAAGTGGCGGCGTGTTGTTCGCCGAGCCGGCCGGTGTCGATGTGTTGGGCCATGGGTGGGGAGGGGGTTTGAAGCAGGCTGATGGGATGGATTTAAAACCTAACCGCTAAGGTGGTGAGACGCAAAGGCATTCATTTTCAAATCTTTACGTCTCGGCGCCTTAGCGGTTAGGTTCTAAATCCATCCTATTCTGCATAAAGGAGATAGGGTGTCCGCACGGCTTTGAAAAAATCCAGACCGGGCTGCCAGCTGGCGCGGATTTCCTCTTCCGAACTGCCAAGTTCGATCTGCCGCCGCAAATCCGGCGTGCCGGCGAGCAGGTTGAAGAAATTATTTTTCAAAAAAAAGCGGCTCTTGTCGGGGAATTCGCAGTAAAAATCGAGCAGCCAGCGGAGGTCGAGCCGGTCCATTTGCCGAAGCGAATCGAGGGGCAAAGCCCGCAAATCGTAGCCGTAGCAGCGTTGGTTGTCGTACAGCGGCGACTTGGCGCCGGGGTTGCAGGCGGGTATGAAACAAAAATCGGTAAGCGGAAAATCCGGATGGCCCACCAGCTGAAACGGCGTGTCCGTGCCGCGCCCGACACTGACCACGGTACCTTCAAAGAGGCAAATCGAAGGGTACAACAGGATGGAACGCATGTCGGGCAGGTTGGGCGAAGGGCGCACCGGCAGGTCGTAGGGCGTGCGATGAGTATAATTCAGGCAGGGAATCACCGTCAGTTCGGGCTTCGGGCCGTGCCAGATCCAGTCTTCGCCGATAAAATACCGCGCCAGTTCGCCCACGGTGCAGCCGTGCGCAACAGGCAAGGGCGCGATCCCGACAAAGGATTCCAGTTGCGGCTCGAGCAGAGGGCCGTCCACTACCCTGCCGTTGGGATTGGGCCGGTCGAGCACGATCAGGGGTTTGTTGTTTTCCGCAGCGGCTTCGAGCAAATAAAACAACGTGGAGATATAGGTATAAAACCGCGCGCCCACGTCCTGGATGTCAAAAATCAGCACGTCTACATGCGCCAGGTCCTCGGTCGAGGGCTTCTTTTTGCGGCCGTAAAGCGACAGCACCGGGGTGCCCGTGCGCACATCCGAGCCGTTTCTGACTTCCTCGCCGGCCTCTTCTTCGCCGCGGAAACCGTGCTCGGGCGCAAAAATCCGGGTGACGCACACGCCTCGTTGCAGCAAGGTGTCCAGCAGGTGCGTCGTGCCTACGCGCGCCGTGGGGTTCACCACCAGACCGACCTGTTTGCCCGCCAGCAGCGGCAGATAAACCTCCGTCCGCTCAGCCCCGACGATGACGCGGCCCGGCGGCGCCGACTGCCCGAGCCCGGTAGCGTACGTCGCGCATACCCCAAAAACAGCGAGGAGAAAAGAGAACAAGCGGTTCGTCATAACGGGCAAATGTAAACCCGTCCGCTCATTCCGGCCGGATCGACTTTTGTTTTTTCGACACGGAATGTTTTATATTTGAGCGATTTTTTTGTTGAAAAAAAACAGCAGCGTGCCATGTTGGATCTGTTGAAAAAAATGAATTACAAAGGCCAGTCACCGGTCATCGCATTCCTGCCGCCCGGTGACTTTGCCGAACGGCTGGCCGCCGCATTGCCGGAAGCCCGCGTCATCACCAGCCTTGAAACGCGTGAAAAAGCGGCTTTTATCCTGGTTTTTACCACAAAACAGGAGCAGATAGACCAATTCGCCCCTTTCGCAGCCGATCTGCTCGAAGGCGACGGAATGCTCTGGGTCGCCTACCCGAAGGGCAGCTCCAAACGCTATAAATGCGACTTTAACCGCGACACCGGTTTCCAGGTACTCGGCCGCCTGGGCTTCGAACCGGTACGCCAGGTGGCCATCGATGAAGACTGGTCGGCCCTGCGTTTCCGGCGGGCGGAATTCATCAAAACCATGACCCGCTCCTTCGCCATGAGCGAAACGGGCAGGAAAAAAACCGGCCGATAACCCGCTCATTCACTCATTCACTCATTCACTCATTTATTCAAGTGTACGCCATTATCGACGTCGAAACCACCGGCGGACAAGCCCGGTTCGAGCGCATCACCGAGATCGCTGTCGTGCTGCACGACGGTGAAAAGGTCGTCGATAGCTTCTCCACCCTGCTCAATCCGGAACGCAGCATCCCCTGGAGCATCACCCAACTGACGGGCATCACCGACGACATGGTGGCCTCCGCGCCCAAGTTTTACGAAGTCGCGCGCCGCATCGTGGAAATGACCGAAGGCAAAATTTTCGTGGCGCACAACGTGAGTTTCGATTACCACTTCGTGCGCGAAGAATTCGCCCGGCTGGGCTTCGAATTTTCCCGAAAACAACTCTGCACCGTGCGGCTGGCGCGCAAAGTGTTTCCAGGTTTGCAGAGTTACAGCCTCGGCAATCTGAAACGGCATTTCGGCATCCACGCCGACCAAAGCCACCGCGCGCTGGACGACACACTGGCCACCGCCCGCCTTTTCGAGCTCATTCTGGCCGAACAATCGGCTGCCGGCAGCGTACGCCAGCTGGTCAATCGCGGCGTGCGCGAGACCAAACTCCCGCCCGCCATCAGCCTCGACCGCCTGCACGAAATTCCTTCGGCCTGCGGCGTGTATTATTTCCACAATGCCGCCGGCGACGTGATCTACGTCGGCAAAAGCCTGAACATCCAGAAGCGACTGTTCGAACATTTCAGCGACCCCACCGCCAAGGGTGAAAAACTGCGCGCCGGCGTGACCGACCTGAGCTACGAGGTCACCGGCAGCGAACTTGTGGCCCTGCTGCTTGAAAGCGCGGAGATCAAACGCCTGCAACCGCCCGTCAACCGGGCCCTGCGCAACCAGAATTTTGTGGGCGGCATTTTTGCCTACACCGATGCGCGCGGCTACCGTTGCCTGGCGCCCGGCAAGATCACCGCCCGCGTCAAAAAAGGCCTCGAACTCGTGGCTGAATTCCCCAAACTCGACCACGCGCGAAACCAGTTGCAAGCCGTCGCGCGGCAATTCGAACTCTGCGACAAACTCTGCAACCTCGATTTCAGCGGCTCCTCCTGCTTTCATTACAACATCAAATTGTGCCGCGGCGCCTGCGTGGCCGAGGAATCCACGGACGACTACAACGAACGCGTGGAGCACGCCCTGCTGGTGCTCGACAAACGCCTGAGCGGCAGTTTTTTCATCGTGGAACCGGGCCGCACCGCGGAGGAAAAAGCCCTTATCGGCGTGCAGGACGGGCGTTTCCTGGGCTACGCCTTCGTGGATTCAGCGGAGGGCTTTACGACCGAGGACCTGCTGGAAGCCATGCATTTTCCGGGGAAAGACCCGGATGCGGGGAAGATTATCCGGGGGTATATGTCGGGGAAAAGGAAGGCGCAGGTGATGAAGTTTTGAAGGGGTTGTTTCGCGCAGACGTACGCAGACCTTTCCGCAGACGTACGCAGAAATTTTTCCTGGTAAGTTTTTCTGCGTACGTCTGCGC
>JBGAJY010000229.1:0-8533 GCA_044224705.1 Saprospiraceae bacterium
CTCCAGCTCGACCACCGCGGCCGCCACACCATGCTGGCCCGCGAGGGGTTTCTCCACGCCCACCTGGAGGCGCAGGGCAACTGCCAAGCCTTGGCAGAATTTCGAGCGTAGCGAGAAATCTGATATAACAAGTTGGTTATTAGGCATCTGTCATCCCGAGCGAAGCGAGGGAACTGAATGCATCCCAATAATTAAAGAGCGGTTATTTTTTGAAAACTCATTAGCCACGAATACTTAATCGGTTCAATCAACGGCCCATCACCTGTTTCACCGTCAGACCGATCTGCGCCGGGCTGTTCACCACGGTGATGCCGTTTTCGGCCATGATGGCCATTTTGGCGGCAGCCGTGTCTTCCGCGCCGCCGACGATGGCGCCGGCGTGGCCCATTTTGCGGCCTTTGGGTGCGGTTTGGCCGGCGATAAAGCCGATCACAGGTTTTTTATTGCCGTTGGCGCGGATCCAGCGCGCGGCTTCGGCTTCGAGGCCGCCGCCGATTTCGCCGATCATGACGATGCCTTCGGTTTCAGGGTCGTTCATGAACAGTTCGATGGCTTCGCGGGTGGTGGTGCCGATGATCGGGTCGCCGCCGATGCCGATGGCTGTGGTGATGCCCAGGCCGGCTTTGGCGATCTGGTCGGCAGCTTCATAAGTCAACGTACCCGATTTGGACACGAGGCCGATGGGGCCGCGTTTGAACACAAAACCGGGCATGATGCCCACTTTGGCTTCGTCGGGCGTGATGATACCGGGACAGTTCGGGCCGATCAGGCGGCAGCCTTTGTCGCTGATGAAGGCTTTGGCGCGCACCATGTCCTGCACAGGAATGCCTTCAGTAATGGCTACGATGACTTTAATACCCGCCATTGCGGCTTCGATAATGGCGTCGGCGGCATAGGCGGGCGGCACAAAAATGATGGAAGTGTCGGCGCCTGCGGATTGAACGGCATTTTCAACGGTGTTGAATACCGGGCGGTCGAGGTGGGTTTGGCCGCCTTTTCCGGGCGTCACACCGCCCACGACGTTGGTGCCGTAGGCGATCATTTGTTCGGCGTGGAAAGTGCCTTCTTTGCCCGTGAAACCCTGGACGATAATGCGGGAATGCTTATTGACTAAAACAGACATGCTGTGCAGTTGGAGATGAGTAATGAGTTGGTCAGGTATGCTTTTTTAAAAGGTTGATGAGGGTTGATAAAGTTGATAAGGTTGATAAAAAGGGAGGGGGCGCTCTCTGAAACGCTGCCATTTTGGATAGAACTGAGAGCGCCCCCCTCCCTTTTTATCAACCCTTATAAACCTTATCAACCCTCATCAACCTTTTTATTTCTACTTTTTGTCCCGAATGATAAAGACATCTTCGTCGCCTTTTTTCATGTAATAGTGCTCGCGGGCGTATTTTTCCTTGGTCAGTTCAAAGTCCTCGGCTTCTTCGCGGGCTTCCAGAATTTTTTTCTCGTAGTACGCGCGGTCGGTTTCCAGTTTTTGCTGGGCACGGTGCAGGCGCCATTGGGTCCACAAACTGTGTTTGTCGAGAAAAATGAGGATGAAAAAAAAGACCACCAGCGTGAGGTAGTAGCGATTTTGAAGCGGTGCGGGCAATTTTTGCCACAGGGCTTGCCAGGGATTCGAAGAGATCGCCATGTTGTTGGGTTGACTGCTCTTGAAATTATGGCTCAAAAGTAGGCCTTTTCCCTAAAAAACCGCTGTACGCGCTAAAAACCGTTCAGGAACCGGCAGCTGTCTGCACCCGGTCGACAATGTTGCTCAGGCGTTCGAAGATCGCCTCGATATTACCTATCCCATTGATACTGTGGCTTTTGCCTTGCCGGGCGTAATAATCGTACACCGGTGTGGTTTCGTTTTTATAGACGGCGATGCGGTTTCGGATGATGGTTTCATCGTTGTCATCGTGCCGGCCTGAAGTAGCGCCGCGCAGTTTGATGCGTTGTACGATCTCGTCGTCGTTCACCTGAAGCGCCATAAGGCAATGAATATCGGTGCCTTTCTCTTCCAACAGACGATCCAGGGCTTTTGCTTGGGGAATGGTGCGAGGGAAGCCGTCGAAAATAAATCCGTTGGCTTCGGGGTGGGCTTCCACTTTGTTGCGCAGCATACCGATGGTCACTTCATCCGGCACGAGTTCGCCTTTGGCCATGTATGCCTTTGCTTGTTGACCCAGGGGCGTATCATGGCTCATCTCATAGCGGAACAAATCGCCCGTACTGATATGGACAAGCCGGTATTTTTCTACCAGGCGGGCAGCTTGTGTTCCTTTGCCGGAACCGGGAGGACCAAAGAGGATCAGGTTAATCATTTTCAGGCTGTTTCAAAAACGTTGACAGTCAAACTTTTACAAAGATAAGGCAGCGGTGACACAATGTTGGTCGCTCTTCCGTGCATTGGCGTAGCGGAAACAGGACAAGTTAAGGTAAAGGCAGTTTTTGTTGAAAGGGGAAAGTCGAAGGGTATTGCAGGGCAAAATTAGAAAGCCCGGACGGGAAGCTGAAATTTTTAAAACCGGAAGTTAGACACAGGAGTTTTTGCGGAAGGTTGCAGTGTTTTCAAAACGATATTTTAAATAATTGCCTATTTCAAGGTATTCTCCCGAATCTCCACCCGGCATTCTTTCAGAATCCCGCGAACCGGTAGCGTTCGCCATACTTTTGAATCCACTGCAGCAGGCGTTTGGCATCGTCGAGATGAAACAGTTCCGTGCCTTCGCCAATCGTCGCTGCGGTGCCGCAAGCGACGCCCCACTGCACCATTTCCCGAAGGGATAACCCTTCGCTAAGCGCCCACACCATGGCCGCTACCATGCTGTCGCCTGCGCCGACGGTAGTTTTTTTCTCCACAGTCGGTGCAGGAATGTGTTCAAATCCGTCGCGCGTGACCAGCAGCGCCCCACGAGGACCCAGTGAAACGACGACGACTTCACTCATGCCTTTTTCAATGAGGGTAAAAGCGGCATCGTCTACCTGGTTCATTTCCAGCCGTTTGACGCCGGAAAGCGCACTGAGCTCGGCTAAATTGGGCTTGAGCAGATACAAGCCTTCATCTGCTGCAGCCCGCAAGGCCGCACCCGAGGTATCGAGAATAAACCTTGCACCAATGCTTTTCGCAAATACCCCTACACGCTCGTAATAGGTCTCCGGCAAACCCGGCGGCAGACTTCCGCTGGCCACCAGCCACTCGGGTTTCAGCCGTTCAATATGCGTCAGACAAGCCTCCGCCTCTTCCACGGTGACAGCAGCACCGGGCGGCGTAAAGCGGAACTGGTGGTTGGTAGCTGTCTCCAGCACGGCGTAACTTTCACGCGTTTCTGTCTGAATGTCAACCACTTTGAAAGGAATTCCAGCCTCGCTCAGCAGCGCGCAAAGTCGTTGCCCGTTGGGCCCTCCGGCCGGAAAAACCGCCGTGCTCGTGCCGCCAAGGCGCTGGATGCCCTTGGAGACATTGATTCCGCCGCCGCCGGCATCGAGGCGCACAGCGGAGCAGCGGAGTTTGGCTTCGGGGATCAAGCGCTCCACGTGTGTGCTCTTGTCCAGTGCTGGATTGAGGGTAAGAGTGACGATTTTCACGGCAAATGTTTGTTTTAGAGGCAAAACTTCAAATTTATGCTTTTGTTTTACCGGAGCACATGAACTTGACACAACTCAGCGAAACGAATCTGCGCGATGCTGCGCACTGGCTGGCCGAGCGCGACGACGCGTTGGCGCGAGTCCTGGACTGCTATGGCTACCCGCCACTTTGGTATCGCGAGCCCGGTTTTTCCACCCTCATTCACATGATTCTCGAACAGCAGGTTTCTCTGGCGTCGGCGAATGCGGCATTTCAGCGATTGAGCGCTCATTTGGGTGTGGTCTCTCCGGAAAATTTACTCCAACTGGACGATGACTCGCTTCGCCAGATCGGATTCAGCCGGCAAAAGATGCAATATGCCCGTTTATTGGCGCAAAGTGTCCTGGCGGGCGAATTGATTTTTGAAAAATTATCGGCATTGCCGGATGAGGAGGTGCGGAGTATGCTGACCCGCCAGAAAGGAATCGGCGACTGGACGGCAGATATTTATCTCTCCGAATGCCTGTTGCGGCCTGATATTTTGCCCAAAGGCGACATCGCCCTGCTGGAGGCCTTTCGTGTGATCAAAGGACTGCCTGCACGCCCCACACATCGTGAACTGGAATCCGGCACCGCCCATTGGCGACCGTTGCGCAGCGCAGGTATCAGAATGCTATGGCATTTTTACCTTTGTGAAAGAAGAAGGGGTTGATAAAAGGGTTGATGAAGTTTGTAAGGTGTATATCCAGCCCTCAACTACTCATTAATCTTTCTCAACCTTATAAACCTTCATCCTAATAATGGCGGATTTTTTTTCAAATAAACGGGTTTGGATTACCGGCGCTTCCTCCGGAATTGGAGAAGCCCTGGCCAAAGCATTTGCCCAACACGGTGCCCATGTAATCCTTTCTGCCCGCAACGAAAACGAGCTCCTGCGGGTGGCTGCACAATGTACGGAAGCCGGCGCCGCGTCAGTATCCATACAGGTACTCGATCTCGCACAACATGATGCGATCCCAGGTATCGTAGAACACGTGCTGCGGCAATCGGGGAAAGTCGACATTCTGATCAATAATGGCGGGGTCTCACAGCGCGCGTTGGCCAAGGACACGAGCCTCGATGTGGACAAACGACTGATGAATATCAATTTTTTCGGCACAGTGGCCCTCACCAAAGCCTTGCTCCCCAGCATGATAACCCATCAATTGGGTCATATTGTCACCATTACAAGCCTGACGGGGAAGTTTGGCTCACCGTTGCGCACTTCATACGCCGCGTCCAAACACGCTTTACACGGCTTTTTCGACAGCTTGCGCGCCGAATTGGCCCAAACGCCCATACAAATCACCCTGATCTGCCCGGGATTTGTGCGCACCAATGTCAGCGTCAACGCACTCACCGGGAGCGGCGCTGCCCAGGGCACCATGGATGAGGCGACCGGGAAGGGCATGCAGCCGGATACGCTTGCCCGCAAGATCCTGCGTGCGATAGAAAATGGCAAGGAAGAGGCTTATTTCGGCGGGAAGGAGGTGTTGGGTGTGTATTTGAAACGCTTTTTCCCCGCTTATTTTTCCAGAATGATCAGGAGTGCAAAAGTGGTTTGATGGTAACGCCAACCTTTCGGTTGGCGCAGGTACAAACCCTACGAGGCCCTTGGTTCATACCCTGGTCGTCGCCAGCAAACGTTTGATGCTGTAACGGCCGCTCCCTTTACCAGCCAACATCAAGAGTCCGCCAATGATGGCGAGGTCGCGCATGAACAGCACACTCTGCAAACGGATGTGCTCGGAATCTGCATTCCAAAAATCATGTACAATGAAGGTAACCGGCGCCCAATAGAGCAACAGCAACACGGCTCCCAGCGTGGAGCGATACCCTGTCAAGACCATCAATCCGCCGGTTAGCAGCAAAAAAATAGCGCCGTACAACAACAAATCCTGGTTCCAGGTCAGCAGGAACTGGGTCATGGTGTCTTTGGTCTTGTCGAAAAAAAGTATGGAATCAACGGCCTCAAACAGAAACGTGACTGACAGAAAAATTCGGCCGATCAGATCGGTAATATCGCGCATAAGTCAAGCCGGAAGCCGGCAAACAAATATTGGTTAGGCAGACTGGTTTCAAGGGAAGATGCAAAGTTAGCTCGTATTTCAAGCTTCTCCCCTGGTTTTCAGCAATCTCTTGACCAAGTCTGTCTTTCCCACGGGATACGCAATAAAAAAAGCCCCCCTCCATCTTATGGAGAGAGGCCATCCCAAAAACCGATTTTAAAGTATGTAAAATCGATTCCCGGTATATACCGGCAAGGCTCGATTTGCCGGGGGAAAAGGTTCGAAAGTTTCTGGTTGGAAGGTTCGAAGGTTTCTGGTTGGAAGGTTAGAGGGTTTGTGCAACCCTCCAACCTTCTAACCAGTAACCGTCTAACCTTCTCTAACCAGTAACCTTCTAACCTTTTTACTTGCTTTGGATCATCTTCTTCGTCGCGCTGTCCGTAGCTGTTTCCAGTTTGTAGTACAACACGCCTGTTGTGTTCAGCACCGAACGGTCGATCGTTACCGCATTGTAGCCACCTGTGAAGTCGCCCGTTTGCGTGTAGATCATCCGGCCAGACTCATCAAAGATCGTCAGCGTAGCCTCGGCTGCCTGCGGCAGGTAGAAACCAATCTGGGTCTTGTTGATGAATGGGTTCGGCGAGTTTTGGTACAGTTCGAAGCCAAGACCCGAGATCGTGGAACCGTTTGCTCCGTTGAAGCGGAAGGCCACTTGCAGACGATCGCTGTCGGCATTGTATGCCTCGGCTTTCGTGATGCGGCTCGATACGCCCAACATCTGGCTCAGGTTGCCGCCGGCTTTGGCGCGGAACGTTACTGCAAATTCTGCAGCAGCATCACCGTCCCAGCTCGTCGTCATCGCGCCTTCGTTGGCAAACACGGCGAAGTTATCAACCTTCATGTTTGCGCCCGGTACGATATCCATTACTTCAAGGTTGTTGTAGTTCATCGTGAACTGGTAGCCTTGTACTTTCTCCGATGCTTTGAAGTTCACCGTGAAGGTTTCGCCGGCTTTCACCGAACGCTCTTCCACGTCGAACAACAACGTGCCGGCTGTACGGTCTTCCGTGCTCGTCAGGCTGTTTGCGATGGCATTGCCATTCACGTCACCCACTTTCACCGAGGTGAAGTCCTGGTTCATCTTGTCGCCCAGCATCGAAGCGATTTGCTTCGTTTCGGGGAAGATTTCCTGGAACGGATTAGCCTTGTTCGGGAAGTTATACGCTTTGTCTACGAAACGCCACGAGGTGTTGTTCGGCAGTTCCGTGTAGATACCAAGGATCAGTTTGCGCAACTCAACAATGTCGAACGTCGTGATCGAACGGCTGTTGTTAGCGTCAGCAGCGATCATTTTGTACGGTGTGCTCAGCGGCTCAAGACCCAGGATGTGTTTGTTGATCAGCACAAGGTCAAACGTCGATACGCCGTTCAGCGGGTCGTTGTCTTTGCCAGGTGTCAGCGTGTAGTCGTCGCCGAACGGAATGCCGTTCAACGTGTACAGACCGTTTTTGTCCGTCAGCGTGAACGTGCTGCCGGGAGGCAGGGCGTTGCTCGTGCCGTTCAAGGTCATACCGGCTTCTTCCAGGCCATTGCTGGCTTCTGTTTTCAGCGCTCCGGCTACCGTGCCTGCTGCACCGCTGCAGATGCCGGCGTTGTCCTGTACGATTACATACGTCTCGCAGTAGTCGGCATTGCCGGCTTTGTCGATCGACCACAGTTCTACCAACTGCGTGCCCAATTCGTCGCACGTGAACGTCACACCTGTTTGCGGCGTGCCGTCAGGATTGAGCGGGAAGCCCGTGCCCGTGCCCGATTTGCGGATGCCGATAACCAATTGGTTAGCAGGTGTGCAGTTGTCTTCTGTGTATTGCAGGAAGTCAGATGCCCACAGGGCGATCATCTTCGTCGGCATGATGTTCACGCTCAGGCCATTGATGCAGACAACCGTCGGTTTCTTGCAATCTTTCACCACAAACGTGTATTCGCAGATCGTTTCGTTGCCGCAGCCATCTTCGATGAACCACTTGATCTTGTGTGTGCCGTAGGGCAGTTCAGGGATCACGTACGTGTTCTGCGATTGTTGCGTGTTCCAACGCAGGCAAGCCGTTTTGCTCGTGCCCGACGTCGTTACTTGCAGTGCAAAGCCGTATTTCTGGTTCGACAGGACCGGACGGTCGTCGAATTGGCGGATTTCGCCACCCGAGTAGTTCGGGTTGCCGGCGTTGTTGTACGGAACTGCGTTCCAGCCCAGACCGGCGATACCGGTGTTGATGCTGTTTACTACAGATTCCATCGAGCCATTGCCATCCAGGTCAAGGAACAACAGGTAACGGAAGTTCAGGTTTGCGCCCGAGCAAAGGTCGGTGGCTGTGATGCACAGATCGGTCGGAGCCTCGCAAAGGTCGTGGCTGTTGATCGTGGCGTCATACCAGTACATTTTGTTCCAGAACAACGGATCGTTCGGCGTCAGGTCGCAAATCTCGACCGGGCTGGCCGGGCATTGTACCACCGGATCCTGTGTGTCGATCACTTTAATGATCTGCTTGTATTTGTAGCAGTTCGCATTCTTATCCCAGAACGTGCAGTAGTTCGTCGGTGTTTGGCCAGGGTTGATGGCTACTACCGTCGGGTTCCACGGAGCCGGCGTGCCGCAAGCCGACACGGTCGGGCCAGGCAGGTTCGACGGGTGGTTCACCGTGGCGTTCGGGTTCGGGTTCGGGATGTCGATGCAACCCAGGTTCGGGTTGTATGTGCACCAGTTGATCACCGTCCACGTACGCTCGATTTTGTAGCATGCATCCGGTACTACCGTGTACACTACATCTTCGTGCGATACGCCCAGCAATTCGCAGTCTTCGCCGAAGAATGTCGGTTCGCCGTAGTTGCCGGTGCCGTCGCAGACCGTCACGATTACGTCGTTCGGGAATTT
>JBGAJY010000230.1:0-8548 GCA_044224705.1 Saprospiraceae bacterium
GTGCCAGCCACGTCCAGCCACGTTTCAAATCCAAAATCAAATCCCCTTCTCCCAAGCGCTCCGCAACCCTACATCCGGAACTCTTCCTCCTCCGCAGCGGGAGCCGTCGGCTCGCGCGCTACACTCTCCTGGCCGCTTTTCGTCTCTCCGATTTTGATGCTTTCAAAGCCTTTGTCGGGTTTGGCGGCCAGTTTTTGTTCGGCTTCGGTGAACAGGCCGTTGCTTTCGGGCGCGTCGAACCAGGCGATGAGTTGCTCCACTGAAATTTGTTTTTCATTGCCGCGAAACGCCTTGCTCAGGTCGTTCAGGCCGAGCGCGTCGGCGCCGAGGTATTGGCCAAGGCGGTAGTAGGACTCCCATTGCACGGGATCGAAAAACTGGTCGCCGGTGGATTCGTGCGGGAACTCCGGGTGGTAGATTTTATAAAAATACGTGCTGTATTTCAGGTCGGCATCGGGTTTGTCGGGCGGCGGGTGCGAGGGCGCCGTAACGGACGATTTGACGTACACGAAGGTCCCGATCTTGCGGGGAAAGGGTTCCGATTGCAAGGCTTTGGGTACGTCCACCTTACCGTCGTCCCAGTGCTGGATGACTTCGGCCACGGCAAAACGTTTTTGCGAATACACCTGCGAAGGGCGCGGCGCGATGAGGTCTTCCGGTCCTTCGCCTTGTTTAAATTTGATTTCCAGGCCGAGTTCGTTGCGGGCGCGCAGGATCAGGTTGTTGAGGTCTTCAAAGGTGAAAAGGCGGTCTTCGCCGGCGTCCACGGCAATCACCAGCCGGCAGCCGCGACGCAGGAGTTCGTAGGCGCCGAAATTCTCGATATGGCCGCCGTCGGAAATATTGACCATTTGTTTGCGGATGCCGATTCGGCCGAGCAGCTCGCTGAAAAAATAGAAGGGCCACCACACGGGCGGACTGGTTCGGGTCCGGATGAAGGGATTGCTGACCCAGAAGCCCAGGCGGGCGTTGAACAGGGTGAAAATGGCGCTGCGCAATTTGCTCGAATAGATGCCCAGGCCCGGATTTACGGCGGCCGCGGAGATGGTCACGGCGGCCGGGAGCGTCATACAGCGAAAATCGCGGTATTGTCCCGTAGGGGCATAGCCAGTCAGTTTTGAGCCGCAAAACAAGGGGCTGAGCACAAAGTAGTCACTGGCTTTGACGCCTTTGAACTTGTCGTCGCCCGAGGGGTTTTGCAGGTTCATGCAGGTATTGATCAGGGGGTAAGGCGCCAGGAAATCGGCTTCGCGCCCGGACTCGACATTGGCCAGGTCGCGCAGCAGAACGTTTTTATAAGTGCCTGAAAACCGGAGGAATAAGTCGGCCAGCTGTTTCCGGTAAAAACGGTGAAAGCTCAAGGCATTCGGGTTGGCCAAAAAACCGAGTCCGACCAGTCCAACGACAAAAGCCAGGGCTTCCCACCAGACGTATCCGGCTGTGGCGGCTTCGGATGCGACCTGGCCGGCGTCGCCCGGAGCGGTGAGGGAAAGCAGCAGCATCCAGGTGAGCAGCCCCAGGCCCAGTGCCGCCAGCAGGGCTTCGATGCGGTTGAAGGTTTTGGACAGCCCGAGGTCGAACGTGAACCACACATTGACCGCAAAATGCACGGCAAGCAGGGCGGCCAGGGCATAAATGTACCAGGTGCAGATATTGCTGAAACTTTTGGTCGACAACAATTCGTGCAGCGTGCTGCCACCCACCAGGCCGGCAATGGTTTCATACACAAAATAGACGATGCCGCCCGCAATGATCAGGCTGATGAGGCTCATGACCCAACTCACCAAGAAAGCCACGATGAGCAGAAACAGGTTGCGGTTTTTGCCAAAACCCTGGCCGGGCGTCATGTATTCGCCGTGCTGGCGGAATTCGGCGGCATGGGCGTCGCTGAACAGTTCTTCGTATTTGCCCGAATTTTTGAGCGTCCCCTGCACGTAGGCGTGGGTGTAGCCGCCACCGGAAACCGTGCTCAGATAATCAGCCCGCCGCAGGATGCCGAAGCGGCTCAGCGTGCGCAAAAAGCCCATGTTGATGGTGGCCGAGCGGATGCCGCCGCCGGACAGGGCGATGCCGAACCAGTTTTCCTGATCCTCCGATCCGTGCGTCTGGTTCAATCGTTTGCGGCGTTCGCGGAGGCGTGTTTTTTCCTCTGCAATGACTGCGGGTAGTTTCAAAGGTTCCATGGTCAATGAGTAATTGAGCGAATGTGTGAAGGAGCGAATGCGCGATTGCCCGATTGTTTCTCAAATTTGCTGCAAGATAAATGGAAATTCACGGCGGTTTTTCAAGTCCTCGCCCATTCACTCATATACACATTGCTCATGCAAGTCGTCGTTTTTGGAAAACAATACCGGGATAAAGATCATCCCTACGTGCAGGAACTGTTTGATGCCCTGCACGCGGAGGGCATCACGGCGTATGTGTATGCGCCTTACCTGGATGATCTTCAGGGAAATATCAACTTCCCCGGACCGTATGCACGTTTCGACGATTACCGCGATTTCCGGGTGCATCGCATCGATTTTGTGATCGTTCTGGGCGGCGACGGCACCATGCTCAATGCCGTCACCCTGGTGCGCGACGCCGGCGTGCCCATGCTGGGCATCAATCTCGGGCGTATGGGGTTTCTGAACACGATCGAAAAGGTACACGTCACCGATGCCATCCAGAAGCTCAAACGGGGGCAGTACCTCTTGCACGAACGCACGATGCTGTATCTCGAAAGCCACCCGGCTATTTTCGGCGACGTGCCCTTCGCGCTCAACGACTGCACCCTGCTGAAACGCGACACCTCCTCGATGATCACCATCAACGCCTTTCTCAACGGCGACTACCTCAATTCGTACTGGGCCGACGGCATCATCATCGCTACGCCCACGGGCAGCACGGGCTATTCGTTGTCCTGCGGCGGCCCGGTGGTGTTCCCCAATTCCAACAATTTCGTGCTCACGCCCGTCGCTCCGCACAACCTCAACGTGCGCCCGATCGTGATCTCCGACGAGTCGGTCCTGTCCTTCGAGATCG
Organism: Saprospiraceae bacterium; assembly: GCA_044224705.1. Taxonomy (GTDB): domain Bacteria; phylum Bacteroidota; class Bacteroidia; order Chitinophagales; family Saprospiraceae; genus M3007. The sequence goes on from JBGAJY010000230.1 coordinate 3,025, forward strand.
AAGGCCGGGGCGAAAATTTCATCTGCACGCTCGACTCCCGCTTCGAGCTCATCACGGCCCACCACCAGCTCGCCGTGCGCCGCAACGACTTCCCGATCCGCGTCGTGCAATTGCAGGACGTGACGTTTTTGCACACTATCCGGCAAAAACTGGCCTGGGGCGCGGATATCCGGAATTGAGCCCTGATGAGGGTTTCACGCAGATGTCCGCAGACCTTTCCGCAGATTTTCGCAGAAAAATTCACGCAATGGTTTCTGCGGACATCTGCGGAAAGGTCTGCGGACATCTGCGTGAAACAAACACGCTACATTTACGCCGCCCGAACCGCATCCGCACATCTATGAAAAAAATTACTGCACTGCTCCCGATTTTACTTGTTTTCCTGCTTCCGCTCCATGCGCAGCAAACCATTCGCCACCTCGCTTCACCGGGCAAAAACACCGCGGTCAGCGTGGGGCTGAACAAGGCCGGCGAAGCCTTTTACAAAATCACTTTTAACGGCGCGACGGCCGTCGACTGGTCGCGGCTGGGCATCGCGGCGCGCGACCGGAATTTCAGCAGCGGCTTCAAACTCGTGAGCGCCACAACCGGCTCGCACGACGAAACCTGGAAGCCCGTCTGGGGCGAAGAAGCGCAGATTCGCGACCACTACAACGAACTGATTTACCAGCTCGCCAACGACAAGGAACAACTGATCATTCATTTCAAAGCCTACGACAACGGCGTGGGCTTTCGCTACGAATTCCCGGCCAGGGAATCGGCCGCCCAGGTGACGGTCACCGACGAACTCACCGAATTTCAGATGACCGGCGACCACACCGCCTGGTGGATTCCGGGCGACTACGATTCCAACGAACACGTGTACAGCACGACGTCCGTCAGCACCATCAATACCGACCGCTACAACAAGGAATACGCCATCGCCACGCAGCACATCGTGGACCGCTACAACGTGCAGACGCCCATCACGATGCGTATGAAAAACGGCACCCACATCACCATCGCCGAGGCGGCGCTGGTGGATTTTGCGGCGCTGCACCTGACGGCCGATACCAGCGCCCTGAAATTCAAAGCCTTCCTCATTCCTTCGCCCGACCCGGCAGTCAAATCGGTCAATACGCTCCCGTTCCACACGCCCTGGCGCGCCGTGCTCCTGAGCCCCGACGCGGCAGGCATTCTCACCAACCGCCTGATCCTTAACCTCAACGAACCCTGCAAACTCACCGACGTCTCCTGGATCCATCCCATGAAATACTGCGGCATCTGGTGGGAAATGCACGTCGGGAAAAGCACCTGGGACTACGCCGGCAGCCAGAACGGCGACAACCTGAAAGGCCTTCAACCCAGCGGCAAACACGCCGCCACCACCGCCAACACCAAAAAATACATCGATTTCGCAGCGGCAAACGGCCTCGGCGGCGTGCTCGTGGAAGGCTGGAACATCGGCTGGGAAGACTGGTTCGGCCACTGGAAAGACGAGGTGTTTGATTTCACCAAAGCCTACCCCGACTACGACGTGGCCGAGCTGACCCGCTACGCGAAAGAAAAAGGTGTGCAACTCATCATGCACCACGAAACCTCGGCCGCCGTGCCCAGCTACGAGCGCCAGATGAACGACGCCTACGCCTTTATGAACCGATACGGCTACCCGGCGGTCAAAACCGGTTACGTCGGCAAGATCATCCCGCGCGGCGAATGGCACGACGGCCAGTGGATGGTGAACCACTACGTCCGGGTAGCCGAACGCACGGCACAGTACCACATCATGCTCGATGCCCACGAGCCCGTGCGGCCCAGCGGCCTGCAGCGCACTTACCCGAACTGGCTGGCCTGCGAGGCCGCCCGCGGTCAGGAATTCAACGCCTGGAGCAGCGGTAACCCCCCGGAGCATGAGTGCATCCTGCCTTTCACACGATTCCTCGGCGGACCGATGGACTACACGCCGGGTATTTTCCAGATCGAAGTCAATCAGTTCAATCCGGCCAAAAAAGAACGCGTGCACACCACCGTGGCCAAACAACTGGCCCTGTACGTCACCTTGTACAGCCCGTTGCAAATGGCCGCCGACCTGCCGGAAAACTATGAAAAACGCCCCGACGTGTTCCAGTTTATCCGCGACGTGCCCGTGGACTGGGACGAGTCGCGGGTGCTGAACGCCTCCATCGGCGACTACCTCACCACGGCCCGCAAGGAAAAAGGCCAGCCCAACTGGTACATCGGCAGTATCACGGATGAAAATCCGCGCGATTTTGCGCTCCAACTGGATTTTCTGGAAAAGGGCAGCTCCTACGAAGCGACGATTTATGAAGACGGCCCCGGGGCCGATTGGATCAAAGACCCCTACCCGGTGAACATCCGTAAAGTCACCGTACGTCGCGGCGACGTGCTGAAATTGCACCTGGCTGCCGGCGGCGGCTGCGCAATTTCGGTGAAGATGAAGTAGATTTTTTGACCACGTTTTTTTTTGACCACATGAAGGACACATGAAGGACACATAAGAAAAGGGTTAGGACGGGCTGATGGCGCGCTGCTGGCGCGAGGCTTCGCCTCGTGACGAATTTCATGCAATGCTTTGCACAAAGATTTTTGCCCAACCCAACGCCGGGCAAATGGCACGAGGCGAAGCCTCGCGCCAGCAGCCCGTCCTAACCCTTTTCTTATGTGCCCTTCATGTGTCCTTCATGTGGTCAAAAAAAAACGTGGTTAATAATCACCGGCTCAGCCGGTAAAACGCCGCCAAATGCCCGAACAGCACGATACTCACCACAACCGACGGCAGCCAGACAAACGGAAAATACAGCACCGCCACGTTCGGCTGATCGAACGCCAGTTGCTGGAACGGCGAGGGCGCCGACAGAATACCGCGGACCACGACGTTCAATAAAAGCCCCAGTCCCATCAGATTCCAGGCAAACAGGGCGCGCGTGGACAAGGCTTTGCGTTCAAAAACCAGCCAGGCCATGACCGGCGCCGTGAGGCCAGTGAGAATGTCGAAATTCTGACCTTCGAAAGTCATGGCCAAGGGTAACAACTTTTCACCGGCCAGCCAGAACAGCACGACCTCCACCGCGATGCGCACGCTGTGCAGGTAAGTCAGCACGCGCAGGTCGAGCGCATGGAGTAGCGTTTTCCCGCCTTTTGAAAGAAAAACACTTGCAATAAGGAGGATGGACGGCACGATCAGGAGGGGAAAACGCGGTGGCACGGTCGGTTTGAAATAAAAACCGCTCCAGCCCAGCATCGCCTGAACGACCAGCAGGACCAGCACGACAGCCGCAGCCGTCTTGTTTTTGCCGGAGGCGAAATAAAAAAACAGCACCGTAGCGAGTGTGACGGCAATAAAGCTCAGCGAGAGGTAAAAAGGAACGGGCGCCATTGGATGATTTGTTAGTTGTTCAAATGGTGGTGTTTGGACACACGCCGGAACTTCCGGGTTGCAGGGGTTGCTGCAAGGCAAAGTCCCCGCCAACGAAGATATGCGCCAAAGCCCCGATATTCGGCCGCACAAAACGACCCTTTTCATGTCATCACTCAACCGGAATCTGCTTTGGCTGCTCGGCCTGTTGTGCTTCGGCTCGATCGTGTATTATTTCTCCGACATCGTGACGTACCTGCTGGTGGCGTGGGTACTCTCGATGCTGGGCAAGCCGCTGATGATCTTTTTCCTCAAACGCCTGCGCATCGGCCGGTTCCGCATCGGGGTGAACGGCGCGGCTTTGCTGACCATCCTGAGTTTTTTTCTGATCCTGTTCGGCATCATCATGCTGTTCGTGCCCACGCTCGTGGACCAGGCCAGGATACTCACCACGGTGGATTACCAGGCGGTAGGGGAGAAGTGGCGCGGGCCTTTTGCCTGGCTGGACCAGGAACTTCACCAGCTCGGCATGCTAGGGCCCCAGGAGTCGCTGGCCGACCGCACCCAGGCCGTGCTGCTCGATACCTTCAAACCTGCCCTGGTCGGCAATTTTGTCGGCGTTTTCCTCGCCACGGCCGGCAATATCGTGGCGGCTTTTTTCTCCGTCACTTTCATCCTGTTTTTCTTTTTAAGGGAAAACCGCCTGTTCGTCGATATCCTGCACGCCTTCGTACCCGATGAATACGAACCCAAGGTGCGGCATGCGGTGGAGGAATCCAGCGAGGTGCTCACGCGCTATTTCCGGGGCCTGCTGACCCAAATTGCGTCGTTTATCCTGATCTCTACCGTGCTGCTCTGGCTGCTCGGCGTCAAAAGCGCCCTGCTCATCGGCGCCTTCGGCGGCCTGCTCAACGTGGTGCCATACGTGGGCCCGATCCTCGGCGCTTTGTTCGGTATTTTTATCACCGTGTCTTCGCACCTCGATTACGACATGGCGGCCATGATGCCCCTGGTGCTGAAAGTAGCCGGCGCATTCATGCTGGCGCAGTTTATCGACAACAACTTCGTGGGTCCGCTTATTTTTTCAAAAAGCCTGCGCGTGCATCCCCTGGAAATATTCATCGTCACCCTGGCTTCTGCCAAGATCGGCGGCGTGGTCGGCATGGTGATCGGCATTCCCGTGTACACCGTGCTGCGGGTGATCGCCCGAACGTTTTTCAGTGAATTCAAACTCGTGCAGCGCCTCACTGACCACATGGACGAGGAAGAGAAAACGTGAAGAGCCGGCGTTTCTCAACCTACCAATCCATTGATTCAATCGCAATAAATCAAGCTTCCGTGAAATACTGTCTCGTTCTGCTGTTCGCTGTTTTTGTCTCGCCGTTGATCGCCCAAACCGATTCTTCCTCCTTGCTTCGTCCCGAACGCCTGGGCAGCAAGGACATCCTGGACCGCGATCTAGCCTTGCAAAAACCTCAGGCCATTCTCGCCACCCGTTCGGCCGAAGAAGTGGACCAATTGCCCTTTACGGTGTGGGTGATCACCGCCGACGAGATCCTGCGCTACGGCTTCGTGACCCTCGGCGATGTGCTGCGGGCAGCTCCGGGGGTGCGCGTGTCCCAGCCCGGCAATGCTCTCGAAGGCGAAACCTTTCTGATGCGCGGCATGAATGGCAACGAATACGTCAAAATCCTGATCAACGACGTGCCCGTCAAACCTTCCCTGGCCTACGGCATGCCGATCGGGTCGCAGCTGCCCATCCGCCAGGCCGAGCGTATCGAGGTGATGTACGGGCCGGCCTCTTCCATTTATGGCAACGACGCCTGCGCAGGCGTGGTCAATATCATCCTGAAAGAGACCGAAAGACCTGTGTTCACCCAGGCGGATTTGTCGTTCGGAGGGCTGGGTTACAACAACCTGGACCTGATGTTCGGCGGCAAACTGGGCCGCGACAAGAAGATTTTCCGCTTCAGTTTGTACGGCAGCAGCACCGTGCGCGACAACACGGACCTGTTCTACGACGCCAATTTGTTCAATACCGACAATTACCTGTCGAACAACATCGACCCTTCTTTTTACCTGAAAAATGACAACTATCGCGGCAGCGATACCATCAACCGCCAACTGGCCAAACTCGGCCCGGTGCCCCACGAAAGCCGCTTGTTCGGC
>JBGAJY010000231.1:0-9071 GCA_044224705.1 Saprospiraceae bacterium
CCATGTACAACCCCTTCGTGGAAAACTTCATCCTCGATGCTTTCACGACGGAAATCGGCGGCGAAGCTTATGTGTTCCCGGTCGACGGCTTCATGGGCATGGTTGGTCTGTCTTCGGGCCTGATCAAAGGCAATATCGATAATTACCCCTCCACCCCGATTGGCACCAACGTCGATCCTACCGAACGCAAACCTTCGATCTATGTGAAACTGGCCTGGGACAAACAACTCAATCCCAACCTGCGACTCCGCCTGTCCGGCTCCTTCGCCAACAACCCCAGCAGCGCTTCCAACCAGCTCTACTCGGCCGACCGCACCGGCTCCCAATACTTCATGGTAATGGAACCCGCAGCCAACGCCGCGGGCGCAGCCAGCACGTATGCCGGCAACAAAGACTCCGGCCGTTTCAACCCGAGCGTAGGCAATAAAGTACAAGCCATTATGATCAACCCCTTCGTGAAATTCTACGGCCTCGAATTCTTCGGGTCCTACGAACAGGTGAAAGGTAAAACCTATGCCGAACGCACGGATCGCGAATTTACCCAATTGGCAGGCGAGCTGGTTTATCGCACACTCCCGCGCCAACAGCTGTATTTTGGTGCACGTTACGTCACCGCGACGGGCCGCCCGGCAGGCGCCGCCTTCACGCAGGACGTCACGATTGCCCGCTCCGCTTTTGTGGCCGGCTGGTATCCGACCGAAAACCTGGTGCTGAAAGGCGAATTTGTACTGCAAGACTACACGGATTTCCCGACGACCGACTATCGCTACAAAGGCCACTTCAACGGCTTCATGATCTCTGCCGCAGTAGGCTTCTGATGGATCGAAACGGTTCCTTGATTATCTTTAAGAATGGAAATCCCATAGTCTGGTTTCAGACTATGGGATTTCTTTAAAAAAACGATGAATCATTCAAACTCTCCCAATTCACCCGGCATGTTCACTTCTCTTTCAGTCCTTAGAATGTTGGTCGTGCTGGTTGGCGGTATGATGTTGTGCGGCGCGGCGGGCAGTTTCAGCAGTGCAAGCGGCAACCTGTTTAAAAAACGCTATACCATCGAAAGCGGCAGCCGGCTGTACCTGAACGGAACGACTAATGTGAACAGTTTTACCTGCCATTGCGAAGACCAGTTTGGCAGCCGCTACGCAGAGTTGGAAAACCGCGGGTGGCAAACCCAGTTCAGGGATGCCAACCTGGAAATTACCGTGGCCAACCTCGATTGCCGCAACCGACGCATCGAAGCCGATCTCCAGAAAGCGCTTCAGGCCCAGGATTATCCGACCATTAAACTATCTCTTCTGGAGACCACCCAAAACCCGGATTGTATCGATGGCAAATGCAGCGGCTGGTTCGATATTTATGCCAAAATGAACCTAACCATCACCTCCGTGACCAGGGTCCAGCACCTCCACGCCCGTGCTAAAATGCTGGGCCCCAAACGCATACAACTGGTCGGAGAACAACAGCTGCGCATGACCGACTTTGGCATCACTCCTCCCGAAGCTATGCTGGGTATGATCAAAGTGAACGACAACATCGATTTTCACTTCGATCTGATCGTGTCGACTGATTGAGGATTTGAGGATTTGAGGATTTGAATACGCGATACTGTTAAGCCACATTCCAGATCGTATTCAAATCCTCAAATCCTCAAATCCTCAAATCCTCAAATCCTCAAAAAACTCACGGATTCAATTTTGCATAAATCAACCCGGCCACGATGGCCTGGAGCAGTCCGTACAGGAACCAGCTCACCACAAGGGCCAATGATACCGACATGGCGCTGAAGATGATCCACATGGAAGGCATGGTGGCCACGAGCGCGTAAACAAAACCCAATTCGATGCCGCGCACCCAGAAGGAACCGTGGAAAAGAGTCTTGAAACGGTCCCAGAACCAGGCCAGCGCATAGCTGATCACGAAAGGGTGGAGGAAGTACATAATCGTCTTGTCGCCTTCAAGACCAAAAATCGGGTTGTAATATTCTTCTGCAACGGACGGCAGAAGGGTAACCAGGAGGTATGGCCCCAGATAACTGAAAAGCAGTAAAACAACTCCTGCAATAAAACCCGGTACGAAGAACTTCTTCATGGTAAGAAACAGTTTAGGAAATGATGAAAATGGTCGGGTCGACCGTGTACCAGGGTAGATTCTGTTCTGTGCGCGAAGGTATTGTGGGGGAAGCAGAATAAAAAGGCAATTGAGTTGAATCAGCCGGCGCGGTAATCCACATCATTCCATAGCGCCAATATTGGGGGCAAATTTGTTTCGGTGATTCATCCGATCACCATTTCCAATCACTAAAACAAAGGAGGTACTTATGTCACTCATCAGATGGTCACCCGAAAGTGGTCTGTTCCCTTCGGTTTCGAATTGGATGGATGATCTTTTTGCCGATGACTGGGTGAAACCGTCCGTAAAAGGCGTTTCGATTCCGGCGGTGAATGTGTCGGAAAATAAGGACGCTTTTAAACTCAAAGTGGCGGCGCCCGGCTTCAAAAAAGAGGATTTCAAACTCGAAATTAAAAACGGCGCATTGATGATTTCCGGTGAACACAAAACGGAAACCGAAGACAAAGAGGAGAAATTTACGCGTCAGGAATACGCTTACAGCGCATTTACCCGCTCCTTCACTTTGCCCGAAAACGTCAATGGCGACGACATCACCGCGCAATACGCCGACGGCATTCTCAAGGTCGTATTGCCCAAAAAGGAGACCGCAGAAAAAACCACTAAGCAGATTGCTGTGAAATGATGCTCTGATGGGGTTATTTCGCGCTCTGCAACGGGCCGCTCTCGCATGGGGCGGCCCGTTTGTTAAAAAGGAAAGGGTTAATAAAGTTTATAAGGGTTTATAAAGTTTATCCCCATCAACCCTATAAACCCTCATCAACCTTGTCAACCTTTATCAACCTTTCAAAAAAATGAATCCTGTTTCCGGCGTCACCGTGCGCCAGATGTTTCTGATCCTGCTGATCGCAGCCATTTTCGGCGTTTTGTTCTGGAACCTGCGGTTTTTTCTCCCGGCCCTGCTGGGGGCATACACGTTTTACGTGTTGTTGCGCGGGCTTCAGTTTTACCTCACGGAACGCTGGAAATGGCCGACCCGGGTGGCGGCAACGGTGCTGGTACTGTTGTCGTTCATTGCCGTATTGCTGCCGCTCAACTGGGTGTTCGGCATGCTCCGCAACCGCGTAGTCAGTTTGTTTCAAAATTCCGACCAGCTGCTGCAGAATGCCGAACGGATTATCCGCAGCCTGGAAGCGCAATACGGCCTCACCCTGCTGACCCCCGAGAACGTCAAAAACCTGAGCGACTGGTCGGTGCAACAAGCGCAATCGCTTATCGGCGCCACCGTCAACGGCATCGGACTTGTGCTGGCCATGTACCTCATTCTCTGGTTCATGCTCACGGAAGGGAAAAAAATGGAGCATTCGTTTTTCAACTGGCTTCCCCTCCGCCGCGAAAACGTCGAATACATCCGCCAAACACCTCAACGACATGGTCTGGTCCAACGCTCGGCATCCCGCCCATGGGCCTCGTGCAGGGCTTTGTGGCGCTGCTGATGTACTGGTTGCTGGGTGTGGAAGACCCCTGGTTGTGGTTTGCCGTCACCTTCGTATCGGGCATGCTTCCCGTGGTCGGAGTGGCATTGGCCTACGTGCCGCTCACCCTGATGCTGCTCGCCAACGGACAGGAATGGCAGGCGCTGCTGATCTTCCTGTACAGTTTCATTGTCGTGGGCTCCGTTGACAACCTGGCGCGCATGTGGCTGCTCAAAAATCAGTATTTTTTGCGGATTTTTGCATCCACTTCCACGATCACCCTGCCGGCACGCTTCCGCCAGCTCGAAGGCGCCCGCCTGGAAAGCCTGCTCGCCACGTGGCTGACCTTCGAACGGCAGCGCGGCGCGCCGTTCACCGTCGTCGCCTGCGAACAGGAAGCGCTGATCGACATGGAAGGATTTTGTCGCATTTTCAAAAAAATCCCATCGTTCAGACAGCGAACCGGTCGCTCGTCCGCATCTCGGCGTTGATTGACTAAACTGTTTTGAAGATGCGGCGCACTCTACTTACCTATTCAACGCTAGCCGGTTCCCTTCTTTGCGGAACCCTTTTCTCCCAAACCATCAGCCCTTTTTGCGGTACCGACCTCCTGCGCCAACAACTCCTGCAAGAGGATCCGGGCTTTATCCGGAAACAGGCTGAAAGCGAGATCAACTTCCTGGAGTACATCGAAAAACACGCCCACAACGCCCCAAAAATCCAGACCACAGCCACCGTCCCGATCGTGATCCACATCGTTCACGCCGCCGGGACGCCGGTCGGAACTGCTGAAAACCTGAGCGACGCCGACGTGCTCGCCGGGCTCGACCTGCTGAACAAGGCTTTTGCCGGGGTGGCCTGCGGTTCCGATGAGGCCGGCAACGCAGTGGGCATCCAGTTCTGTCTCGCCAAACAGGATTTCAACGGCAATCCCACCACCGGTATCACCCGAAACGCCAGCCCTTACACCACCGTGTATGCAGGCGGCTACCCTCAAACGATGCTGGTGACGGCCCTGAACGGCCAGTTTCCTTCCACGGATTACGTCAATGTCTGGCTGGTCAGGGAGTTCTGCTATTTCATCGTCAACGGCCAGTGCGACGGCCCCGCGGGCGTTGCCACCCTGGCCGGTTCACACGGCAGTATTTTTGACGGACTCATTATTGAGGCGAATGTTTGGTACAATCCCAACGACCTCTGCAACGATGCAAAAACCTCGGCGCACGAAATGGGACATTATTTTAACCTGTACCACACCTTCGAAGGCGGATGCCCGAACGACAACTGCCATCTGCAGGGCGACCGCGTGTGCGACACTGCGCCAGACAACGATACCGGCACCAGCAATCCGAGTTGTACCCCCGCCAATTCCTGCTCTACCGACGCGGACGACGATATTTATTTCAATCCTTTCCTGAACGATCAGCCCGACGGGGAAGACAATTACATGGATTATTCCGACAAACGTTGCAAATACCATTTTACTCCGGGGCAAATCGAACGTATGAACGCCGCACTGTACGGCGTGCGGAAAAGCCTGCTGAATTCCAAGGGTTGTCAGGACCCCTGCATTCCGCTGGCTCAGGCCACCATGACTGCGCCGTTTCAGGTACTGGTGAATGAACCGGCCATTTTTACTGCCACGCTGACCAATTCGGATTCTGTCGCCTGGGCCGTCGACGGCGTATTTGCAACGGATAATGACACACTGGAGCAGGTTTTTGCAGATTTTGGAGAGCACACGGTGTCTGTTTCGGTTTTCAATGTCAACGGCTGCTCCCGCACCGCGACCAAATCCGTAAAAGTGTACCACTCCAATTGTCAGATCAATTTTTCAATCCCGCAAATCCCCGAGCTCTGCTCCAACGCGCTGTACGAACTCTATGCCTATCCGCCCGGAGGACAATGGACGGCAGGAAACTATATTTTTTCAAATACGATTTCCGCCTCGTTTTTTCCGCCCGGCTCCACCAATACCCTGACGTACTCGGTGACCGATGGCTGGTGCCGCCAATCGGCAACCGTGGAACTGACCGTAGCCGACATCATGCTCGACGCCTACCTGTTAACGCCCATCGACTGCAACAATCCGCAACCCGTTCCCTTGTCCCTGTACACCGACGCCGATTTCGTGAGCTGGACCGACCCGCTGGGAAATACCGGCTTTTACAACGGTTTTGGCGGAATGCCCACAGTGAACGTGGGCGGCACCTATGAATTTATGGCGGTTAAAGGCAACCAGACCTGTTATTCGCAAGCCGATCTGGCTACCCAAAACGAGGCTTCGGTCTCCATTGAAAACTGCACCACCTGTCCGGCTGCGTCGATCAAACTCTGTGCCCAGGGTGCGCCGCCGAATTCCCAATTCAGATGGACCAACCACAGCAGCAACGTCATTGGCGAGCAGATCAGCGTGAGCCAGCCGGGTACCTGGTACCTGAAGGTGATCTCGCCTGTGGGTTGTGAAAGCGAATCGATTTATACGATCTCCAGTGTGCAAAACCTGAACCCGGTTTGCAACGCAGGCTCCGCATCCGATTTGCCTTGTTTCCACACGGCACATCTGCTGGGCGCCGTCAGCCAGGGGGGCGGCGCGCTGGATATCCAGTGGCTGACGCAGAACGGGCATATCCTGAACGGCGGCACTGCGCTGACACCGGAAATCGACCGTCCGGGTATCTATCAATTGCTGGTGACGAACACCGTTTCAGGATGCACGGCGACCGATTTTACGACGGTGGAACGCTATGTGGCCACATCGCAGGAATACCAGACCATTTGTGCAGGGGAGAGTTACCTCGGCCACACGCTCGGCGGCGATTATACCGATACGGTTACTTTTGCGAGAAGCTGCGACAGCGTTTATGTGTTGCACCTGAGCGTTTTACAGCCTGTCGTAACCGAAATCGAACGGACGATCTGTGCAGGGGAAAGCTTTGAAGGATATTCAGCAAGCGGAACCTACACCGATGTTTTCTCTGGCCAGAACGGCTGTGACAGTACCCGGGTGTTGCAGCTGACCGTGGCAGCAGTAGTCGAACTGAACACTCAGGTTCAGGCAGACGCCGGGACGGGTAGCGGAGCGATCCTCCTGACCTTGCTCAGCGGTTCTGGACCATTCTCCTACCTCTGGAGTACCGGCGCCACGACGGATCACCTCGAAAACCTGCCCGCCGGACCGTACCAACTCACCCTGACCGATGTTTTGGGTTGTTCCAGCCAGTTTGAATTCAATGTTCCACTGTCGGTCGGCAGTATGGAACCTGACGATCAGGCCACCATGCGCTTGTTTCCCAATCCGGTAGCCGAGGGGCAGCAGTACTTCAGGTTGGATCACCCTTTTTTGCCCTCCTCCCGTGTGAATCTTCTGGTGTATGACCTGACCGGCCGGCTTATCCTGGAAAAGCACGCTGAGGATGCCGCATCACTCGCTTTTTCCTTGTCCGTTCCTGGCGTGTTTATGGTAAAAATTCGGTTTGAGAACGGTGCAGCTGGCGTGTTCAGGATCGTTGTATATTGACGAAAATACTCTGCGCTTGAAATTTCACAGCAAGGGCGACAAGACGCAAAGGATTTGCGAATGCTTTGCGTCTTGTCGCATTTGCGGTGAAAATTCACTCCCAACTCTTGAACCGCTCCAGCACCGCCCGTTCCAGCATATCCCGGTCGTCAGGATGCGCGATGGCGATCAGCGCAGCGGCACGTTGCCGCAGATTTTTCCCAAATAAATAGGCGACGCCGTACTCCGTCACGATATAGTGGGCGTGAGCGCGGGTGGTCACCACGCCTGCACCCGGTTTGAGCATCGGAACGATGCGAGGCACGCCTTTGGTCGTTCGGGAGGTAAGCGCGATAATGGGTTTTCCGCCTTTGGACACTGCGGCGCCGCGCATGAAGTCCATCTGTCCGCCGACGCCGGAGAACTGGTAAGTGCCGATAGAATCGGCGCAGACCTGGCCGGTCAAATCCACTTCGATGGCGCTGTTGATGGCGTGTACGCGGTCGTTGCGGCGAATGACGGAAGGGTCGTTCACATAATTGATGTCCAGAAAAGCCACCGAGGGGTTGTCGTCGACAAAATCGTAGAGCCGGCGGGTACCCAGGGCAAAACCGCTGACCGTTTTTCCGGGGTGAATTTTTTTGTATCGGTTGGTCACGATACCATTTTCCAGCAGGTCGATCAGGCCATCGGAGAACATTTCCGTATGCACACCGAGGTCCTTGTGGTTGGTCAGGCAACGCAGCACGGCATCAGGAATAGAGCCGATACCCATTTGGAGGGTGCTCCGGTCGTCAACGAGTTCGCCGATCAATTGCCCGATTTTTTGCTCCGCGTCGCTGGTGGAACTGCCGAAATGAACCTCCAGTAAAGGCGCGTCATGGAACACCATGGCGTCGAAGCGACTGGAATGAATGATGCCGTCGCCGTGGGTGCGCGGTACCCTGGGATTCACGTGAGCGATCACATGCTTGGCCGTATCCACCGCGGTGCGGCCGATGTCGACTGAGGTGCCCAGGGAGCAATAGCCGTGCCGGTCAGGAGTGGATACCTGTACAATAGCGACATCGAGCGGCAGGATGCCGCGTTTGAACAGTTCCGGGATTTCACTCAAAAAAACCGGCACGTAGTCGGCCCGCCCTTGATTCACGGCCTCACGAATACTGCCGGAAACGAACAGGGAATTGAAGTGAAAATGCCGGTGGTATTCCGGCTTGACGATCTCAAGATCGCCGTACATACTGATGGAAACCAGTTCGACATCGGTCACCCGGTGCGCCTGTTCGGCCAGTTTTTCCAACATGTAAACGGGAGTGCTCGCGCTGCCATGTACAAAAACACGGTTGCCGGATTGAATGACTTTTAATGCCTGTTCGGCAGATACGTAGGGCATTTTCTATTGTTTATACGAAGGTGGAATAATTGAAGAGGATACGACCGGACTTGCCGGAATCCTGCTGCAAAGAAAATACCGCATGCTGGAATAGGTGTTGACGATTGTCAATATTATGCCCCTGTCGTGGTCATTGTTTTCGAGACCTTTAAAACTGTATATTTACCTCAGTCAATGCTGTGCCCATGCATTTGCCTTCCTCCAATTCAGCCCTTGGACACGTATCGCAGCGTGTCGCATTCCCGGATCAAACCTCTATGGAGGCGCAAATCGGGCTGCTCAAATCGGAACTCAGATTTTACTGGCAACTGGTCATCTGGCTGACATTTATCAGTCATGATGATTGTATGCCGGTTCTGGAAGGCTATCGCGCTGAATTGCGGGGTTTTCGCGTGATTCACCTGCCGGCGCTACAGCGTCGGGTGCAACGTTTACAGGAACGCGGCAATGCAGATCAGCGCCCGGCGATGGCACAATTGCGGCGCCAGTATTATCGAACTGTACATGCTTTTGAAGTGCTGAAATACAACTTACAGCGGCAGTTTCTCGACTTTATCCACGTGAGCATCTGGTAATTGACTCACCCTCCCAACTTAACCCATGCATCCCGAACGCTCATTTTGGCAATTCCCTG
>JBGAJY010000232.1:0-8447 GCA_044224705.1 Saprospiraceae bacterium
GTAAGCCTGACCTTTCGGTCGGGCTTTTTTTATTGCCCTTCCAACATACCTCATCCAATCCCTCAACCCACAAAAAATGGCATTCCCCACCCCAAGGCGGAAAATGCCAAATCGCTCGCTGCTTCCTAAGATCGGATTGTTGAGGTCGATAAGCCGTCCTTACTGGACGTTACAGTTCGAATTGGTGGAAGTATCGGAGTTGCCGTACGAAGGTGTACCGGCCGGCACGTTGTAGGTTTTGACCTTGCCGCCGGGAGAAATCGGCTCGCCGCCGCATTCCAGTCTTGCCGTCACGCTGAGGTTGCTCGACGGGTTTTGGGCCGTCATGGTCCATTGTTGTGTGGAGCCTTTTTTGATGGAAAGCGGGTAGTTGGTGGTGCCGTTGTTGAACGCCTGTTGCAGGTGTCCGACGCCGTTGCCATCGAGGTAGTACAGTTCGAACACCCATGGCAGGCCGAAATTGCTGCCTGCCATGTTGGCCGTTACTTTCAAATTACAATTGCAGGGGGGGACGCCTCTTTCTTCTGCATCATCGCCGGTTTCCGTGTTGATCGGAGTAAGGGTTTGGTCGTGTTTGTTGCAGGAAGCGAGGCCAAGAAGGGCAAAAAAGCCCATGAATAGGACAAATTTAGAATTTTTCATGAATGTGAAAGGTTTTAAAAATGATTTGGAAACAGCGATGCGGCCGCAAAATAGGACAGGTCAGGTTATTCCTGTTTGACATGTGTAAATTATTTTATTGGAACGGGCTGGGGGTGGGGTAATTTGAGACATGCCGTTCTTTAACCTCCGCTTCTTACCGTAAAATATGGTCAGAAAAAAACAGCGGGCGCAGTCAACCCTTAATTCGTGTCTTCTTATAATTCCCCAGCAGTACCCAATGCGCCACCGCCGGCGCTATCCGGTTCACCCAGAAATTGACGCGTCCGATACCCGAAAACACCCGCTGATTTTGCCGCCGCCGCAGCATTTTTCGAATGGCCGGGGTCACGACGCTCATCCGTTGAAGGCGCGGGCCGCCTTCCACTACGGGGCGCGGAATAAAATTACCCTGCGCGTCGTACACGGTTTTTTCCTGGTCGGTCTCGGTGAGTCCGATGAAAGCCACGCCGAAATGAATGCCGCTGCCGTGGTGCTCGATGCGCAGGGATTCGGCCAGGGATGCCAGGGCGCGTTTGGAAGCGCTGTACACGGCATTGAGCGGAAGCCCGTGGAAGGCCGCGATACTGCTCATAAACAGCACCGAACCCTTGCTCTGCCGCAGATAAGGCAGGGCTGCCCGGGTAGTCCAGGCCGCGCCCCAAAAGTTGATGTCCATCACCCGGCGCAGCGCCAGTGGGTCGGAGTCTTCCACAGTGCCCCACATGTTCATCCCGGCGTTGTTGACGAGGATATCGATCCGTCCGAAGGCAGCGATGCAGGCATCGATGAGCTGCTGACAGCAGGCCGCTTCGGAAACGTCGCCGGCTACGGCGTGCACGCGGCCACCCGAGCCTTGTATTTGCGAGGCGACCTTTTCCAGCCTATGGGCGTTGCGGCCGTTCAGAACGACCGCAGCGCCCATAGCGGCCAATTCGCTCGCCAGGCGCAGGCCGATGCCGAGGGTGGATCCGGTGATCAGAACGACTTTATCTTTAAAAAAAGCCTTTTCACGGTCAGGGTTCATAGCGGATAACCGGGTGGTTGCGAAGTGAAAACCATTCATTCGACAGCGACAAAACCACGTGCACCAATACGGCCACCCAGATCGTGCCGGTTTGCAGCGTGGCGACGCATAAAATGCTCCCCAGCACGATGGCGCCGATCCCTTCCGTGAGCCGTTTGGGCACGTGCACGAGGGCATAAATCGCGGTATTGACGGCAATGGCGGCGCCCAAACCGAAGGCGCGGTAGCAACTGAATAATAAAAAGCCCCGAAAAATCAACTCGTAAGCGATGAGGTAGGCGATCCAGGTCGATGCGCTGAACAACAAAGTACGCAGCCCCCAAACCGGACGCCGTATTTCCGGATACAGGTTCAGGCTTTCCGCTTTCCGGGCGCCGAAGTACGACAAGGGCAGGGCGAGGACGGACAAACCCAGCGTCCACCAGCCGTCCACGGCGCTCCAGCGGGCCGACCAGCCAAAATCCGCGCCCTTGCGGCCGAGCCACACGATATAAATCATTGCCGGAACGATGCCGAAAGCGAGGACCCCGACCCCGCGTTGCAGGTAGATTTTGATCTCCTGCGCCTGCTCGTTCCTCCGCTGCCCCGACAGCCAGGGTATGATTTTAGCGCTGCTGACCACCGACCAGAAAAGGATAAACCCAAAAGTTGTCAGCACGATCGCCAGGGTGGCTTCAAAGTGATCTGCGCTGGGGAAATAGTCTGAAAACATCTGATTTTTGTGTTTTAACGCGAATCGCTCAGGGTTTCATATTCAAATTCAGGTTCGTGCACCGGAGTTCGTTGGTGGTAATTGGTGACGTAGCCATTCTCCGAAAACCAGTTCATGGCATCTTCGACGGCGATTTCAATGGGTGTCTGCGGAAGGTTGAGTTCGCGAACGGCCTTTTTCGCCGAGTAGTAAAAATCGGCGCAGGCCACCAGCGACATTTTATAGGAAATGGTGGGAAGCGTACCCCTCACCCAGGCTATAAAAGAGCTGAGGGCTCCAAATATTTTTATGGCAAAATCCGGAAAACGGATTTTAGGCGGCTCGATGTGCATTACGCCCGCCATGAGTGCAAAAGCGCTTTTATAGTCCATATTTCGGTTTCCCAGAATATAGGCCTCTCCCATTGAACCATATTCCAGGGCATGCACGATGCCGACTGCCACGTCGCGCACATGGATGTAGTTCCGTCCGCCGCCCGTATAGCCGGGAATTTTGCCCTGGTAAAGGGCCAGCAACATGGCTCCGGAACTCGGCCGTGCGTCGAAAGCGCCCAGCATGTACGTTGGACACACCGTAACGGCGTTCAGGCCGCGTTCCCGAACGGCCCGCTGTACTTCCTGGTAAGCCATCAGTTTCGAAAGGTGGTAGTCCATCCCGAACTGAGCGCAGTTGTAAGGGCTGCTCTCGTCGCCGGGGTGCTCCATCGGGCCAAAACCGAACATGCTGGCGGAGGCCACGTTGACCATTTTCCGGACGTGCAGGGCCAGTGCAGCCTCTATGACATGGCGGGTACCGTTCACATTGACCAGGAAGATCAAAGGATCGTGTGCGGGTGAAATCGTGGTGTTGGCGCCGGCGTGGACAACGCTGTCGCAGCCTTTCATCGCTTCGAGTACTTCCTTGTAAGACAACAGGTTGCCTCTCCGAATATTGAGCAAAGGATGCGTTTCCAGAAATCGAGTGGGTTCGTTGCGGGGGACAAAAGCGGTCACCTGATAACCGCGACTGATCAGTTCGCGGGTCAAATTGTGTCCCAGTAAACCATTGGCGCCGGTAACAAATACTTTTTCGGGCATAGGATGGTATTTTAAGAGTTTCAACAAGTTGTCATCCGGTAGAATCGAACTCCCCTTTGCCTGCCGATTAGAACAAATGTTACTGCTTCAGTCGTTCAAGAAATATGATGACAATCATATCGCTCCTTGATTTGCAACAATACACTTTCAGACGGTTTTCAATTTTTGCCGCACGTTCTGAATTCTTTACATGGTTTTGACGTCCTGCGTTGAGCAGGTTGAAGCCCAAACTGGCGATTCGCCGTACTTTGCGGCTGTTGTATTCTTAACCACTCATTTTCACTCAAACAGATTCGGACGAAACGGAAGTTTCGCCCTGCAGTGCTTATGCCACAATGGCTCTCTTTTCATATCCGCCCCCACGAAACGCCGGATGCGTTCCTGGCCCGTGGCGTCCGGCCTTTTCTGGAAAAACACATCTGGCATACCCAGGGTGCCCGCGCGTTTTTTGTGCGGCAGGAGGATGCCGACGGTTCGGTGATACGCCTGCGACTGCATGGTCCGGCCGACTGGATGGAAACCACTCTGCGTCCTGCCGCTTTCGAATGGTTTTCGGAACGCGGCACGGTGGAGGAGTCGCCGTACCAGCCTGAACCTGAGCGCTTTGGCGGACCGGCGGCGCTGCAATTGGCCGAGGAGCATTTTCACTTGTCGACCCGGGTGGTACTCGACCGGCTCAACCGGCCTTATACCCATGGCGATTCTCTGTTCGATGCCTTGCGGCTCGACCTGATCCTGGTTTCTGCGGCAGGATTCATCCGTACGCAGGCTTCACGCTATTTTGCGCAGTTGTGCGACCAATGGCTGCCGGTTTTTTTTCAGCCCCTGGATGATGAAAAACCGGCAGGACACGTTTTTTCGGAAACGGTAAAAGCCAGTTTTGAACAAAGTCTCGACCTGCAGCGGGAAGACCTGAAAGCCGCGCTGGAAGCGCTGTTGAATGCGTTGGCCGAGAAAAAATTTGACGATGAACAGCCGGAATGGAAACGCTGGTTTCGCGGCAATGAATTGATTCTGAAAGAATTGGGCGACGACTTCGCGGCAATGAATTGATTCTGAAAGAATTGGGCGACGACCTGGAAAAAGCGCTGCCGAGCCTGATCCACCTGAACCACAACCGTTTGGGAGTCAATAACCAGGACGAAGTGTATTTGCTGTACGTGCTGTCGGAGACGATTTGAGGGTTGGTGATGCGGTGATTTGGTGATGCTTTCCAGGGAGCCTGTCATGCTGAGCTCAGCGAAGCAACTGGCTCCCTGGAAAGCATTACCAAAAACTCATTCCAACAAAAAATCCCGCACCATCTGCACCACTTGTTTCCCTTGCATGCGATGCCCCAGTCCGTGGGTTTCGACAAAACGTGCATTCCAGGCCTTGGCGATGGCGCGGCCTTCGGCAATCGGAGCCACATCATCGTCGCGGTCGTGCAGCACCAGCCCTTGAATATCATCCAGCGCTGCAGCCTTCCCCTCTACCGAATAAGCCTCGATGGGTATTCCGCTGCGCCGCATGATCTCTTGTCCGACTTGCTGCACTACGATGGGTTCCAGCCCCAGCAGGCTGGCAAAATCAGTTAAAACACGAGTCGATTCGGCAAAGGAACCCATCACGACGGCTTTTTTTACCCTTGGCGCATCAAAAGCGCCCATGCTCATAATCACGGCCGCGCCACCCAGCGAATGGCCGACCAACGCGTATGGCACGCCTTTCACAAGCATCAGGGCTTTGAGGACGCGACTGAACAAAGGCAGGTTAATTTCTTTGCCCCCGGAATGACCATGCGCCGGCGCGTCGAAGGCCATCACGTGAAAGCCCGCTTCGCGGAGCGGCGGAATGAATTTTCGCCAGCGACCGCTGTGCGATTCCCAGCCATGAAGGAACATTACCGCAGGTGCATTTTGTGCGCCCGGGGCGGGCCAGGAATACAAGGCAATGGGGATGCCTTCCAATACAAGCGTCTGTCGTTCAGCCGTTTCCAGAAATGTACTGTCTTCCTCCCGCATGAATTGTTTCCGGGGCGTACAGAACAATTTGAAGGCAGCGCGCCCGGCCAGGGCAGGGGACACCCTGGCCAATAGGTTGATCATGCGACCGACCCTCCGGATTTTTATCAGAAACGCTTCTGTATGGTGCTGGGACATTGAAAGGGTTTACTCAAAACGCCGTTTGTAGAACCATGTATTGTCGTTGAGGGTAAAGCCGAGCGTGAGCCGGAAATACGTTTCCTCTATGGGTGAGCCTTCGCCGAGTTTGCCGATTTCGAACGCGGAATTGAGGAAGGACGTCTGTTGGCGCGGCAACACGATGGGGAACCCAAATCCGAAAGTCAGGCCCAGATCGTCGAGGTCCTGGCCGTTTACGCTGCGTGGGTCTTGCCGGTAATAAGCGCCGAGCCGGTAGCGCACGCGTTTCGCATAGCGGTTGTACGAAGAGTAGTCCGGCGTGAATTCGACGCCTCCCGACACGGAAAAGGTATTGCGGAAATTCTCGGCGGGCGGACGCACTTCGTTTTCGTACTGCGACCAACTCGATAGTCCGAGTTGCAGGCCGGCCTTGAACTTGTTGGCATTGACGTATTGCGCGCCCAGGGTAAAGGTAGCTGGCAGGGTAATCTTCCGGTCGGTCGCAACTTCGTATACGAGGGTATCGTAATTGGAATATCCGCCGGAAACTGGGCGTCCGCGCAGGCGCAGCACGTCGGTCGATCCGTTCAGCTGGTGGTTGCTTTCTGCGGTAAGGCCGAGGGTGAGCCAGCGGCTGGGAACGGCTTTATCCGCGTCGGCGAATTTCAGGACAAAGTCGTGCTGCACGCCGACGTTCCAGATGAAACCCTTGATGGACACTGCATCGCGAAAGATATCGCTGTACGTGGGGAAGCTGTCGCGAAAATCGGCGCGGGTTTCGTAGGTGGCTTTGCCGAACTGCCAGCCCAGGTTGATGCCGAAGGCCGTGTTTTTGTACCGCGCGGCGTTGCTCCAGTTGAGCCGGTAAGTGCCGCCGTTGCCTTCGAAAGAATTGGTCACTTCGCCGAGTTGGGGCAGGGTGTCGCGGGTCTGGATGTTGTAACCCACCTGCGAATAGGGGGTGAGTGTGAAGCCCATCCCGAATTGCCAGGGCGACTGTTTGCGGTCGAGAATCTCGTTGATAGGGCTTTTGAGCGTAAAGCCCAGGGCGAGATAGGCCAGGTTGCCGCTCCACGCGTTCAGCGAGGACGTGGCTGATTTGTAGTTGCTGTTTTTGGCAAAAAGGCCGACGTCCAGCGTGGTCGTGCGCAGCGAGGCGTAGGAGGCCGGGTTCGACATGTTGAGGTGATAGGGGTCGTGATACGCCGCCGTTTGACCTCCCCAGGCGGCCTGATTGGCAAAATACTGCGGCACAAGGTCGCCGATGCCGTATTGGGAGTAGGGGGAATTTTGTTTGGGCTGGGCCGTCAGACCGACGGCAGCGAGCAGAAAAAAGGCAAAAAGAGACAGTCGCATTGTGGGAAAAAACCGGGCTTTATCGTTCCGGCGGAGTATTCCGGTGGGTTATGGTGTATGTTGAAAGGTCAGAATCTTGTTCAGTCCGTACAGGGTCAGATCGGGTTCGAGCGTCAGGTCCGGCAGGTCGAGATGCGGTTTGAAAAACGCTGCATCGCCGCCCGTCAGGATAATTTTTAAAGGATTTGCCTTTTGTTCAAAAAGCCGTGCAAACCCCATGATTTCCAGCGCCGCTCCGCGTAAAGCGCCGTTTTGAAGGGCGGTTGTGGTGCTGTTTCCAACGGCATCGGCGGGCATTTCCAGCGGTACTTCGGGCAGCCGCGCGGTAAAATAGTGCATAGCCTGAATTCGCATGGCCGCTCCGGGGGCGATGTTGCCGCCGTGGTAGACGCCGTCGGCCGTGAGCAGTTCGTATTTGATGCAGGTGCCGCAATCGACGACCAGGCAATGCCGGCCGGGGAATAACGCCAGTGCGCCGGCTGCCGCTGCCAGGCGGTCTTTGCCGAGGGTTTCGGGCGTCCGGTAGGCGTTGTGGAAGGGCAGGGGAGTGGCGCTGTTCAGTTCGATGGCGCTGAAACGCTTGCGCAGCATTTTTATGAGATCGCCGTCGTCCGTTACCACGCTGGAATAAATCGCGTTCCGCACCTTTTTTCGACTTGTCCATTCGAACAAGCCTTCGATCGGCTCATCCGTCCAAACGGTTTTTTCTGCCAGCCGCCGGCCTTCGAACAGGCCGATTTTGGTGCGGGTATTACCGATGTCGAGTACGAGCTGCATCATGAAAAGCGGGCGCGAAGTTCCGTTTTTTTATGGTAAAAAAAGCCAAGCCCCGCGCGTCGGTTAAAAACGGCGGGGCTTTGGCGGATTGGTTTCTATTTATCCTGAATCAGCCGAGGTAGGCTTTGAGGGCGTTGCTGGATTTGCGCAGGCGGCGGATGGCGCGTTCCTTGATCTGGCGCACGCGTTCGCGGGTCAGGCCGTAGAGTTCGGCGATTTCTTCGAGGGTGAGGGCCTGGTAGCCTTTGAGGCCGTAATACGAAGCGATGACCTCCATTTCGCGCGGCGAGAGCAGGGCCAGGCCTTGCGACACTTCTTCGCGCAGCGATTCGGCCATCAGGTTGAGGTCGGGCTCTGGAGCGTCTTCGGAGGTGTAGAGGTCGAGCATGGTCGCATCGCTGTCCTCGGAGTTGGCGATGGGCGCGTCGAGCGACACGTGGCGCATGCCGCTGCGCATCATGGTTTGCACTTCGCGGGGCGACATGTCGAGCATGTCGGCGAGTTCGTCCTCGGTGGGTTCGCGTTCGGCGAGCTGCACGAAGTGGATGTAGGCTTCGTTCACTTTGTTGTACGAGCCGACCTTGTTGAGCGGCATGCGCACGATGCGGCTGTTCTCCACGATGGCCTGCAGGATGCTTTGGCGGATCCACCAGACGGCGTAGGAGATGAATTTGAAGCCTTTGGTTTCGTCAAAACGTTTGGCGGCCTTGATGAGGCCGACGTTGCCTTCGTTGATG
>JBGAJY010000233.1:0-8399 GCA_044224705.1 Saprospiraceae bacterium
AGGGGAGTTTGCTCTCTGATAAGCATGCTCCCCTCCCCCCCTGGGGAGGGGTTGGGGGTGGGGTTAACACCGAGGGAGGGGCTGGAGTCGGGACTATCTTCGGAGAAGAGACCAGTCCCCGGCATATCCGCCACCGCCAGCACCTGGTTCGGCGTTGTCAGCGTCGATACCTTTTTCAACTCCGCCTCCGTCACCGGAGTGAATTTGTCCAAAAACGGTGCGAGCAGCCCGGTTCGGGCCTCGGCCCAGGATGCCAGGCCGTAAATGGCAGAAACCGCGACCCTGCGTTGCGCTAGCAGCTCCGACACCAGTTTGTTGCCCTCGACGATGAATTTTCGATACTTTTGCCGGTACTTCTTGACGTGCAGACTGGTCAGAAATTTGTGCTGGCTGGCGGATAGCATGGGCGATAAAATGACGTGAGCAATTGAAGCGGGAGCGGGGCATCCGCGAACTGAAAATTATTCCAAAAAATTCGCGTTCAACCTTTTATGGTTTTTTCCAACAATAATCAGACTGCTCCCCAAATACCCGGGCAAGCGTCGGCGAAGCGGCTCTCGCGCTGGACCGTTCTGGCGCTGCTCCTACTGGCACTCAGCCAGACGGCCTGCAACGTTACGAAGTATATGGACGATACCAAAGGCGAACGCCTGCTGGTCAAAAACAGCCTCAACCTCCATGCTGAAAAACGGCTGCGCCTCGCTGAAAAAACTCCCCTGGTATACGAACTGAGCGGCTTGTACAAACAAAAACCCAATTCAAAAACAGTTTTTCTGTTTCGCACCCGCCTGTGGTTTTATTACAAATACAAGAACCGTGACACGAAGTTTGGCCGCTGGGTGATGAAACGCGTAGCCGAACCCCCGACCTACTACGACGACGCCATGGCGCAGCGCACCGCCACCAATTTTGCGAATACGATGCGGCAAAGGGGATATTTTCAGGCAAAATGTACCTACAAAGCCGAGTTTCCGGGCAAGCACTTCGCCAAGGCGACTTATTCCCTCGACCTTGGTCCGCTGTACACCATCGGCAAGGTGGGCTTTGCCAGCCGCGACACGGGAGCGCTGCGGGTGCTTTGGGAGACCGGCACCAACTGTGTCCTGCGCCCCGGCAATCCGCTCGACGGCCGCGAATTTGAAGCCGAACAATTCCGCGTTACCTCGGCCATGCGCAACAAGGGCTATGCCTATTTCAGCCCCAATTCCATTGAATTCGTGGGCGACAGTACAGGTACGGTGACGGACATCACGGTCACCATTTTGCCCCCAGCCGACTCTACGATGCATAAAACCTATACGGTGGGCAATGTGTCGGTGTTTTCCAGCCTCGTGCCCGATTACTCCTCCATCCGGAAGGATACCACCATCGAAGGGATCTATTTTGCTTCCTCCGACCCGTATTTCCGCGTACGGGCCAAACAATTGTTCCGCGCCATTGCGATTCACCCGGGCGCCCTGTACCGGCAGGACGATTTTGATAAAACACTCCGGCAACTGAATGCCCTGGGGGTATTTCGCTTCGTTTCGGTCAAACCATTCCCCGACACCCTTAAACCGGGTGTGCTGGATGCCAATATTTCCTTTTCGCCCAACAAACGCCTCACATTCGGCGCCGACATCGACCTCAACTCCTCTACCAGTTCGGTGTCGGGTCGGCTCCTCGGGATTTCCTCCGGCATATTGTTCAACAACAGAAATCTGCTGCGGGGCGCCGAGCAAATGCAAAGCAACCTGGGCTACAACGTCGAATTCGATATCGCTTCGCCACAGCGACTGATCTTTTCGCAGGAATTCAAATTTCAAAACCAGCTGAGCATACCGCGATATTTCGGCTACCTGGGCGTCTGGCCCGCCCTGCGCGGCACCCGCCTGGTGTCGGATAAATTGTACCAGCGCATGAAAACCGAAGGGCACATGCACATCAATGCCAGTTACAACTACCTGGAACTCATTGATTACTACGCCTACAACCTGTTCAATGCCTCCTTCGGCTCCGACCTGCGCACCGACTCCGAACACGAATATTCTTTCGACAACATCGGGATCGACGTATTGCGCCCGCGGCTTTATCCAAAATTCGATTCCATCACGCTGAACAACCCTTTCCTGCGCCTGAGTTTCGGCAACCAGTTGTTCACCGGTTTTTTGCTGCGCTCTTTCAATTATACCTATGCCGGAAAGGTGAACCGCTCGGGTGAGCACTGGTTTTTACAGTTCAATACTGATTTGTCCGGCGCGGAAATTCTGGCGTTGAACCGCCTTTGGGGGGCCGCCTTCGGCAAGGATAAATGGGACCTGGCCGACCTCGAATTCGCCCAATACTTCCGGGTCGATTTTGACGCGGTGTACACCCGTGAATTCAACAAAAAAGGCCTGAGTGGGGCTGTGCGCATCGGGGCAGGAGCCATTTTGCCATTTGGCGACACCCATACGGCGCCATACGTCAAGCAATTTTTTGTGGGCGGGCCTTCCAGTATCCGGGCCTGGCGCGTCCGGGAGATCGGCCCGGGCGGCTACCGCGATCCCCGTTCGCCGGAAAATCCGCCCTATTACCAGGCCAGCGATTTTCGCTTCGAGCTCAACGCCGAACTTCGCTTCCCTTTCTTCTGGTGGTTCAAAGGCGCCGTTTTTGTCGACGCCGGCAACATCTGGTCGCTCGACAGAAAAGACTCGCGCCAACTGTCGCAATTGAAATGGGATTCATATAAAAACATCGCCATCGGGACGGGTTTCGGTCTGCGCGCCGATTTCAGTTTTTTCGTCATCCGCCTCGATTGGGGCCTGCCGCTCCGCTATCCGTACCTGTATGAAAACAGTTCGTACTGGGTGCAAAACCGTTTTTCAAAACTGCAATGGCGTGATTTTAACGTGAACCTGGCGGTCGGTTATCCATTCTGAACTATATTCCAAGCATCCGTCTTACCATTAAAAACAAAACGCAACATGGCCAATTTACTCGATTCCATCCGTCAATACCTCAGCCCGGAACTGATCGGCCGGGCGGCGGACCTGTTCGGTGAAAACGAAAACGGGATCGCCAAATCGCTGGGCAGTCTGGCTCCCGTGCTGCTCACGGGCATGCTGAATAAAACCGGCAATTCCAGCGCTTTTGACGGTGTTTTTAAGTCCATACAGCATTTTGACCCGGCTATTCTCGATAATTTGCCCAACCTGTTGGGCAGTGGCAACCTCGCTCAAAACGACCCGAAAGACGAAGCCGGGCATCTGCTGGGCACCTTGTTTGGCGACAAAGTGCCGGCCATCACAAACGCCGTTGCGGCATTTTCCGGCACCCGGGCCTCCACGGTGTCGTCCTTGTTGGGACTGGCCGGACCACTGATCATGGGCGTTTTGAACAAACGCATCGGCAGCGAAGGCCTGAATGTTTCCGGCTTTTCCAATCTGCTGAAAGACGAAAAAAACAGCATCCTCAGCGCTTTGCCCGCGGGTGTCGCAGCGTTGCTGACACCCGACAGCAACCCGGAAAATCCGGTGGAAACGCCGAAGGCTTCGGGCGGCGTGAGCTGGCTGTGGCCCTTGCTGCTCCTGCTGGCCCTGGGTGGCGGCATCATGTTTTACCTGAAAAATTGTTCGCAAAAACCTGCGGAGGCAATAGTAGCGCCCCCGCCGCCGGCCGCTACCCTTCCGGAAACGCCCGCGCCGGCTGTTTTTTCACAAAAACTGTCAAACGGTTTTGAACTGAAAGGCAACCCGGACGGCATCGAGCAATCGCTGCTCCAGTTTATCGAAGGCGACCAACCGGTGGATAAAACGACCTGGTTCAATTTTGACCGCCTCACGTTCCGCACGGGCAGCGCAGAAATCGAAATGGACAAATCGAAGGACCAGCTGACCAATATTTACCAGATCATGCAGGCTTTTCCGAAGGTAAAACTCAAAGTGGGCGGTTACACCGACAACGTGGGCAAAGAGGCCGACAACATGAAATTGTCGCAGGCCCGGGCCGTGGCGACCGTCAAAGCCCTCGAAACGATGGGCGTGGCCAAAGGCCGCCTCGAACCCGAAGGCTACGGCTCGCAGCATCCCGTGGCCAGCAACGACACGGAAGAAGGCCGCGCGCAAAACCGGCGGATTGCGGTGCGGGTGACGGAGAAGTAAGCCTGTTGAAAGGCATGGACTATTAAAATAAAGCGGCAGGGAGATGTACTCCCTGCCGCTTTGCTTTTCCAGGCTTCGCTTTACCTTCGCCAACCATTTTTATTGCTACAAAATTACACCCAACCATGTATACCAACGTCGAACCCGCCCTGCAAAAAGAACTCACCGGCATCCGCGAAGCCGGTCTGTACAAGGAAGAACGCATTATCACTTCGCCGCAAGGCCCGGTGATCGATACCACGGCGCAGCACGAAGTGCTGAATTTTTGCGCCAACAACTACCTCGGCCTGTCGAGCCACCCGGAGGTGATCGAAGCGGCCATCGAGGCTATCCGGACACACGGCTACGGCATGTCGTCGGTGCGGTTTATTTGCGGCACCCAGGATATCCACAAAGCCCTCGAACAACGGATTGCCGATTTTCTCGGAGTAGAGGACGCCATTTTGTACGCCGCCGCCTTCGATGCCAACGGCGGTTTGTTCGAGCCCCTGCTCGGCGAAGAGGACGCGATCATCAGCGACGAGCTCAACCACGCCTCCATCATCGATGGTATCCGCCTGTGCAAGGCCCGTCGTTTTCGATACAAGCACAACGATATGCAGTCGCTCGAAGACTGCCTGAAAGAAGCCAATGCCGGCGGCGCGCGGCGCAAACTCGTCTTCACCGACGGCGCCTTTTCGATGGACGGCACCATCGCCCAATTGGATAAAATCTGCGATCTCGCCGAGCAATACGAGGCCATGGTGGGCATCGATGAATGCCATGCCAGCGGTTTTTTGGGCAAAACCGGCCGAGGCACCCACGAATACCGCGGGGTGATGGGTCGTGTGGACATCATCACCGGCACGCTCGGCAAAGCCCTCGGCGGCGCCAGCGGCGGCTTCACGGCAGCGCGCCGCGAGATCGTGGACCTGCTGCGCCAGCGCTCGCGTCCCTACCTGTTTTCCAACACGCTGATGCCCTCCATCGTCGGCGGCAGTATCAAGGTATTCGACTTGCTCACCAGTTCGACTGCCCTGCGCGACAAGCTCGAAAACAACACCCGCTGGTTCCGCAGTGCCATGACCGCGGCGGGCTTCGATATTATTCCCGGCGAACACCCGATCGTGCCCATTATGTTGTACGACGCGCCGCTGGCGCAGCAGTTTGCCCGCGAATTGCTGGATGAAGGCATTTATGTGATCGGATTCTTTTACCCGGTCGTGGCACAGGGCAAAGCCCGTATCCGCGTACAGTTGTCGGCCGCGCACGAACAGGCACATTTGGAAAAAGCCGTGGCGGCCTTTACCAAGGTGGGCAAAAAGTTGGGTGTATTGAAGGGGTAATGGTTTAGTAATTTCGTTGTGAGAGTTTGGACGGAGATAGATCAGTGTGCCTGTTTCCGGAGAGTGCGTTAAGGTGTCGTGTTTACCGCATTTGATGATGTTTGTCGAAATGAAAGGGGATAACTCACCATTCGGCCGTGTTTTCCGTTGATAAAAAAGGGTTAAAACAGTACGTGAATCCGAAACACGAAACACCAAAATCGAAACACGAGATGACCACTACCCCGCTCCGTTGCCTCATTGTCGAAGACGAGCCCCTGGCGGCCGAAATCCTGGAAGAGTACATCTCGCTCACGCCGTTTCTGACGCTCACGCAGGTGTGCCCGGACGCTATCAGCGCCCTCGACGTGGTGCATTCCGAGCCGATCGACGTGATTTTCCTCGATATCAACCTGCCCAAACTAAACGGACTGGATTTTGTAAAAACGCTGCGGCGCCAGCCAAAGATTATCGTGACCTCGGCTTACCATGAATTTGCGGTGGAGGGTTTTGAATTGCAAGTCGTTGATTTTCTGCTCAAACCGATTGAATTCAGCCGTTTCGCCAAAGCCGTGAACAAGTTGCTGCTGCCCCAATCGGCGGCCGCGGCAGCCCGCGCGACCCCCCCGGTACGTCCGCATTATTTTTTCACGGTAAACAAGCGTTCGGTAAAAATTTACCTCGATGAAATCCTTTTTATCGAAAGCCTGAAAGACTCTGTCACGATCCACACGAAGGGTAAATCGTACCAGACCCATTATCAGCTCGGCGAGTTGGAGGAGTTGATGCATTCGGACAATTTTTTGCGAATTCACCGTTCTTTCCTCGTCGCAGTGGACAAAATCGAGTCGTTCTCTGCCGCGGAGGTAGAAATTTCTGGCCGCAGTTTGCCGATCGGGCGGAGCCACAAAGAAATAGTGATGGAGCGTCTGGGTCGCTGAGTGGTTTTAACCTTTCAGGATGCGGTCGAGCACACGGGGCATGTTGAGGTCAAAATTGTCGCCGCTGATATCGACCGTCCGCACGTTGCGGAGGCGCTGGATGATGGGTCCCAGGTTGTTTTTCAGTTCAAAAAGGCGGTTGCGGTCGTCGTCGAACGCGCGGGTATCGCCGCCGAGTTGACGAAGTTTGGCCAATTTGGCGTCGAGTTCTTCGATTTTTTGGTTGATGCCCTCTTGCGCGGCGATTTGAAAATCGATGTCGAAAGCCACGTCGTCGAGGCGCACCGGGATAAATTTGGTATCGGCCAGCCACACGGCATACATGATGGCCACACTCTCCTGTCCCACCCAGCCCGACTGTAAACTGTGTGCGGAAACGATCGTGACTACGGCATCGCTGCTGCGGATGCTGTCCTGGATAAATTCCATGATGGACTTGCCGGCGGGCAGGTCGTCTTCATCGATCAATACGTCTACTGTGTTGGATTCCAGGAATTTAGACACTCTTTGGGCTACGGTGCCATCCTTGTGGCTGTAAGAGATGAATGCCTTGCGTTGTTTGGCGGCCGTTGTTCCGGTGGAGCCGGACGAGGCGTTATCTAATCGGCTGGGTACGGCCGTCAGTACCGGGCTGCCGCCGCTGCCGGCCAGTTCGAGGGCGGCATAGTTGACCTGGTTCTGAACGCGGTTCCACTCGCTGAAGTCGATCAGACCCATGTTGTATTGCTTTTTGCCGTTGTTGTAGCGGGCTTTGAGCAAGACGGCGTCCTGCGTGGTTTTTTCCAGTAATTCCAGGGCTTCTTCCGTGCGGCCTTCGGCGATTAATTGTTGGATTTGCTCTCTCATTCGAGACGTATTTTGGGTTTTCTATCCGGTAAAGACTTGATTTACAATGTGCCAAAGGTAGTGCAAGGGACAGTTTTTTTCCAAAAGACCGCCGGCGCGCTTCCCAGGACTTTTTTTGTCTCTGATTTGTTTTTTTGCCCCGGTGCGGCTTACCTTTGCGCACTCTTTTCGAAGGGACGGGCCAAAAGTGGCTCAGGAGTGTGTAACGGATCATAGCTCAGTTGGTTAGAGCGCCACGTTGACATCGTGGAGGTCACAGGTTCGAATCCCGTTGGTCCGACGGTGACGCCAATCTTTTGGTTGGCGTTTTTTAATGGCTGCCAACCTGGAGGTTGGCGTTACATGCCAGCCGGGAGGTTGGCGACGCGAGCGGGATGTAGCTCAGTCCGGTAGAGTACACGTCTGGGGGGCGTGTGGTCGCAGGTTCGAATCCTGTCATCCCGACTTAATTATCAAGGACTTATGCAGATGCATAGGTCCTTTTTTTATTTGCAAATGGGCCTTTTTTAGGAATTCTACTTGCAAATTACTTGCAAATGATTTCAAGTCTGCTGCCATAACCACATCCACTTATGGCAAGTATCAAAGTCGTTCTCGATACCCGGAGAATGAAACAAGACCAAACCTACCCGGTAATCCTTCGTGTCATCAACAACGGTAAAAGCACCTCTGTATCCCTGGGCATTTATTTGTCTGAAAAAGACTGGGATGACCGTAAACGGCAAGTGCGGAAATCTCATCCGAACGCTCAACTGGTGAATCACCGGATCATTGAAGCCTATCATCAACTCGAAGCCAAAATACTGAAGGCTGACCCGGACAGCCCAGTTACAAGCGTTACCCGGAGAACCAAATTAGTCAAGCCCACCCCGGCTTCTCCCTCCTTCTTCGACTATGGATTTACCTGGGTGGACCGGCTGAGCAAGTCCGGTAAAGTTGGGAATGCACGTGCTTATGAAAACACCCTCAAGCGAATGATTTCATATCTGGGTCACAACCGGCTACGATTTGATGACATCACCTTTGACTTTCTGGAGGATTTTCAAGCGAACATGCTCGGCAAGGGAGTCCGGCAGAATACCATCAGCTTTTACTTGCGGACGGTTCGAACCATTTACAACAAAGCAGTCAAAGCCAAACTTGTTGACCGGAACAAGTACCCCTTTGTTGACTTCAGTATCAAAAAT
>JBGAJY010000234.1:0-8396 GCA_044224705.1 Saprospiraceae bacterium
GGCAGAAGAAATTTTAGATAAAAAAGAAATTGCAAAGTTGCTGATTGTTGTTGAAAAGTCTTTGATGACAAAAAAGAGTACCCAGCGTCACGAAAATATTAGGCGTATTGTAGCAACTCTTAGGTCGATGTATCATATGTATCGCTTTCGATATGAAATGACTCCTGAAGTATATGCTGATGGAAGAACCATAATGAGCAGAACTTTAACACATACTGAAGCTTCTTTTTTATTTCAACTTAATAATACCGAATTAAAATTTGCACGAATTCTTGATCCAGAATATGCATTCGCTATTGAAATAGATAGGATGGGTGATGATGCAATTGTTCCTGATAATCTTGAACCACTTGAAAAAATATTAAACCTTGCGATTGACTTCAATTCATTAAAGGCTTTTGGTGAAGGAAATAAAAAAAATAGGCACCTTATCCCTGAAGTCGAAAAATACTTGTCTGCCAACCTCCTAATCCTACATTGCCTGGAATCCGCCAACTACGTCTCCAAACCCATCCGCGAAAAAATGCTCCACGAGATCTGCCTGCCCAAGCGGGAGGGGTAGCTATCGGCGGTAAGGATTCCGCTCAGGGTCCATCCGACCATCCCAAATAAACAAAATGATGACTTTAGCCCCGGCAACGCGGTAGTAAAAGGAGTGATAACGACCGATCTTTTTCCGGCGGACGGTTTTAAAACGCATGGTGTGGCCGCTTTCCGGGTAGTGGGCCAGCAATCCGGTTTTCTCAGTGACATTCCGGACAAATCTTGCAGCGACGGCTTCTGAAAATTCCTCTTTGAGGTACCGGATGATTTCCCGGTATTGTTGAGCGGCTTTTGGTTTCCAGCTTATTGTTTTAGCCATTGTCGGGCCATTTGAGTGACTTTTTCGTTCGGAACAAGGTCACTTTCGTCATAGCTTTCCTCGATAGCACGTTCGAGCATGGCCAGCAGTTCAGGGGAGAGGTCTTCCAGGCGGTCTTCCGTCTGCAACATTTCCAGGCATTTTTCCAGCATTTTTTTTAGCAATTCCGGGTCGTCCACTTCTGCAAGCAGGCTGATAAAATTACCCCTGATCTCCATAGTATTCATGATGCTTGAATTTTGTACAAAGTTAACCGGGTTTCGAAAAAATGCTCCACGAAATCTGCCTGCCGAAGCGAGAGGGGTAGGTGAATTGCAGTTTCCGGCCACTTTCCCTTATTTTTGTACTTCAACTACCCGACCATGCTCACCATCAACGACGCTTGGCTGCGCGACACCAATCTCAACGAATCGGAGCTCCGTCTCGAACTGGCCCTGGCCTTGCTCGAGCGCCGTCGTGTTTCTTTTGACCAGGCCCTGAAACTGGCACAGTTGGAAACCCTTGAATTTTTGAAGCACGTCCGGAAACGGAACATTACCCTGGAATTTGGCGAGGAGGAATTGATGCACGATATTCAGACCCTTCGCCAACTCGGGCAGTTATGATCGTCGTTAGCGATACCTCTGCTATTAGTGCATTTCTGCTGATTGAACAATTGGAATTATTGCCACAACTGTACGGCCGTGTGATCGTGCCGCCTTCAGTCATGGCCGAACTATTGCTTCTGGAAAGCCGGTATGGACATGATCTTTCTAGTTTAGATGCAGACTGGTTGGAGGTGATCCCTATTTCAAATACCGAGCTTTTTAAACAATATTTGACAGTTTTGGACCTCGGCGAATCTGAAGCACTCGTGCTTACGCAGGAACTTCAAGCAGACCTTCTTTTGATCGATGAAATGAAGGGCCGGAAAGTCGCAGAAGCTGCGGGTATCGCTTATACTGGCGTCTTGGGCGTGCTGCTAAGCGCCAAGTCAAAACGCCTGATTGAATCTATCCGGCCTTTGCTGGATGCACTGATCAAAAAGGCGGGTTTCAGAATGAGTCCGGCTTTGATGGAATTCGTCCTGGAACAAGCAAATGAATTGCACAAATAAGGGAGATTGGAACTTTCCCCCTCCCCCCACCGTTCTCCCCGCCGCCCCATAAAATATTTTCACCCTTTCTCAGTTCAAAACCCTGTCTGCACCGCCAACCGGTGCCCCGCAGTGCAACGCCCGGCCTGTCCCGCGGGTCTATGATCCCATGTCTGTCCAAGCAAGCAAAGAAACCTTCCGGCAACGCGCCGTCCGCGTGCTCCGGCAAGCCGTCAACGGTGAAGAACAGGAATTCACCAAAGGCAGCATCGACCGGGCCATCGTGCTGCTGTCGATTCCGATGATCCTCGAAATGATGATGGAGTCGCTGTTCGCCGTGGTGGATGCGTTTTTCGTGGGCCGCATCGGCACTGAAGCGGTGGCCACGGTGGGCGTCACGGAGACGGTGCTCACGCTGATCTACTCCGTCGCCATCGGCCTGAGCGCGGCGGCCACGGCCACCGTGTCGCGGCGGATCGGCGAGGGCGACCGCGATGCAGCGGCCCGCGCCGGCGCGCAAACCATCCTGATCGCGCTGGGGCTCTCGGTCCTGATCGCCGTGCCGGGCTTCATCTTCGCCAAAGACATCCTCCACCTGATGTCCAAGGACCCCGGCGTAGCCGAGCACGGCTCCCGTTTCACCCGCCTCATGCTCACCGCCAACCTGCCCATCCTCCTGCTCTGGATGCTCAACGGCATCTTCCGGGGCGCGGGCGATGCGGCCACGGCCATGCGCGCGCTCTGGATCGCCAATGCGGTGAATATCGTCCTGTGCCCCCTGTTCATCTTCGGCTGGGGGCCCTTTCCGGCCCTCGGCGTGCTGGGTTCGGGCGTGGCTACTACCATCGGCCGCTCCACGGGCGTGGCGTACCAACTCTGGCAACTCTTCCGCGTCGGACGTATCATTCGCCTGAAAATGGCGCATTTCCGGCCGAACTGGGACGTCTTGGGTCGCCTGGTGCGCGTCGGCGCGGGCGGTACGGGCCAATACCTGATCGGTTCGTGCAGCTGGATTTTTATGGTCTACATCCTCGGCCAGGAGGGTAAAGACGTGCAGGCGGGCTATACCATCGCCATTCGCCTCATGATTTTCAGCCTGCTGCCTGCCTGGGGCATGGCGAACGCAGCTGCCACGCTGGTGGGCCAGAACCTCGGCGCCGGGCATCCCGAACGGGCGGAGAAATCGGCCTGGCGGGCGGGTTTTTTCAACATGATTTTCCTGGCGGTGATCGGGTTGATTTACCTGATCGCCTCGCCGGTGTTCATCCGGATTTTTACGCAAGTGCCGGAGGCGGTGCACGCCGGCTCGCTTGCGCTGCGGGTGATGGCGACGGGTTACATTTTCTACGGCTACGGCATGATCCTGTCGCAGGCGATCAATGGCGCGGGCGATACCCGGACACCCACCCTGCTGAATTTTATCTGTTTCTGGCTGATCGAAATGCCGCTGGCCTGGCTGCTGGCACTGTACTTCGACTGGGGACAAATAGGCGTTTACATCAGCATCGTGGTGGCGGAAACGGCGCTGGCGCTCGGGGCCATGTGGATTTTCCGGCGCGGGCGCTGGAAACTGGCGCAGGTGTGAAAGAAGAAGTGGCACTGGGCTGTGGCAGTTGTAGTCGGCACTGAGCGCGTATTTTTTACTTTTGCTGCATGAAGACCCTTTTCCCTTTGTCCGTACTGATGATCCTGGCGTTGTTCACAGCCTGCACCGGCGATACGCCGGAACAGCGCTACGATAAAATCGCCACGGGATTCTGCGAATGCACCGGCCAATTGGCCACACTCAACAAACAATACGTCGAACTGGCTAACGACACCACCGGCCGCGCCGTGGAAGCCTTGCGTGAAATGCAAACGGAATACGCCAAAGCTAAAGAATGCTCGGCAGCCATTATCGCGCAATTCGGCAAACTGAAACCCGAAGAGTTCGATGCGGTGCAAAAAGCCCTGGCGGGGAAATGCCCGGATATGACGGAACAGCGGGATTTGCTGCATGAAATGCTTGGAGAGTAACACCAACCTCCAGGTTGGCAGATTGTAACGCCAACCTCCAGGTTGGCAGGATTGTAACGCCAACCTCCAGGTTGGCAGGATTGTAGCGCCAACCTCCAGGTTGGCAGGATTGTAACGCCAACCTCCAGGTTGGCAGGATTGTAACGCCAACCTCCAGGTTGGCAAGATTTAGAAAAATACTTGCTGCCGCCAGTTGCGCGGTTTGCCGCAATACATCGCCAATCGGGAGGTTGGCCTTACAGTTCACCAATGCGCCAACCTGGAGGTTGGCGCTACAGACATCGCCAACCTGGAGGTTGGCGCTACAGTATGGCCTGGATAGCCCTCGAAGGCATGCGATTTTTTAGCCACCACGGCGTCTACGAAGCGGAAAAACTGCTCGGCGGCGAGTACGTGGTCGACGTGTACGTCCGCACCGGCACAGCGAAGGCCGCCCTGGCCGACAGCCTGGAAGCCACGGTCAATTACGAAACCATTTTTCAGATCGTCCGACTGGAAATGGACCAGCCGCGACAACTCATCGAAACCGTCGTGGCCAATATCGTGGCGCGCATGAAGCACCAGTTCAATACCATGGAGGCCTTGCGCGTCCGGGTACGCAAACTCCACCCGCCGCTCGGCGGACGCCTCGACGCGGCTTTTGTGGAAGAAATCCTCGAATTTGTCAGTGAATGCCCGCGCTGTAAAAAGAAGTTCATCACCTACGGCGACGATTGCTGGGAGCGCTTTCCCAACCTGCACCCGGCTACCCGGGAAACACTGGCCCGGCAGTTCGGGCCGCGCTGCCTGTGTGACGACTGTCTGAAATTCTATTCCGGATAGAAGAAACGACACATTCTCCGTCGGCAGAAAGTTCATCCAGCTGAACCCAGCCGATGCTGTTCAGCAATCCTTCCGCAAACGGCACTTCCACTTTTACGTAATTATCTGTAAATCCGCTCAGCAGGGCCGGGTCTTTGTGGTGTTCGAACAGGACCGGCCGCAGCTGGCCGAGTTGCTGCCGGTAAAATTCACGGCGTTTCATCTCCGACAAACCCCGCAGCGCCTGGTTGCGGCGCCGGCGCTCTTCCACCGACACGGCGCCGGGCATGGAAGCCGCAGGTGTGTTGGCGCGTTCGGAATAGGTGAACACGTGCAGGTAGGAAATGTCCAGCCCGTTCAAAAAACGATAGCTCTCCAGAAAATCCTCTTCCGTCTCGCCCGGAAAACCCACGATCACGTCGCAACCAATGCAGGCATGGGGCATCAGACGCTTGATATTGGCGACGCGTTCCTGGTACAAATCACGGCGATAGCGCCGGCGCATCTCGCGGAGTTGTTTGTCGTTGCCTGATTGCAGGGGTACATGAAAATGAGGCATAAAACGCTCACTTTCAGCAACTATTGCAATAATCTCATCCGTCAAAAGGTTCGGTTCGATGCTCGAAATGCGAAAACGCGGCACTTCATCCAGATGGTCCAATTCACGGACCAGGTCCACAAACAGCGCTTCCTTCTTCGGGCGCTCGCCTTCGATCACGGCGGTGCCGTTTCCGAAGTCGCCGAGGTTGACGCCGGTGAGCACGATCTCCCGGGCGCCCATGGCGGCGATGCTTCGGGCGTTGGCCACCACACTTTCCACGGTGTCCGAACGGCTGGCGCCGCGGGCCTGCGGGATGGTGCAAAAGGAGCATTTGTAGTCGCAGCCGTCCTGCACTTTGAGGAAGGAGCGCGTGCGGTCACCGAAAGAAAACGAAGCGGTGAACGTGTTCACGTCGCGCACGTCGCCGGCGCGCACGAGGCCTTTGCCGGGGGCTTTGGACAGGTCGTCGACGTAATCGAGGATGCGGAATTTTTCGCCGGCGCCGAGCACGAGGTCCACGCCGTCGATCTCGGCGATTTCAGCGGGTTTCAGCTGGGCGTAACAGCCGGTGACAATCACAAAGGCTCCCGGCTGACGCCGCAGGGCCTGCCGCACAATCTTGGCGCACTCGCGGTCGGCCTGCTCCGTCACCGAACAGGTATTGATGACGTAGATGTCGGCGCCCTCCTCGAACCTGACGGGCAGGTAGCCGCCGTCCTCGAACAGCCGCGCCAGGGCGGAGGTCTCCGAGTAGTTCAGCTTGCAGCCGAGGGTGTGAAAAGCGACGCTGCGCGGGGTGGCCATTTTTTAAAGTTGCGGTTGCAGGGGCAGTTGCAGTATTGGGCGGTCAGGCCGTTAGGGTAAAAAGCGGGCAAAAGTACGGCCTTCCAGCGCAAAAACGGCGGTCAAAATGCAAAACCAACGTTAAACGCGATGTATTCGGCCACGGCCTTGTGGGCTTTCAGCGAGACGCCGATTTGTGGCCGAAGATTCGTTTTCCCGATTTCCGGGAAATAATACCGTGTCGTGAGTTTGCTGTACCAACCGGCCAGCGTGAACTGGTTCATGGTGTCACCGACGTAATACCCAGCCTGCAACTGCACGCCGATGCCCCCGAACAGGAACTCTTCGCCCAGGAAAACGGCCAGCCGCTGGGACGCCAGCCGGGCATCGCTGCGCGTTTCAAAATTACCGACGTGCCAGGCCCACTGGTACACCGCCTGGTTGCGTTCGTAATCGAGGCCGAGCAGCACGCGGTTGGCGCGATTGAAGTGAAAATGCCCCGCGGCCGTGAATATCCAGATGGGGTACCTGGGCCCGTCGAATACGGCGTATTCGACCCGGGCTAAACCCATTTGCAGCTGCCCGCCGAGGCGGCGGCCGGGCTTCCGGCTTTCCATTGTTTTTCCAAAACTGTTGACCGTCAAGGGTTTAAATTGCCTGACGATGGAAATGAAAGCCCCCGGCAGGTTGATGCCGAAATTGGGCAAGGCCCCGGCGCCATTGGAAAAATGGTTGAGGCTGCCGCCGGCGAGCACGCGCCAATAGGGTGAAATCCGCAGCTCCCCGTTGAGCCGGAACTGCGTGAAATTGTTCCAGTGCGACCCTATGGCGTTCTGGCCGGGGTTGTCGAAATAGTCGTATGGCCTGGTCACCCAGGCCAGTCCGGTGCCCAGCCGGAAGCTCAGCAGCCAGGCCGGCCGGCGAATGATGGGTACGGTCAGGTTGGGCAGCAGCCCGAAGGCGTCGCCGTGCGAGCCTTCGCCCAGGCGGAAATGCGCCAGCGAAACCCCGAAGATGGGGTAGCGCTGCCAACGGTGCCAGGGGCGGGTCCCGAGGGTCTGGATGCGCAGGCCGAGTTCTTCGCCGTACAGCACTTCGCCGGTGCGCGTGGTGAGTTTGGGCGTATGGCGCCAGATGGCGCCGCGATAAACCGATCCTTCGAGCGAGAGGCTTTGGCCGAAGCCCCCGGAAGAAATAATTAGGGAAAGGACTAACGCTACCCAGCGCCTCCTTCGTCCTGTTACCGCGGGCAGCCTCGCGGGCTGGTTCTGCGCATTGGAATGATCGGCGTTCATTTTTCTGATTTTGCGGTATAAGGCCACATTTGTTACGGTTTTGTTATTCAATTTCAGATTTTAACCAAAATGAACAAACCCTGTCGTTCTAAGCGGAAATTTAGCGGCAAAGGCACGATAAGGCGGCGAGTCCGAAGGGATTTTGCCAAATTTTGGGATATTGCCGCCCTAACAAAATCCATTCACCAATCTTCTTACAGCATGAGCAAATTGTTTTTCTGCGGGATCCTTCTCGCGTTGTCTTTCGAGGTGTCGCAGGCGCAGCCCAAAGCGCCGGAAAAGTTGTTCGGCGGCGACGAGCCCGCAAAATTTCACAAAAACGTCTTCGTGGAAGTCCTCGGTAACGGGCTGCTGGTTTCAGCTAATTATGACATGCGTCTGAAAAGGGGCATTCAGGACGGCCTTGGTTTTCGCGTAGGAGTCGGCGGCGGGCGTATCGAAGGCACCACAAATGACGGAGATTACCTGGATGCCTCCTTGCTGACCATCCCGTTGAGTGTGAATTACCTCGTCGGTAAGCGCCGGAGTGCTTTTGAAGCGGGCATAGGGGTTACTCCAGTATTCGTCAATGCTGATCTGGCGATCATCGACGACGAAATCACCTACGGTAAAGGCTGGGGAGCAATTGGATTCCTCAATTTGGGTTATCGTTTTCAGCCCATCCGAAACGGGGTGATGTTCCGGGCCGATTGGACCCCTGTAATCTATTCAGAAGGATTCTCGCCCGGATTTTTCGGGGTATCCCTGGGATTTGGTTTTAAATAACGGACAGGTGTTTTTAAATAAATAAGTCCCCGCAGGCTATTCAGTCTGCGGTATCTACACAATCAATCATCAAAGAACGCAGCTGCGTTTTTGATTTGAAAGAATCTAATC
The DNA here is from genome assembly GCA_044224705.1 of Saprospiraceae bacterium. Taxonomy (GTDB): domain Bacteria; phylum Bacteroidota; class Bacteroidia; order Chitinophagales; family Saprospiraceae; genus M3007. Next base: position 8,250 of record JBGAJY010000234.1, read on the forward strand.
AGGCCTCTGGAAATCGTAGCGATTCCCGGAGGCCTGTGTGTTTTATAGCCTTTCCAGCCACCGAGTCGAGCGATGACCCAAGTTGCGAAAGCAAGGGAATGGGGCTGGTGCGGATTTTTACGCAAAATCGTTTTTCCTTCGAGTTTA
>JBGAJY010000235.1:0-8383 GCA_044224705.1 Saprospiraceae bacterium
GTCGAAGAAGTTGCTTTCAATGAACTTGAGCATATCGAAAATATAGAACTGGTTGAGCCATATCCCGAAATAACCAGGCGGTGTTAGCCAGGTAAGCGGAAGGGTAATGACTTTTACATTCGCATCGTGCAGGTGTTTTTGCAAATCAAATCCTCGGATATTGGGGAATTCTTCCAATTTCTTATTAGAGAACAAGAGGTGTGTGCATCCCGGATTAAAGCGTGTGCTAAGAGCAAAAAAAACCGCGACGCATTGCCAATAGGTCCACTGAAAGCCTTCTTGGTGGGATTCACTACCGACTTGGGGATACTCCGAACTTTCTTCTGGGCTGTCGAGGTAAATCCAAGTGCAGAGGTAATCCATTGCTTAGGCGTTTTTGCGCTGCATAACCCAAAAATTCTGGTCGTCCACCACTTTTTCAAAACCGGCTTCCGCCAATATTTGTGCGCATTCTAATATTTCTGCAGAAGAAAGGATTTCAGGATGCGGATGGATTTCCATAAAAATAACGTGAAATTCAGACAGTTTAGCCTTGTTTTCCCGCAATATTGCCAGTTCACCGCCTTCGATATCCATAATAAGAGTGTTAAAATTTAGGCCGTGCTTTTGTTCGAGCTCGGAAATTGTGCAGCCTTTCACGCTTACTTTTCGGGCGGTTTGCCGGCGGTTGCTAGACATTAGAATGTTCTTTCCAATGTAAAATGCGTTTATTTTTCGGTCGGAAATCATGCAGTGCTCGATTCTGAACTGACACTGGTTGCGGCTTTGATTCGTCTGAATGACCGGGATCAACGCCGGATTGGCTTCCACGACGAGGTGGCGTTCAGGGTGTATCAGCAGCCTGTTGGTAATGCATGAAACGATGCCGAGACAAGCCCCTAGCTCCAGAACAGTTGCATCTTTGGGCAGATAGCGTTTCAAGTAGATCCGCTCCTGCTTCTCATAAAAATCGATAATGAAATACCCTCGAAATCGGACATCGGTCATGCTAAAAGGCACGATCAGATCAAGCCCTTCCACTTTGTACGTTTTTTTAAAGAGCGTAAAATACCAACCCGCGAGCAAGAGCTTGACATCCCACTTGAATAGGTTGAAACGCTTCCTTAGGTTCATTTTTTTCGTTAAAAAAACTGTTTACTGATGATTGAGGCTGTTTTATTAGTCTTTTTTAGATGGTTTGAAATTTTCAAATCATCTAAAAAAGACTAATAAAAACAGCCTTTAGAGTGTTTATTTTCAAGAATCATTCAAACTTCACATCCAACGCCAATCCCCTCAACTCGTGCACCAGCACGTTAAACGATTCAGGGATATTGGCTTCGGGTAAATTATCTCCCTTGACAATGGCCTCATAGGCTTTGGCGCGACCCTGGATGTCGTCCGACTTAAAGGTCAGAAGTTCCTGAAGGATGTTGGCTGCGCCGTAAGCTTCGAGAGCCCACACTTCCATCTCACCAAAACGCTGACCACCGAACTGGGCTTTACCGCCAAGTGGCTGCTGAGTGATGAGCGAGTAGGGGCCAATGGAGCGGGCGTGCATTTTGTCGTCTACCATATGGCTAAGTTTGAGCATATAAATGATGCCCACCGTTGCCTTTTGGTGGAAACGGTCTCCGGTTTCGCCGTCGGAAAGGTAGGTCTGACCCAGTTCGGGCAAACCAGCCTTTTCAATCCAGGCTTCCACCTCGTCCGTTTTGGCGCCGTCGAAAATCGGAGTGGCGAATTTGAGGCCGAGGCGTTCGCCCGACCAGCCGAGAACGGTCTCGAAAATCTGGCCGAGGTTCATACGTGAAGGAACACCGAGCGGGTTGAGCACCACGTCAACCGCAGTGCCGTCTTCCAGGAAAGGCATATCCTCCATACGGACGATGCGACTCACGATACCTTTATTGCCGTGGCGGCCGGCGAGTTTGTCACCGACTTTGAGCTTGCGCTTTTTGGCCAGATAAACCTTGGCCAATTTCAATACACCGGCGGGAAGTTCGTCACCGATCGAAATGTTGAATTTTTCACGCTTGTAACGCCCCACTTCTTCATTCACCTTGATGCTATAGTTGTGAAGCAGGCGGGCAATGAGTTGGTTGGTGGGAGCATCGCTGACCCATTTGCCATAGTCAACCTGGCTGTAGTCGATCTGGTCGCGGAGCACTTGCTGGGTCAGTTTGGTGCCTTTCGGGACCATTTCTTCGCCGTAAATGCTGCGGATGCCATTCGTCACTTTATCCTTGACGAGTTGAAGGAGTTTGTCAATAAGACGAGTTTTCAACTCGTTGAGATTGACCTCGTGCTCGTCGTCGAGTTTGTCGAGTTGCAATTTTTCCGACTCTTTCTGCACCTTGTCTTTTTTGGCGCGGGCAAAAAGTTGTTTATCGATCACCACACCGCCGATGCTAGGCGGCACTTTGAGTGAAGCGTCTTTTACGTCGCCGGCTTTGTCGCCGAAGATGGCACGAAGGAGTTTTTCCTCCGGCGTCGGGTCGGTCTCGCCTTTCGGCGTAATTTTGCCGATCAGGATATCACCTTCCTTGGCCCAGGCGCCGATACGGATGATGCCGTTTTCGTCCAGATCTTTGGTGGCATCTTCGCTCACGTTCGGGATGTCGGCGGTGAGTTCTTCCTCGCCAAGTTTGGTATCGCGAACATCGAGTTCGAAGTGCTCGATATGGATGGAGGTGAAAATATCTTCCTGCACCACGCGCTCCGAAAGGACGATGGCATCCTCGAAGTTGTAACCTTTCCAGGGCATGAAGGCCACTTTCAGGTTCTGGCCGAGGGCCAACTCGCCGTTTTCGGTGGCGTAGCCTTCGCAGAGTATATCGCCTTCTTCCACACGCTGACCGCGGCGCACAATGGGCTTCAGGTTGATGCAGGTACCTTGGTTGGTCCGCATGAACTTGGTCAGCTTGTAGGTTTTTTCCGAATCTTCAAACGACACAAGTTCGTCCTGTTCGGTGCGGTCGTAACTGATCGTGATCTCGTTGGCATCCACGTATTTTACCACACCAGGGCCTTCAGCATTGATGAGCATACGGGAGTCACGAGCGACTTTGGCTTCCAGACCCGTACCTACCACCGGCGAATGCGGGCGGATAAGCGGCACAGCCTGGCGCTGCATGTTCGAACCCATGAGGGCACGGTTGGCGTCGTCATTTTCAAGGAATGGGATCAAGGAGGCGGACACCCCCACGATCTGGTTGGGCGCCACGTCGATGTATTCGAGTTCTTCAGGCGTCAGAATCGGGAAGTCGCCGTGCTCGCGCGCTTTGACGCGGTCGCTGAGGAAAGCGCCTTTCTCGTCCACCGGCGAGTTGGCCTGGGCAATTTTCATATTGTCCTCGGCTTCGGCCGACAGGTATTCGGTCTTTCCTTCCATCACGACTTTACCGTTGGTCACCCGACGGTAAGGCGTTTCGAGGAAGCCCATTTTATTGATCTTGGCGTGCGTGCACAGCGTGGAGATCAGACCGATGTTCGGGCCTTCCGGCGTCTCAATAGTGCAGAGACGGCCGTAGTGCGAATAGTGCACGTCACGCACCTCGAAGCCGGCGCGTTCGCGGGACAGACCGCCTGGGCCGAGGGCCGAAATACGCCGTTTGTGCGTGATTTCGCTCAGCGGGTTGGTCTGGTCGAGGAACTGCGACAACTGGCTGGTGCCGAAGAACGAGTTGATGACCGACGACAGCGTGCGGGCGTTGATGAGGTCCACCGGGGTAAATACCTCGTTGTCGCGCACGTTCATCCGTTCGCGGATAGTACGGGCCATACGGGCCAGACCGACGCCGAATTGGGCAAACAACTGCTCGCCCACGGTACGGACACGGCGGTTCGAGAGGTGGTCGATGTCGTCAATATCTGCCTTGCTGTTGATGAGGCTCACCATGTAACGCACGATGGCGATGATGTCCTCTTTGGTCAACACCAGGTTGTTCTCGTCGATGTCGAGACCCAATTTTCGGTTGATCTTGAAGCGGCCGACATCGCCCAGGTTGTAGCGTTTGTCGGAGAAAAACAGCTTGTCGATGATGCCGCGGGCCGTTTCATCGTCCGGGGGGTCGCTTCCGCGCAATTGGCGGTAGATATAGGTCACGGCTTCGAGTTCGCTCGAAGTCGGGTCTTTTTGCAGTGTATTGTAAATGATCGAGAAGTCCTCGTCGATGTCGGTGCGCTGGAGAATAATGGTCGTGGTGCCGGCGTCGAGGATTTGTTCGATGTTTTCTTCGTCCAGAACCGTGTCGCGTTCGAGAATGATCTCGTTCCGCTCGATGGTCACCACCTCGCCGGTGTCTTCGTCCACGAAATCCTCGGTCCAGGTTTTGAGCACGCGTGCGGCCAGTTTGCGGCCCACGGAGGCTTCCATATTTTCACGGGTACAGGCGATCTCGTCGGCCAGGTTGAACAGGTCGAGGATGGCTTTGTCGGTGTCGTAACCGATGGCGCGCAGCAGCGTGGTGACGGGGAATTTCTTTTTCCGGTCGATGTAGGCATACATGACCAGATTGATATCGGTGGCAAATTCCATCCAGGCGCCCTTGAACGGGATCACGCGGGCAGAATAAATTTTCGTGCCGTTCGGGTGGTACGACTGGCCGAAGAACACGCCCGGCGAACGGTGCAGCTGCGACACGATGACGCGCTCGGCGCCATTGATCACGAAGGTGCCCTTCGGGGTCATGTATGGGATATTACCCAAGAACACGTCCTGCACGATCGTCTGAAAATCAATGTGTTCGGGGTCGTTGCAGGAGAGTTTCAGTTTCGCTTTCAGCGGCACCGAATAAGTAAGCCCACGCTGCATACACTCGTCGATGGTGTAGCGCGGAGGGTCAACGAAATAGTCGAGAAATTCAAGATTGAAAATGTTGCGGGCGTCGGTGATCGGGAAATTTTCCTTGAACACCTTGTAAAGGCCTTCAGTCGCGCGATTTTCGGGGGTCGTTTCCAACTGGAAAAATTCCTGGAACGACTTGAGCTGGATTTCGAGGAGGTCGGGGTAGTGGTCCGCGAGGCGAATTTTGCCAAAATTTACGCGCTCTTGAACGCCGGTTTTTACTACTCCCTTAGAGATGCCGTTATTGGTCATTTTTTGCAAAGTGTGCTGGTGTGCTGAATTTGCAGTACGCCGGTGCTTTTACTGGCGGTTGGCTTGTGCGAAATTGCCGCAAGCCTGATAAAACACAAATTAGTCTGAAAAAGTTTACCCGAGGTGGTTCTTGCACAGACAACGATAGGCTTAACGCTTTCCCGTGCGTGGGAAGAGCGTTAAGCCCAATCGTTATGAGGTAAAAATAAAAGTCGTCGTTGCGAACATGAATGTCGAAAAGTAAGCCAATGGTTGGGAAAGGGACGTCAATGGGGACGCCGGACCTCGAAACCTGATGCTTACTTCACTTCGACCACGGCGCCGGCGCCTTCCAGAGCAGCCTTGATGGATTCGGCTTCGGCTTTGCTCACGCCGCTTTTCAGCGGGCTCGGAGCGCCGTCCACGAGATCTTTGGCTTCTTTCAGACCGAGGCCGAGGAGGTTTTTCACCTCTTTCACGACATTGAGTTTATTCGCGCCGGCATCTTTCAGCACAACGTCGAATTCCGTTTTTTCAGCAGCAGCGGCTTCGCCACCACCACCGCCCGCAGGGGCAGCAGCCACGGCTACGGCTGCAGCAGCCGGCTCAATGCCGTAGTCGTCTTTCAAAATAGCGGCCAGTTCATTGGCTTCTTTAATCGTGAGGTTCACGAGCGATTCGGCCAGTGCTTTCAAATCTGCCATTGTAGTAAAATTTAAAAAGTTGTTTGCGAATGAGTGAATAAGAAGGTCGCTTGGGGGCGCGTATTGAGTGTACTTGGAAGCCTGATTTGAATGATAAATGATGAGTGATGAATGATGAATATCCGAGAACGTGTATTCATCATTTATCATTCATCGCTCATCATTAGGAAGCGCGTTCTTCGAGCGTCTTCACGATGCCTGCGATTTTGCCGCCTGCGGAAGTGATTTGGCTGACCACGCGTTTCATCGGCGACTGGAGCAGGCCGATGATCTCGCCGATCATCTCTTCCTTGCTCTTCAGTTGCGTAAGCGCTTTGAGCTGATCGTCGCCGAGGAAAACTGCGGAATCGATATAGGCAGCTTTCAACAGAGGGCGTGCTTCCGTTTTGCGGAATTCTTCGAGCAGTTTGGCCGGCGCTTTCGGGTTGGCCGAGATCATGATGGTGGTCGGGCCGGTAAGAGCTTCGAACAGCGCGGAGTAACCTTTGCTTTCGGGTTCTGCTTCGAGGGCTTTTTGGATCATGGTGTTTTTTGCCACCTTGATTTTGATGCCCTGCTCGAAACACATCCGGCGGAGTTTATTGATTTTAGCGACCGACAGGGTCGAGGAATCCGTCAGGTAAAAGAATGGGCTGTTGCCGAGTTCTTCCTGCAATTCCGCGATCACCGCCGTTTTTTCGTCTCTGGTCATTTCTTTATGAACTTGAAATGTGAGTGTTGAATGTTGTTGAGGATTTGGTGATTTGAGTATTCGAGGATTTGAACATCAAATCTTCAAATCCTCAAATCTTCGAATCTTCAAAATCAAACCTTGATGGATTTAGGATCCACGGCGATGCCCGGGCTCATGGTGCTGGCCACGGAAACGGATTTCATATAAACCCCTTTCGCGCTGGACGGCTTCATACGCACGAGTGTTGCGATCAGTTCATGAGCATTGTCGGTCAATTGTTCGGGCGAAAAGCTGACACGGCCGATGGAGGCATGCACAATCCCGAATTTGTCAACGCGGAAGGCAATTTTGCCTTTTTTTACTTCCGATACTGCCGAGGCGATATCGTTGGTGACCGTACCGGTTTTGGGGTTGGGCATCAAACCACGGGGGCCAAGGATACGGGCCACTTTACCGAGTTGAGCCATGACGTTGGGCGTAGCGATGATGACGTCCACGTCCATCCAGCCTTCAGTGACTTTCTGGATGTAATCGTCGAGCCCGACAAAATCGGCGCCGGCGGCTTCCGCCTCGGCTACTTTGTCGGGCGTGCAAAACACGAGCACTTTTTTGGTTTTACCGGTGCCGTGCGGGAGCGAAACGGTGCCGCGCAGTGCCTGGTCGGCTTTGCGGGGATCGACGCCGAGGCGGACGTGTACGTCTACCGATGCGTTGAATTTCGTGGTGTTGACATCTTTGACCAAACCCATGGCTTCGCCAAGCGAATAGAGTTTGTCTTTGTCCACCTTCGAGTCAACGGCTTTGCGTTTTTTCGTCAGTTGTGCCATTGAAAATTATGGGTTAAGGTTCAACGTTTCGGGTTGGGCCGAAACTCCCTTGTGAGAACGGAGGGCCTGCCGATCAGGCAGGTTCAGTTTTTGTCTTGTTCCGTTTGTCCGCTGGGCAAATCGCCCGTAATAGTCAATCCCATGCTGCGGGCCGTACCGGCGATCATTTTCATGGCCGATTCGACGGTGAAGCAGTTGAGATCGGGCATTTTGTCCTGGGCAATCGTGCGCACCTGATCCCAGGTGACGGAGCCTACTTTTTTGCGGTTGGGTTCGGGCGAACCTTTACCCACCTGAAGTTTGGCGGCTTCGAACAGCTGGATGGCAGCCGGCGGAGTTTTGATGATAAAGTCAAAGGTTTTGTCTTTATACACCTGGATGATCACGGGCAAAATTTTGCCCATTTGCTCCGTTGTCTGCGCGTTGAAGCGCTTGCAGAACTCCATGATATTGACACCTTTGGAGCCCAATGCGGGACCAATCGGGGGAGCAGGGTTAGCCTGGCCGCCTTTTACCTGGAGTTTGATATAAACATCTACTTCTTTTGCCATGGTCGAATATCCCTTGCTAAGAGGGATTCAATGGATTGATTTACAGATAAAATTCTGATTGTCACTATGTTGAAAAATCATCTTGCTGCCTTGTTGTGGAAGCGAACCCGGGAGAAGCGGGTATCAGAAGGCTGGCTCAGCTGATTTTTTCGACTTGCATAAAATTCAGTTCGACCTCGGTGCCACGGCCAAAAATCTTGACGATGACCTTGAGTTTTTTCTTTTCTTCATTGACCTCCTGGATATCTCCCACGAAGTCGGTAAACGGTCCGTCGATGATGCGTACCGTCTCATTCATGAGGAATGGTTCGATCATGGTTTCGCCGGCTTCGCTGCTTTCATCCACTTTGCCCAGCAAACGGTTGGCTTCTGTCTGGGTCATCGGAATCGGCATTTCTTTTCCGAGAAAGTGGATCACGTTGGGCATGTCGCTGATGATCTTGGCCACGTCTCCGTTGAGTTTGGGTCCGTATGCCTCAATCAGGATGTAGCCAGGCAAAAGGTTGCGCTCTTGCACTACTTTTTTGCCGTTGCGAATCTTGTATACCTTTTCGGTAGGGACAATTACC
>JBGAJY010000236.1:0-8308 GCA_044224705.1 Saprospiraceae bacterium
ATTCACTCATTCACTCATTCACTCATTTTTAAACGCCGGATCAAAGTTCTTCAAAGTTACGAGCACCGCCAGAAACACGTTGTAAATCACGTTCATCGGCAATTGCAGAATGGCCTCCTGTGCGTAGCAGGCCACCGCGAGCATAAAACACCAGGTCGTGATGCCCGCATAAACGGCCTTGATAAAAGGGTCGCGGCAGCGGATAAAGTAGTACAAACCCGTGCGCAGCACGAAATAATGCAGCAAGGTGTAAAGGATCAGCCCGATCCAGCCCAGTTCCACGCCCATGCGCACGAAACTGGAATCGTGCGGGAATCTGGACAGTTCGCTGTCGGGGTTGAAACGCTTGCCCCACACGCCGCAGCTGCCCAGTCCGCCGCCGATCGGGTGACTTTGGATGTAGGGCTGGATTTTTTTCTGGTTCTCCAGGCGCAGGTTCATCGAGTCGTCCTGGCCCGGCTTGAAGGCCGATTGTATCCGGTAAATCACCCCGCTGCTCGTCGATTTCAGCACGAATCCGGCGCCTAAAACCGCGAACAAGACCGTGATCATCAGCACTTTGCGGTTCAGGATGAGGCCTGCGAAAAACAACGCCCCCACCGGCAGCAGCGCAAAAGCCGTCCGGGTGCCGGTGTACGCCATGGCCCACACGGCGCAGAGCATCATGACGGCCAGCACGATTTTATGCTGCATTCGGGTGCCGCCCACCAGCAAGGCCATGCAAAACACCGCGAAACAGGCCATCAGGATACCGAATGTAGTAGGGTCGTAGCAAAACGAAGGGATGCGCATCATACCCCACTGGTAGTACAACTGGAAACGCTCCGGGTCGGCCATCACCCAGGCCGTTTCGGTAGCGCTGAAACCGATGAATTGCTGTTTGAGGCCATACAGCGCCGAGGCGAAGCACATTACGATGATGAGTTTCAGGATGGCCAGAATGCCCGCCTTGTTGTTCCGAAACGCATACGCGCCGATGAAAAAAACCACCTGTTGAATGGCCACGCTGCGCACCGTGAACAGCCAGGCCATTTTCGATTCCGCCCAGGGATTAAGCACCTGTAAAATGTTGAAATACAGCCAGATCAGCACCATGTAACTCAGCGGAAAACGCATGAACGACCAGTCGCGCTCCTTGATCTGTCGCAGCAAAATGCCCACGGCACTCACCAGAATGAGCAAATCGAGCACCGTGCCGATCGGCGCCGTGGTGTATTTCGCCCCGAACACGACCATCAGCGCCACGAACAGCATCATTCCGATAGAGAAAGTGATGTTGACGAGACAAAAAGCCGCCAGAGGCAGTCCCACCAGCACTAAAAACAGCACCACCCCGATTTTCAGATCGAGCGTCGCCAGCAGGTAGGACACCGGGAGGGTCGACAGCAAAAGCAACATCAGCCCCAGCGGGTTGTTGAACTTCTGCGCCCACAACTGCCCGCCCAGCCAGCCGCGCAACCTAGCCGGCAGCCCGGTTTTTTCCGCAAACGATTCGCCGTGATGGAGGGATTTGGGCATTGCTTTAAAAGGTTTATAAAAGTTGATGGGGTTTATAAGGTTGATAAAAAGGTGGAGCAGGCTCTCAGGATTGATTTGAGCGAGGAAAATTGAAAGGCCGGCAAAGTTTAACCATGAGCGCATCCCTCCCCTTTTCATCAACTTTATCAACCTTATCAACCCTCATCAACCCCTTTCAAAAGACCATTATTTTCAAAAAAATCCCCAGCAGTACCACCACGATGAACGCATGCATCATGCCTTCGATGAAGCGCTGGTAGCGGGTGAGTTCAATTTTCGGTTCTTTCATGATGCGTTGTTGTTTGTTGTTTTCGCAGCGTCGATAAGTTCCCAAAGTTGGCGGATGCGGGCGGTCCAGGTGTTCGAGCGGGCTCTTTCGATGCGGCGCTCGGTGAGTTGGGGATCGTTCTCCGCCAGCGCTTCGTCGATCAGGCGAATGAACGCCACCCGGTCTTCCGCAAGATAAATGCAATCGCCGAAGCCGCGAATATCCTCCGAAAAACCCGTAGATACCACGGCTTTGCCCGCCGCGAGGTACTCGTTGATTTTTAACGGATAAATGCTCTCCGTCAGCGTGTTGCAGCGAAACGGAATAAGCGCCACGTCCATGTGCCGGAGCAGGGGCGGCAGCTCCTGCAAGGGCCGCGGGCCGGCAAAAATGACGTTCGGCAGGCGGTCCAGGCCCAGGGCACGGGGTTCCGGACTGTTCACCGGCCCCACGAGCAGGAAGGTTTTATCGGAATGTGCCTGGGCGGCGGCCAGCAGCAGTTCGTAGTCGATGCGCAGTTCGTCGAGGTTGCCGATAAAGCCGATGACCGGGCCGCTGTGGCCGTTGAGTTCGGGCGGGCGCGGGAAGCTTTCTGTGCGCACCCGCTCGAACACCGCGTTGTCCGCAGCATTGAAAAAGGTGACGATACGGTCGGAACATGGGCGCTTGAGTTGCAGCAAGCGGGTGGAGGTCACCAGCGTCAGGTCGGCCTGGCGGATGGCCTCGTTTTCCAGATCGGCACCGTGGCGGGCGGTGTATTCGTTTTGCGTGATGTCGTCGATGCAGTGGTACACCGACATTTGAGCGCCCAATGCCCGCGGCAAAACGCCCGCGAAAAACGGATCGTAGCAGTTGATGTAAATGAATTTTCCGACGGCATGGTCGCGCAGCATGCGGCGGATGCAGCGCAGCACGATGCGGTTGTTTATTGCTTGGAAAACGTTGTAAATGAACCCTTTGGGCAGCCAGTTGATCGGAATGGTGAGGGCCGGGGTGGCCGCCACGAAGTTGTCGGGAATGGCGGGAAGCGTTTCGTAGCAGCGCCGGCCGAAGAGAATTTTGGGCAGCCTGCGCCGCAGGACGGGGTCGCGCCGGCCTTTGAGCGCGTCTTTCCACGAATACGGATGGTTCACGTAGAAGACGCGCTGTGTTTTCGCCAGTTCCTTCGCCATGCTCAGGGAGATGGAGGAGTAGGGATTGTCCGTTCGGAAAAGGCTGAAAAAGAGGATGTCCATTTATTTACTATTTCAACTCAAAATCCGCCTCTTTCACGTCCTGCGAATTGCCGCCGACGAACACCTTGAACTTGCCCGGGTCGGCTTTTCGCTTCAAATCCTGGTTCCAGTAGGCCAGATCATCGGCCGTAAGGCGGAAACTGACCACCTTGCTGGCGCCGGGTTCGAGCCGGATTTTTTCAAAACCTTTCAACTCCTTCACGGGCCGAGCAATGTCGGCCGAGAGGTCGCGGGTGTACAACTGGACCACTTCCTGGCCGGCTACCTTGCCGGTGTTGGTCACCGTGACCGATACTTCGAGCGCTTCGTTCATGCCCACTACCCTTTTATTCAAACGGATGTCCGAATAGCCAAAAGTCGTGTAGCTCAGCCCGTAGCCGAAGGGCCAGGCCGGGGTGGAAGGCAGGTCGAGGTAGCCGCTGGTCCACATCTGGCCCATTTGCGTCTGCGGGCGGCCGGTGCCGAGGTGGTTGTAATACAGCGGCACCTGGCCGACGGAGCGCGGAAACGTGAGGGGCAGTTTGGCAGAAGGATTCACGCGGCCGGTGAGCACGTCGGCCAGGGCGTTGCCTGTTTCGAAGCCGGGCTGCCAGGCGACAAGGATGGACGGCACGTTTTCCGCGGCCCAGGGGAAGGTGAGCGGGCGGCTGTTGAAGAGCACCATCACCGTGGGTTTGTTGCCGCGCGACACGATTTTCAGGATGGTTTCCTGGCCCCGCGGCAGGTCGAGCGAGCTGACCGAACGGCTCTCGCCGCAGTCGTAACCGCGCTCACCGACGCAGGCGATCACGAGGTCGGCCTCGTCGGCGGCTTTCAGGGCGGCGGAGTAATCTTTTTCCGTGCAGGTGGCGTCGAGGCAAATTTCCGTGACGGTCACCTGGAAGCCCAGGGCCGTCAGCGCGGGTTTCAGGGCCTGGGCGGGCGTGACCACTTTGGTGGAATCATAAGCCCTCATGCCGAGCCCGAGCGTCCAGAAACTCATGTAATCCTTGTTGCCGCGACTGTCGGCATACGGCCCGATGATGGCAATTTTTTTGAACGGACCGTTGGGGTCGAGGGGCAGGATGCCGCCGTCGTTTTTCAGCAGCACCATGCTCTCGGCGGCCATGTCGCGGGCAGCCTGGCGGTATTCCGGCTTTTCGAAAGCGGCGTCGCGGCGTTTTTTATCGAGGTAGCGGAACGGATCGTCGAAGAGGCCGAGGGCGAATTTGAGCCACAGGACGCGGCGCACGGCGTCGTCGATCTGCTGCTGGGTCACGCGGCCTTGTTCGAGTGCCGTTTTGAGACCGCGCTGGAAAGTGCCGCCGGCCATGTCCATGTCGCTGCCGGCGCCGAGGCATTTGGCGGAGGCGTCCACGTCGTCGGTGGCGGCGCCGTGGACGATGGTTTCACCGAAGGAATTCCAGTCGCTGACGACCATGCCGTGCCAGCCCCATTCGCCGCGCAGAATGTCGGTTACGAGGTGGCGGTTCATGCTGGCGGGCACGCCGTTGAGCGTGTTGAAGGCGTTCATAAACGTGGCGCTGCCGGCGTTGGCGGCGGCCTGGAAGGGTGGCAGCACGAATTCGCGGAGGCGTTGTTCGCTCATGTCCACGGTGTTGTAATCGCGGCCGCCTTCGATAAAGCCGTAGCCGGCGTAGTGTTTGGTGCAGGCGGCCACGGTGTTGGGCAGGCTCAGGTCCTCGCCCTGGAAGCCGCGCACGCGGGCCTCGGCTACCCGGCAGTTCAGCCAGGGGTCTTCACCGGCGCCTTCCATCACGCGGCCCCAGCGCGGGTCGCGGGCCACGTCGACCATGGGTGAAAAGGTCCAGTTCTGACCGTCGGCGGCGGCTTCGGCAGCGGCGATGCGTTCGGCGTTTTCGATGGCTGCCAGGTTCCAGGTGGCTGCCTGGGCCAGCGGGATGGGGAAAATGGTTTTGTAGCCGTGGATCACGTCGAAGCCGAAAATGAGCGGGATGCCGAGGCGGGTTTCCTTGACGGCCGTTTGCTGCATTTTGACCTTGTTGTCGAAGTTGGTGTGGCTCAACACGCTGCCTACCCTGCCCTCCCGGATACTGACGATCAGGTTGTCCTTGGACACCTGGGTGCCCGTGCTGATGTCGCCGGCGACTTGGTTCAACTGACCGATCTTCTCATCGAGGGTCATTTTAGCCATCAATTCATCCACGCGGCGGTCGATGTCGCGCACGGAGGTTTTTTGAGCGGAAAGAAAATGGAAGGAAAAAAGGAGAGCGGAGCAGGCCAGAAGCCGGAGGAAATGGTTGCGCATGGTAAAAGTGTTTGCGCAAATGTAGGTTTTCGATGACCTGTGTCAAGGGGTGATTTTGGAAGATGTTTGATAATCGATTACATGATTTTTGATTTTTGATGTTGATGGTTGATCACCGATGTAAAGAGGTAGAGCAGCAGGCTCCCTCAACCTTTTTTACTTCTAAAATCAACAATCATGTAATCTATTAATCTTAACTCAAACAGCTTCCTCGATCAATTCCGGGGGCATGGGCAAGATGAACCTGTCACTTCTTGCGCTCCGTCACAAACATCAGCAACTCCCGCAGCGCCTCCCGGGCCTCGCTCGGCGGCGCCTCGTCGAGCAGGTCGAAGGCTTCCTGCCGGTAACGGTTCATCGCTTCGGTGGCGTATTCGATGCCGCCGCTTTGGCGCACGATTTGGATCACTTCGGCCACGCGGTCGGTTTTGTGGCTTTCGTTTTTGACGATGTTCAGGATAAGACGGCGGGTGCTGCGGTCGGCATTGGCCAGGCAATAGATGAGCGGCAACGTCATTTTTTTCTCTTTGATGTCGATGCCGAGGGGTTTGCCCACGTCGTCGGTGCCAAAGTCGAAGAGGTCGTCGCGGATCTGGAAAGCCATGCCGGTTTTTTCGCCGAAGCGGTGCATACGTTCCACAACGGCCGGGTCGGCGGCCGTGCTGGCGGCGCCGGCGGCACAGGCGGCAGCGATCAGCGAGGCCGTTTTTTGGCGGATGATGTCGTGGTAAATTTCCTCCTTGATGTCGAGCCGGCGGGCTTTCTCCATTTGCAGCAATTCACCTTCCGCCATTTCGCGCACGGCGCGGCTCACGATTTCCAGCAATTTAAATTGTTGACTTTTAACGCTTAACAACAAACCCTGCGAGAGCAGGAAGTCGCCTACCAGCACGGCAATTTTATTTTTCCACAAGGCATTGATCGAAAAAAATCCGCGGCGTTCGTAGGAATCGTCCACCACGTCGTCGTGCACGAGGGTGGCGGTGTGCAGCAGCTCCACGAGGGAAGCCGCCACGTAGGAAGCCTCGTTGATGGGGGCGAAAAGGCGGGCGCTGAGCAGCACCAGCATGGGCCGCACCTGTTTGCCTTTGCGTTGCACGATGTACCAGGTGATCTTGTCGAGCAGCGGCACGTTGCTGCGCATGGCATCGCGGAAACGGTCTTCAAACACGTCCAATTCGGCGGCTATGGGTCGTTTGATGGTATCGAGCGTGGACATGGCTGGCGGTCGGCAGGGGGGTATTTTTTTGACAGGATCGACAGGGTGGGCAGGATATTTTATCTTTTATACTCGACCGAAAGTGGTTTACAAGAGATGTGGCGCCGAATTCATTGACGATCCATTTGTCGAATCCTCAAATCCTCGCATCCTCAAATTCTCCGGGTATAAACATCGCTCCGCTGTGGTAAAAAACCTGTCGAAGGGTTTTGGTTAAGGTTTTTTCAATTAAAATTGAAAATATTGAATCGTAACAGCGGCAAAGGTAGGAAGGTTGGCGTGAAGCCCGCTTTTGTCCGTTCGAAGCTGCGAATGTTTTAAAAAAGGTTTTCCGGCTCAATGGCCCGGCTGCCCGATCATTTTGAACAGCTCGGCTTTTTTGTCGAGCACCATCCGGTTTTTGGCGCGGTCGTCGTCGTTTTGGGGGTTGGGGATGGTGTCCAGCCGGTTGGCCCATTCGAGGGCATTCAGGGTGTCGCGGAGTTGGAGGTAGGTGTACGCGAGGTTGAGCTGACCTTCGGCATAGCGCGGATTGATCTCCAGCATTTCTTTGTACAGCGGCAGGGCTTCCTTGTATTGACGGTTCATCGCCAGCGCGGAAGCGTAATTGTTGAGCACCTGAAAACTCCACGGATTCAGCCGGTAGGCTTCCGCCAGGGCGGGCACGGCGAGATCG
Organism: Saprospiraceae bacterium; assembly: GCA_044224705.1. Taxonomy (GTDB): domain Bacteria; phylum Bacteroidota; class Bacteroidia; order Chitinophagales; family Saprospiraceae; genus M3007. The sequence goes on from JBGAJY010000236.1 coordinate 7,186, forward strand.
GGGCGGCGCATTTCCACCTGGGCGATGCCCTCGAACCACTGCAGGGGCAAAGCGGTGTCGTTGAATTCGTAAAAGGGGTTTTGCGCGGCGCGGGCTTCTTTCAGCACGAGCCGGGCATCGTTGGCGCCCATAGCCTGCATCAGCCGGACGTTGTGGATTTCGCCGCTGACGCGGTAAATGCCGATGACGGCGTTGAAAATCAGTCCGATAAACACCAAAGTGAAAAATACGCCGGACCATCGGGCCGCCTGCCAGCCGGGCCCATTTGCCCAAATCGACCGCGCGGAATGGGCCATAAAGGCAAAAAACATGGCCAGCACGACCTGCATTTCGATCCGCTCTCTCGGGAAATCGAAGTATTGAATCACGCAGTACCCCAGCAATCCGGCGATCAGGGCAGCCACGCCGGCCCGGCTGCCCTCCACGGGTCGCACGAACAAGGCCCACACGGCCGTGCCAAACGCCACCAGGAACAACCCCACAAAAAAAACGGCCCCGACCATGCCCATTTCCGACTGCACCTCGAGGTAATCGTTGTGCGCACGGGTGAACACGATGCTTTTTTCTTCGAGCCGGTAGCCGCCGCGGATGCTTTTGGAGGGAAACCAGATTTTCCAGCTGCCATTGCCTACGCCCCACCAGTAGTGGTCGCGGTTGAGCACGTCGGTTTTGTACCACACAAACCGGCGCTCGTTGGCCGATACGCTTTCGAGGTAGGTCATGGGATTGAGCCGCTCCGACAACGAACTGCCGCGGCCTTTCAGGGCCACCAGGGCGATCAGCAGACTCAGGCCCAGCACGGTGGCAGGCAGTATTTTTTTAAAAAAAACGGGCCGAAAACCCGGCTCCGTGGCCGCGCGCAGGGGAAAATATACGAATCCGGCGCCCACCACGGCGAGGTAAACGGTGCGCGTTTGCAGCAGCAGGATCAGGACGAGCAAGAGGGCGCAGCCGAGCCAGAACCAGGCCTTCCGCCGGATTTCTGCGTAGAACAACACATTGAAAATCAGGAGAAAAAACAGGAAGTCGGAGGCCAGGCCCTTGTTGCCGAACACGCCTGAAGCGTAGTCGTAAAGCGCGTCGTTTTCGAGGCCGTAGCGCATAAAGGCGTAGACCAATTGGC
>JBGAJY010000012.1:0-52183 GCA_044224705.1 Saprospiraceae bacterium
AATTGTTGGTGTCTTTGGCGGTGGGGTCCCACCTCTTCCCATTCCGAACAGAGTCGTTAAGCCCACCAGCGCCGATGGTACTGCGGTTGTTGCCGCGGGAGAGTAGGTCGATGCCAACTCAAATTAACAGCCCTTGTCACCTATGCGTGGCAAGGGCTTTTTTTATAGCCAGTTTGTGCAACAAGCAACAGTTTTTCAATTGTTGTTTTTCCAGCTTTGAATACCGCGGCCCGTAATGCTATAAAAGCGTTACGGGCCGCGGTATTCAAAACAGATCAACACGCACAATTATTTATTGGACAGAATCAAATAACCAAACGCCCCCAATTGCCGTCTTTCACCTGATTTCAACGTCAACTGTGGTTGCCCGGGAGCAAACACATCGCGCCATTGGCCTTGTAAAATAGGGTCTGTCCAGGTGATATCAACAGGTTTGTCCGACAGGTTGAACAGACAAACCACTGCATCCCCGGATTTTTTCCGATAAAAGGCATAAACATGTGCATCGTCCGAAGTCTGGATTTTATGCAAAACCCCGCCATTATGGCCATTCCACAAGGCCTGGTTCCGGTGCTTCAGTGTAGTTAGGGTTTTAAAAAATGCTGCTCGCGATTTTCCATTCCAATCGATCTCGTCCTTATTGAAAAAAAGCAAGCGCTTGTCGAGACTAGCCTCCTGGCCGTTGTAGATCAATCCCATGCCTTCTATCATGAAACAAAGCGCCGTGTAGCAGTCCCCGCCCGATCCAAAGAGTTCTCTTTCCGTGCCATTCCAGGAGTTTTCATCGTGGTTTTGAGTGAAATTCATTTGCCAGCCCCGGGTGCCGAAACGGTTTTTTATGTCTTCAGTATGTAAGTAGATCGCCGAAGCGGGCTTTGAACCTTTTGCCACTTCTTTAATTACCGCGTGTAAACCCCAACCATAATTCATTTCAAAACAGGCTGCGAATTGCTCGCGCCCTTTGTCTTCATTTTCAGCCAGCATGAATACGGGCCGGATTTTGTCGAGCCGAGGGCGCAATTCCAGCCAGAAAGAAGTTGGCACGGCGCCCGCCACGTCTTCGCGGAAACCGTCAATGGCGGTGTTTTTCAGCCAAAATTCGTGGGCGCGCATCCAGGCTTCCCGGAGTTCCGGGTTGTCGAAGTCGAGCTGTGCCACGTCTGTCCAGCCCCATTTGGTCCCATCAGAATTGATGGGGTCAGTGATTTTGCCGTCCGGGCCTTTCTCGTACCATTCGGGGTGTTCTTTCATCCATTTGGCATCCCAACCTGTGTGGTTGGGCACAAAGTCGAGGATAACCTTCATGCCCAACTCATGTGCACGGGCGACGAGCCGGTTGAAATCGTCCATGGTGCCGTAACGGGGATTGACCGCTTCAAAATCGAGCGGCGCATAGTGCGAGCCAAAGCACTCGCTGGTCACGCCTTCGTGGCATTTGCGATTGGTGGTCGCTAAAGGGTAAATCGGCATCAGCCACAGAATGTCCACACCCAGATCGCGGATGCGCGGCAACTCCTGGGTAAATGCATTAAAGGTGCCGGCTTTGGAAAACTGCCGGATGTTGACCTCATAAATGACTGCATTTTTAGCCCAACCCGGCGTGTGAAGCCTGTTTGCCGCCACAGGAGTGCTTCCAGCCGGCAGAACGCCGGTGTTTTTACAGGAAATGACCAGCAAGGCAAATACTGCCAGTAAAAAAATCTTTGTACGCATATCGGCTTGCGTTTTTGATGTTAAAAAATTCGGATGCTGAAAAGGATTTTCAATGCCAAAGTACATGGACCCTGCGCAGAATTTTAACGGGTGAAAAAAAACTCCAAGACTGGAAAAAAAAGATAAAAAATTTCCTGTCGGCATGCTGAAAAAACCGGTTCGCCGCTTTCTAGTAAAACGCCACCGTTTTCTAAAAAAATCAACCAAATACTGTCTGCCAATTGACGCGATTTGCCTTGCAATTCATTCCATCTCTGCCCGAATCTGAAATTTATTTTCCCTGGGTTTTTTCACAAAAAGAGTTTTTATCCTCACAAAATATACAATAAAAGCAATAATAAAATAAGCGTTAAAATATTGATAATCAAACGTTAAGTGGGTAATTGAATTGAGGCAAGTACGTTTTTTTCTTTTCACAAAGCCTTAAAAATGTTATTGCTGGCGGGAGAGCGGTGATGGACTTTTGTATCGTCTTCAAGGACAAACGAGGTACACACTTTACTTCACCCGCTAATTCTTAATCCATGTTTACTATGCCTTTGGTTCGGTTATCCTTTATTGCAATTTGCGGCTTCTTCGCCCTCAGCCTTTGCTCCTTCCGTTTTGACGCTTCCCGTATTGAGGGCGGCTGGATGTGCAGCACCAAATCCGGCAACTGGGATGAGTACACTTCCTATCAACTCAATTGCGGCGGCGGCGTGATGTTCAAAGCCGACCACACCGTGGAAAGCACCACAAGCGACGCTATGTTGCCTACTGGCACCCGCTGGCAGGTAGAGGGCAACCAACTGATCTTGCGTGATTCCAAGGGGAATCCGTTCATGACGTACGAAATCAAACACCTGGACGACAGCCAGCTCCTGCTGGTTCGCAAAGAGGTCCTCTATGCATTTAACCGTGAAAAATAAACCGATAGCAGCCTCCTGTTGAACTTAAACAGAGCGCTTGCAATGTGAAGTAGTCGGACTTCCGACAAAACGAGCCATAACAAACGCGCGTCTGTAACCCAGGTGAACGACGCGCGTTGCATTTTTGGAAAAAGAAAAAAAACCACGCACCTGTAAGCCGGATTCTGTTCTTCGGTTGCCCGAAGCCTCTGCCATTTATCTGACACTGGCCGTCGCTGGCCAGCGTTTGCGCTGCCTACCCCCCTTGTGTCGCCCGCGAGCCGCAGGCGTCCTGGTCCGAAGACCGGGAAACAAGGTGTACATGGCATTTCAACCCGCAAGGTTTGTCCGCGTCCCGGATTGCCCCGGGAGGCTGTGCGCTCTTACCGCACATTTTCACCCTTACCCCGCCAAAGGCGTGGCGGTTATTTTCTGTGACCCTTTCTGTTCCCGATCTGTATCGGGACCCACCCGTTAGGTGGTGCGGCGCCCTGTGTTGTCCGGACTTTCCTCCCCGTAAGGCGGCAGAGCGGTGCGTGGTGTTTTTTGAATTGGCCCCATATCGACGCTGATCGCCGGACGGGGTCACAGGATAGTACTTTTACCGGGAAAATCCCTGAAAATTGCCGGCTGCGCAGGTATTGGCTTAAACTTTGTTCCGCTACTTTTGCCGCGCCCTGAAAAGTCAAAAAAGGCCTGAGCCAATGCGCGGCGGATTTTGTAAAAACCCTGTTAGCGTTTTGATTTTCAGCGCCTTGCCAAAATTATCATGACAAAACGACTGTTGCTGTTCCTGGCTGTAGAAGCCATCCTGCTGGCTGTGGCTGTGTTTGCCGACCGCTGGCACAAAGATATGCAACGGCCCGAACACTACGCCCTGAGCATCTCTTCGTATCTCAACCGTCAGGAGCAGGAGGCGCTGGAATGGGTAGGAACGCAAAAAGGTTTGCTGGACAAGTCGATGTCAGTGGGCGCCGTACTGGCGGCAGGCGAACTGAGCCCAGCGCTCGCCGGACAGGCTGAAAAAGACTACACAATTTTGTTGTTGCGAGGAGATTCCTTGCTGCTTTGGACGAATAATGCCGCCCTGCCCGCTCCGCAGGAATTGTCCAGGCTGGCTGCATTGCCCGGTCAGGGCCATTCCCTCGTACAATTACCCCTCGGCTATTATTGCGCCTACAAAGAGCCTTTGGGCGCTGCAAATCTGCTGGTACTGACACCTTTGCGATATACGCTCGACACCCAGGACCCCGCGCGAAAAACCCTTTTTCCCGCAGGGCAAAATATCCCGGCATCGGTCGTATTGAGCACAACACCAACGCCTTATGCCATACAGGCTGGAGGACAAAATCTGTGCTGGCTCCAAATGTCCGAAGGGTATAGCGCCCTCGACGCCGATTGGCTGAGCTGGCTGAAATTCGGCGCCTTCGCTTTGTTTTTCTTCTTCCTTTTTTCAGCCGTACAGCGCGGTGCTGCCGGGCTGAGTGCGCGATATGGCACTGCCGCCGGAGCCGCTTTGCTGGGCTTATTTATCGGAGGGTTGTGTTGGCTGAATGTGCAATTCAACTTTACAGGCAACGAATTTGGCGATTTGCCCTTGTTTGGCGAGCGTTTTTCGCCACAATCCCGCATTGGCTCATCACTCGGCGACTGGCTGCTGTATGTCGGACTGACACTGTGGCTCATGTTTTTTTTCCACCGCAATTTTAAGGTGCAAAATGTCGGTGAGGCGCCAGCCGGCCTGCGAACTGGCTTGGCCGTCCTGTTTTTTTTCGCCATGATGTGCAGTGTGCCGGCCAGCGTAGCCGTATTCAAGGAACTCATTTTTCAATCAGACATCCATTTTGATTTTGATAACCTGCTGAATGTCAATGCATCCATCTTTCTTGCATTGGCCGGGCTGATTTTGATGCTCGCGGGCTTTTTTATATTTAATCACCGTCTGGTGCTCACCATTCACCGCCTGGAACTGCCAGCGCGGACGCGATACATCGCCCTGGGCGTTGCGGGCGTGCTGGTCCTCGGGCTTTCTGCCTTGGCTGGGCTGCATGTAAATGCCTTGGTCATTGCGTTATTCGCGGTGCTATACGCCACTATGCTCGACGTATTTGTCGACACCGAAGCGCCCGGTTTTGGCTGGATCGTATCCTGGCTGCTGCTGTTTTCGCTCTTTGCAAGTCAGCTGCTATACCAGTTCAATACCTTGAAAGACAGTGAATTGCGGCACCAATACGCTGAAGCGCTGGCAACTGACCGCGACTCCCTGCTGGCCGAGCCTTTGCTGAAAAAAGTTACGCAAAGCATCGCTCTGGATCCTCAATTGCCCATTTTATTAAAACCCTGGCCATTCAAACCCAGCGCGGATTCCCTGCGCAACTATTTGAATACAAGGGTTTTTGTGGAAAATTATCTGTTCCAGCATTACCGCCTCAAAGTGTTTGCCTTTGATCGCGAACAACAACCCCTGCTGCTGGGGCAATCGCAAAACCGGGCATACGTCGTTGACCAAAACTGGGAACGCGCCCAGCCGCTCGATGCCAACGATGCCTCGCTGCGCTTCCGCGCCGACGAAGACGGCACCTTCCGATACTTGTTCCACCTGCGCGTAGACCGGATGCAGGACCCCACACATCCGGCAGACATTTACTGTTTTTTTGACCGGGAGTATCCGAAGACAACGCGGGTGTATTCGGCCCTGTTCTTCAACCAGCCGTTCAAAGGCCTCGACCGGCTGAGCGACTACGATTTTTCCATTTGGACCAATAACCGCCTCGTGGTGGAAAAAGGCCCCCGCAATCCGGCTCTGGCTGTTCTGCAACTCAACAAAGGCGAATCCACCGAAATTATTTCCACCAACCCCGACCGCGTGGATGCCGTTCAGGCGAGCGCCGACGGCCGCACCCTGGCCAGTGTCGGGCGGGCGACAGGCGGCTGGCTGAAACCGGTCTACCTGTTTTCTATCCTGTTTACGCTGGCCTCGCTCATCCTGTTTGGACTGGCGATCGTCAATTCCTGGCTGCAGGTGCTGCCCGAATACTACCGATTCTTCCTGAGCGCCCGCGGCTCGCTGGCCAAACGGATTCATTATTGGAACGTAGCCCTGATCGTTGTGGCGTTTGTCATCATCGGCTGGCTGAGCTACCGGCAGTTCGACCGTTCTTCCGAGCAGTCCGAGCGCTCAGGCCTGGACTACCGTTCGGCCGCGATGCTCACCCATCTGCGCGCCGAGTTGGGCAATCTGGATGCAGGGTCGGATAGCGTCCGGCATGCGTTGCCTCCAACGCTGGCGCCTTTTGCCAACAGCTTGTCCATCGACGCCAACCTGTATGCAACCGACGGGACCATGACCTTCACCACCCGCGACGACTTGCGACAGCTGGGTATTTTACCCGGGAAAATGAGCCCTCAGGCGCTTTTTGCTTTGGAAAAGACACAAAAGGGCGAAGTGCTCGTCGCGGAAAAAACGGCGGGCTTCGAATATTTTACCAAATACCTGCCGATCCGCAACAATCAGAACCAACTCCTGGCCTACCTCGGCGTGCCCTACAATTTCGCCGAACGACAAATCGGACCGGAAGTGTCCGATTTTGTGGGCATGCTTGCGAGCCTTTACGTGTTCCTGCTGCTGGTGGCTGCCGCTGCCACATTTTTCCTGGCAAATACTATCATCCGGCCGGTCAAAATGATCGGAGAAAAAATTCAACAACTTCGCCTCGAAGACAAAAACGAGCAGCTCCAGTATGCCGGCGACAGCCAGGACGAACTCAGCGACCTCGTGCGGGAATACAACCGGATGGTAGACAAACTGGAAGATTCCAAAGGACAACTGATCCGCTTTGAACGCGAAGGCGCCTGGCGCGAAATGGCCCGGCAGGTCGCCCACGACATCAAAAACCCGCTGACGACCATGAAACTCTCCATGCAGCAACTGGAGCGCGTTTCATCGGACCCCACCCAGGCTGCCGCCTATTTGAAAAAAGCCATCACCCGCCTCATCGAACAGATCGATTCGCTGGCCCAGATCGCTTCGGAATTCTCCATGTTTGCCAACCTCGACATCCGGGAAAAACACGACATGGTGCTCAACGAAGTGGTTGAAAGCGTGTACGACCTGTTCAGCGAACAAAAAGACCTGACCCACGAACTGAATCTGCCCCCCGAACGGTTGCACATCCTCGGCGACAAAAACCACCTCCTCCGCGTATTCAACAACCTGGTTATCAATGCCATGCAGGCAATCCCCTCCGACCGGAAAGGCCATATCGCCGTGTCGATGCAACGCGAAGGCTCGAAAGCCGTCGTAAAAATCAGCGACAACGGCGGCGGCATCCCGCCCGAAATCCGAGGACGGGTATTTGAACCCAATTTCACAACCAAAACGTCGGGAAGCGGCCTGGGCCTGGCTATTTGCCGAAAAATCATCGAAGCCCTCGATGGGACCATCCGCTTTGAAACCCGCGAAAACGAAGGCACCGACTTTTTTGTCGAACTGCCCGTCACCTCGGTGGAATCGACGTCCGTCCGTTAAGGATAGGCCACGGCAATCGTTGCCACGCCATTGAAAGGCATTCCAAAACCATCGGCATTGAACAACCGGCAGCGGAATTGCACCCGCATCCAGCTGGTTTTTTCTCCGTTTTCATTGGGCTCGTAAAAAGCAGATTCCAAAACCTGGAAATAGCTGTCCGAGGGTTGTTGGCCCAGATCGGAGCGCAGGATTTGTCCGGTTTCCGGCTGTATCCACTGGAGGGCTACGCGGCCCAATTGCAACTCATCATTGATCGAAATGGAATCGGTGCGCTCGACCACAATCCCGGGCGACTCATTGATTTCTCCGCCGGCGCCGATGTTCAGCGCGAGGGCGGAAGCCGTGCAGCCATTGCTGCTGGTGACCGTGACGGCGTAGACCGTGGTCAGTGAAACAGAATCCACTACAAAAGTCGAATCGACCGAGCCGGTATTCCATTGGAATTGAATGGCCCCCGGCCCCGACGTCACTTCCGCAGTCAGCCGATAGCCGTTGGGGGCCAGCAAACTGTCGGGTACGGCAATAATGGAAACTCCCGGACAGTCAGATTGATCGAAAAGATAATTGCGCGTCGAACTGCTGATAAAACCGTTGTCAGAAGAGTAATCCAGCCGAATATCGAGCGGAGTGAGATTTAAAAAATTATGGGAAAAGGAAGCCGCCCCCGATTCCGTGACCAGTTGGGACTGTTGGTAAATCTTCCAGAAATAGTTGCCGTCCGGAGCGGTCGTGAGTGCCGAAAATTGCAGGTGGGAAATAACCGTAGTGTCGCCTGCCGATTGTTTGTATGCATAAAAACCGGGGGCGATCACGCCGCTGTCCAGCTCCACTACGGCGCCGGGCTCAAAATTCCGGAACTCGAACGTGAAGGTTCCCGGGCAATCGGCATTGGGGCAATGGCTGTCGGCAAAAGCGCCGCGCATGGTGACCACATCGAAGCCGTCGCGGTCGAAACTGGTAAACAAATAACGCCCGTCCAGCCCTGCGGTCAGGGTTTGGGCGCTGGAATCGGACTCAAAGGAAACGCTGAATTCAGGCGTGTCATCGATGTCGTCCGGTATATCAGGCTTTTGGCAGGCGGCCAGCCACAAGGCTGCAAAAAGCACCCAAAGCATTGATTTCATGTTATTTATGCCATTTGCGTCCCTTCAGGGATCAGAGGGGACAAGGTTTTTCAAAACAGGTTCCAGCGCAGCCCGGCATCCACCCAGAGCGTCTGTCGCGGCGAGGAATCAACGTCGGTCGGCCGGCGGAAATCGCCGCCCAGATAGTACATCCGGACGCCCACGCCGAGGTGCCTTGTCAAGCTGTAATTTCCTCCGGCAAATACCGGGATGTAGTTTTTATAAAACGCCGATTTGTCGAGCCGAACCATTTTCCGGTCGATGCTGCGGCTTTCCAGCGAGCTTTCGTGCGTATGCGTCATCCGGCCCTGCACGCCGAGTAAAAAGCCGGGCGCCACGCCTGCCTCGGCTTTCCAGGGGCCGCGGCGCCACTGGATACCGACCGGAATTTCCAGCCAGTGGGAGGCCAGGCCATCCAAAGTATATTCATCGCGTTCGAAGCCAAAACTGTAGCGCAATTGTTGGGCGCTGGCAGGCTCCCAACTGTCCAGCACTGTTCGGATGTTGCGGGCGCGCCACGAAGGAGCGACGAGAAGAGCCCAGGATGAGCCGAACCGCCATTCGGCCGTCAGGCCGGCGCCGTAGCCGAAGGCCTGTGACTTGTCGGTCGGGAAATAAGCAGAACCGAAAGTATTCAGAGTCAGGCCAAACCGATGCGCAACGGGCGGTTTTTCAGCGATTGCGGCCGTCGAATCAGGCTGCGGCATCCTGGGCAGACGAGGCGTCAAAGGCGCCAGCGGCCGGAGATAGGTCGGCAGAAACGACTGTTCCGTTTGTTTGGTTTGAGGTACAGGCGCCTCAGGGTTTCCGCTTGCGGGCAAGGGGGTGGCGGCTTCGGTAGCGCTTGTGGGCTGGCTGCCGGGTGCGTTTGGATCGTTTCGGTCGTTATTCGCCGGCAAGGCAGGGCTATTGACCGCAGCATTTTTTTGAACTGACTTCGGAGACTTGCCTTCGGAAGGGATCGCGCCCGTTTTCGGGGCATTTTTATTCCGAATGGTTTTTGTGGAGGAGGTTTGGTGTGCCGCGAGTGTTTGGGTGCTTTGCTGTGTCGAAGGAATTGAAGAGGCCGGAGGAGTCGTTTGACGGTTGGTTGAAGCGGGTTCAATAGGTACAGATGGATTTGCTGAACCCGTTGCCGCCTGGCCTGAGGAAGAATTTTGCGAACCACGAATCGTATCGCCGGAAGCCGGCGCAGTCGTGGCGGCCTCGTTTTTTGACCCTGAAAAATCCTGCGCAGCGGTTTTTTCAGAAATATCAAGGCTTGCCAAACCGGTATTTCCGGCCTTGTTCGATTGCTGCCACAAATACCCGCCCACAGCCATCCCGAGCACCAGGATGCTGCTGTACAGCCACCAGAAGAACCTGCGACGGCGCTTGCGGCGTTCATCGGCAACGATAAGCGCTTCGGCCTGCTGCCAGTATTCTTCCTTGAACTCGAAACGCTGGTCGTCGTCAGGGGCGCTGCCGAGCATTTTCTTTTTCATAAAATCGTCCAGGTTTTCCATAGCTCCACGATTCGACTAAACAGTTGTTAATCAATATTTTGATTCAAGTATTTCCTTGTTAATCCAACCTTTCAGTTGTTTGCGGGCATTGTTCACGTGCCATTTGGACGTGCCTTCACTCATGCCCAGTGCCGCACTGATCTCGCCGTGCGAAAAACCGTCGAGGGCAAAAAGGTTGAACACCTGACGGGTCACCGGCGGCAGGCGTTGAATAAGGCTTTCCAGTTGCTGGTAGTCAAAACGCCGGTCGGCTTCGTTCCAATCGAGCGGTTCGTCGGCCCCTTCGCGTTCCATGCTGTCGCTGAAAACCGTCGCTTCCCGCCATTTTTTCTCCCGCCGGAATTCGTCGATCAGGGTATTGATCATGATACGGCGGATCCAGGCTTCGAAAGGCACGTCGGCCTGGTAACGCCCGAGGTTGTTCAGCATTTTCAGGTAGCCGCCGTTTAATGACGCCACCGCCTCCTGCTCGTCGCGTTTGTAGCGCATACAAACGGGCATGAGCACGGGAAAACAAAGCCGGTACAAGTCGTACTGTGCTTTGCGGTCGCCGTGCTGTGCGGCGTGGAGCAGGTCTGCGGTGACGTTCATGAATGAGGAGTTGCAGATGCAGTGGCAGTTGCAGTAGGCGCGTACACTGCCACTGCATCTGCATCTGAGCTTTACCGTTTAACGATCTTGGTCGTAACGCTTTGGTTGTCAGTACGAAGGGTGAGGAGATAAATTCCTTCGGGCAGCGAATGTACATCGAAGCGGGCTTGTGCACTGCGTTCCATGAGTTGTTGCACCACCTGGCCTTGCGTATTGGTGAGCGTGAGTTGCCCGCCATTGGACGGCAATTGTACCGTGAGGACGTCGTGAACCGGATTGGGCGAAGCGAGCAGTTTGGGCGCTTTGCCAATCTCCACGGCGGCCGTCGAACCGAGACCGTTTACCGTAAATCCGACATTAGCAGCGGAAGGCGCGTCCGGACCGATGGTGACCAGTTGATGCACGGGCGTAATACCCGGCAGATCGATGGAGACGCGGTAAGTACCCCAGGCGAGGCTCCCAAAGCTGTACGTTCCGTCGGCGGCCGTACGGGTGGCACTCACGGGTGTGTCGTCTTCTTTCCGGAGAATGATCTGCACGCCTGCCATCGGATCGCCCTCGCCGCGGGCTTGATCGCCGGAACTGGTGAAATTGGCGCCCTGGCTCACGAGTCCGCCGATAAAGCCCGGGCCGCCGGGGTTTTGTCCGGCTACAAGAGAGATGGCCAGGGAAGTGCCGAAATTCCAGGGGAAGGCGGGTAAAATAGTCACCGGCGTGGCTTCATCCCAGAACAACGATTGCTCGTAGTACGTCGGCAGATAATCGTCGTAGTAGGGGAATCCAGGTACCAGTGCGGCTTTGATCAGGTATTCGCCTGCCGGTTGTTCGATTAATAAAAATCCTCCGGAGTCTGTGAGAAAGGTGTCGACGGCGGTGAGTATGCCGCCCTGGGCCGTATCGTACTCAATCAGGTAAACTTCTGCTTCAACTCCGTTCAGGGAATCAGGAATCTGTACCCAGACAGCCAGGTAATTGGAGGTCGGGATGTCGTAACAATCAGAGGCGGTGCATCCGTTTGCAGTCGTGACCGTCACACAGTAGCTCTCCGATCCATCCACGGGCACGGATTGGGTAGTTGCGCCATTGTCCCACAAATATGCGACCGGATTGATGCCGGCCAAAGCTTGCATGGATGTGAGGATGCTGTCCGGACTCCATTGCGGATAAACATACACATAACAGTTAGGGCTACTCATGTAAGCGCTATCGCTGGCCATGCAGCCGTCTGGCGTGGTGATGGTGACGCTATAAAAGCCTGGTCCGCTCAAAGTGATAACGGAATTGGTTTCACCTGTGTTCCACAGGTACTGCGCGTTGCTGGCGTTGGTTGAAGCGTGCAATTGAATGGTGCTGTCGGGCCACGACCAGGTTTCAATATAAACGGAACAGTCTGAAATGGCCGGAACATCCATGCAGGTGGTGGCCGTGCAGCCGTTTTCCTTGGTCACCGTGACGCAATACTGGCCGCCGGTCGTGACCGTAATGCCCTGCGTGGTCGCGCCATTGCTCCACAGATAGGTGCCGTCGAGGTAGGTCGGGCCGCCCCAGGCGGTGACATAAGCGCTTTGGTCGTCGAGCCAATACCACCAGCCGGTCACCCAGCATTCCTCGGGCAGGTCGTAACAATCGCTGGCGGTGCAGCCGCCTTCAAAAGTAACGACGACGCAATAGGTTCCGGGGACGGAGGTCGTGATCGACTGTGTCGTTTCGCCATTGCTCCACTGATAGCCGATAACGCCGGTAGAAGCCGAATCGAAGGCAGTCAGGGTAGTGGAGCCATTAGTCCAGTCGGTGGGCCAAAGAAATGCCTGGCAATTTTGCGATTGGGCTGCGCTAAGGAACAGCAGGAGGAAAGGGATGAGGGCGAAGATTTTTTTCATCGTTTTGACTTGTGTAGGTGGATAGTCGGTGGAAAAGGTGTGTTTGCAAACATTTTACCCCATCACGCAGCCCGGTGGGTGGGGGTTGGGTCGGGTTGGAAAAATTTTTTTCAGAGAATAAAAAAAGCATGGATCATGCCCAAAATCCGGGATGATCCATGCTTTTTTCAATATGACCGTTTACGAAACCTTCAAGGTTTCGTAAACGTCGAACGGCGCGTACTTACTGTTTGACGATTTTCAAGGTCTGTGCCTGGTTTTCGCCCTGCACGTGCAGCAAATACACACCCGGTGCCAAACCGCTCATATCCAGCGTCCGCGCCGTGGAGCCGGCCGGCAATTGACCTTTCCAGGTTTTCAATTCGCGGCCGAGCAGATCGAACAATGACACGTCGAGGGACTGGTTGCGGCTCAATTCGAGCGAGATGCCCAAGGGGCCCGTGGTCGGGTTGGGCGCCACCTGTACCTGGAACAGTTCGTTTTCGGGAGTATTGTCGGTGCTCACCGCGACCTGGAAAGGCGGCAGACTGATCTGATCCACCCAGCAGCGGTCGGAGCCGGAAGAGCCGATGCCGTCTTTTTCATAAGCCCATTTGAGCGTATGCGAGCCGGTGCTGACCGGGAAGCTCACTTCCGTCCAGGCCAGTTCGCCGCTCCATGCGCCCATGAGCACGTCGTCGATGTAAAAACGCAGGAAATCGTAATCAGACTCGGTGCTGGTGCGGCGGGCAAAGGAGACCTGCCCGTCGGACGTCACATTGAGCGTCATCGACATTTCCGATTTCTGGTTGTGCGTGATGGTGCCGGAGCGGGCGCAGGTGGTGCCTTCGTAAGGGCTGGCTGTGGAGATCGTCCAGGGTTTGTTGCCGCTCATTTGCCAGGGGAAAGTGGTGAAATTGTTCGAAGCGAAGTTTTCAATGATGGCATTGATCACGTAGGGCCCGAAGGATTTGGAAGCGCCGTAGTTGTCGGCGATCAGGTCGTATTGAAAATCGGCCATCACCACCTGCGGCGCGTCGGGGGCCACGGTGACGAAGAAAACGGCGTTGGCCTGGCCGCCCGAGGCATTGAGCGCGCCCAGCGGAACCATATCGCTCAGGCTGAGCCAGGGCGAGCCGGTGCTCAGCATGCCCAGCGCAGCCGGGCTTTGGCTCTTGCCGCTGTTGAGGTTGGAGATGGTGATCTTGGCGGTTTCGCCGCTTTCGAGGCGGCCATTGCCGTTGCCGCCCACTACATCGTTGATCGTCAGGGAGCCGATGGACAATTTGGGCGCCTGCAGTTTGATCGGTATGATCTGGTCGATGCTGGACGTGTCGTTGTAGACGATGTGCAGGTTGAAGTTCACCGTATATCCGTCTTCGACGTCGTTATTGACCGAAAAACTGAATGCGGCGGGGATTTGTACGGAATTGCTTTCCACGATGTCGCCGAAGATTTCGTTGCCGTCGAGCAGCACGATGTTGTCGTCGGTGCAGGTAAGGGTGGCGCTGGTGGCCGAGGCGATGCCCACGCCGACATTGGCGAGGGTGACGTCGAGGTTGACGGTTTCGCCGTAGTCGGCGGCCTGGTTGTTGTTGCCGGCCGGGTCATTCAGCACAATCGCCTGATTGACAACGAAGGGGATGCCTGCGGGCGTGACGCTGACCGTTCCCTGATAGGGGATATAGTTAAATTGGGTCACGGTGACCACGATATCGCCGACGTTGTCGAGGGCCGGAAAATCAAGCACTGCTACCCCATCCTGGATGACGCCAACGGCCAGGGTTTGTCCTTGCCAGTACAAGCCTACCTGGGCGCCTTCTACGCCGCTGAACACCGTCAGGCTGGATGCGCCGATAAATGCGGAAGCCTGGTGCGTTGCGGTGAGCGTTTGCGGGAGTTGTGTCCGGGGCACAGTGGTCGGGTCGCAGAAGGGATTCCACACGTCGGCCATGTCGATGCCACCCTGTCCGTAAGCGGCGATCATCAGTGCGTTGCCGTAGGTGGCCATGGGGCCCAGCGAGGGTTTGAGCGCGATGCCGTCGGCATCCACGAGGTATTGGTTCATGCCGTCCTGGCCTTCCATTGGCGGCGCCCAGCTTTGGAAATCGGAGGAGAAAAATCCTGCGATCGTGCCCCAGGCTTCGCCCGTGGCGGGGTCGCCGGCGCGTTGCACGGCTTCGCCGAGGCAGTCGCCGCCGTTGTTATTGGTAAAATTACCGGCGCAGCAGGCCACAGCGATAATGATCGGGTAGCGGTGATTGTTGCGCAGGGCGGCGGCGGCGTCCGTGTTGAAGTTGCCGCTGACCAGGCCTTGTTCCCAGCCGTGGCCGCAGTAGTTGTAAAGGCTCACGCCGCGGTTGTTCATCAGGCTGACCAGTTGGGTGTTCACCGGGTCGCCGGGTTGGTCGGCGGTGGCGTCGCCGGGAGTGGGTGAAATGGCGCCCTGGTTGCCGTCGTAGAATTCCCAGATTTTTTCAAAACCGTCGGCGAGGTGGGCCACTTTCCACTCGTTGCCCTGCTCGTAGTCGGCCTGGCCGTCGTCGCCGATACCCTGGCCCTGGTTGGAGGTGGAGGCCATACCGGTGGCGCACCAGTTGGCCGTGGCATCTACGAGCGGTGTTTTTTCGTAATCGAGATTGCGGTTCACCATGATCTGGACCTGCTCCACTGTGGCAGCATTGAAGCGTCCGACAAAAATTTCAGGGAAATGATCGTCGCCTTCCTGGTAGCCGAGGCAGTTGTCGCAGGAATAATTGCTTCCCGGGCGCACGAGCGGTTGCAGGGCGTACTCGTCACCCACGAGCAGGAGGTAGGAAATGCCGTTGGCGGCGTAGTAATCCGACACGAAAGTGTAGATGCCGTCGGGCGTTGCGGAGGGCAGTTCGGACACCGGGACTACTGTCGTGCGGATGCCGGTTTGTCGTTTCCAGGCGAGCAGCGGTTCGAGGGCCGGAATGAATTCGTCCTTGGCGATCACGAGCATTTTTTCCGGCTCGGCTACTACGTTCAGGCCGCGGCTTTGCGGCACCAGTTTTTCGTCAAAATTCAAAAAGGTCTTGGCGTACAATTGCTGAAAAGCCCGGCTTGATGCGCGGTGGGTATTGGTATTCAACTCATTAATGCCAGATTCGCCGGTCTGGTGAACCCGCACCACGAGGTCGTTGTACACCCGCAGCGTTTTGCTCACCGGGTTGTATTGTACCGGATAAATCCACAAAGCCTGCCCGCGGACATCGCGCAGGATGAACGGGTTGCCGTTAAACTCAGCCAAAGTGCCGGGAAAAAACGCGTCCTCGTTGTACATCGGCGTGTAGTCGAAAGGCACCGTGGCGGGGTCCACCGTCCGCAAGAGGTTGCCTTTGGACGGGGCGACTGTGACGTTCGGGATGTCCTCGTAATTGCCGCCCAGTATTTCTACGGCCATGCTGCCTGTGGCTGGAAGCATCAGTGATGCGGCAAATTTGGGCAGGTCGGGGGCGCCCGAACGCAGGATGGGCGTGCCTTCCGCCATGCCAATCACCACGGCTGCACCCTGCGGGGTGGCTACCGGGACCTGGTTCACGCCGGTGAGGGTGAGCCGGAGCACGGTTTCGTCGCCGGTATTCGACAGTACCTGAACGCGGGTTTCGCTCTGGGTTTGCGCGAGCAGCGCCGTCATGGAAAAGCAGTAGAACAGAAACGTAATTAAGTTCTTCATTTTGTTTGCATTGTGCAGGTTGTGGAAGGACGGGTTTTGTTTTTTTGACAGGATCGACAGGTGGAAACAGGTGGATAACCACGGAGGCACGGAGACAAGGAGTTTTTATTTTTAAAAATTCACTCCTCCGTGTCTCCGTGCCTCGGTGGTTAATATCGGATAATGAGTATTTCAGTTCGTCGGCCGGATCGTATGATATACGTTCCAGGTGTAAAATCATTCAGGTTCAGGGTTTCAGTGGAGAATGGCGATACGGTTCGGTGCAGCAGAATTTGTCCTGCCAGGTCGCTCAAAATGATGTCCAGTATCTCCGGGGAGGGATTGTCGAGCAGGATGCGGTCTTTGGCCGGGTTAGGATAAAATCGCCACGGCGCAGCGTCGGCAGATGTTGTCCCGCTGGTTCCGGGGGTATGCAGACTGAAATAGACGTCCACAAAATTGTCGTCGTTGCCGTCTTCCCACACGCGGAACCAGAACCAGGCTGCTCCGTCGGCGGTGCCGGGCTGGACGATGAGTTTCAGGTATGGCTGCGTAGCGCCCGAGACCGGATTCATGATCCCGTTGCCGGGTATTCCGCTGTAACACAGCCCGTAATCGCACAAATCGGCGTCCCAGCCGTCGGGCATGCTCACTTCCAGGCTCCGCCAGCGCAGGGTGAGCGGGTTGCCGGAAGGGTTGTCGAAGATCATGTAGCATTCGTTGGCTTGTTCGAACTCCACTTGCTGTTGAAGGAGCGCACCGGCAACGGGAACGAAAGTCTGGGCAGACAACACATGGGCTAAAAACAGCGAGCCGGTGAAAACAAGGGTGCGAAAAGACATACTGAAAAGACCGCTTGGGCAAAAAACGACGCCCGAAAATAAGGTCTTGCGCGCTTTCAGGACGCAGGTTTTGGACGGAGTTTTGGAAAGGATCGGACAAAGGGCGGGTTTAACCGCGAAGCCAGCCGTCCAATTGGTCGATCGTCCACGCGCCTTCCACCCGGTACCCGCCGGTCGCCGTGCGCCGCAAGCTGCTCAGGTACGCCCCTGTTCCCGCCGCTGCGCCGAGGTCGTTGGCGAGGGAGCGGATATATGTCCCTTTCCCGCAAACGACCCGGAAATCGACCTGCAAACCCGCTGCATAATCGGGGTGCAAATGGATGTCCACCCCTTTTTTACTAATGATTGCGGCCGCTGCGCCGCTTGTTGCTGCGGGCCGAAGGGGCGACAATTCCAATTCATCGATGCGTACCGTCCGTGGCTCGATCTCTACTTCCTGGCCCGTGCGGGCATTTTTGTACAGCCTTTTCCCGTCGACTTTTACTGCTGAAAACATGGGCGGCACCTGCTCGATATCGCCCAAAAACTGCTGCCGGACCTGTTCTAGCAAGGCATCGCTGAGGTGCGCGGTGGGAAAAGTGGCGTCCACGGGTTTTTCCAGGTCAAACGAAGCGGTCGTGGCGCCGAAGGTGATCGTGCCTGTGTATTCCTTGCTCAGCACCTGGAGGGATTCGATTTTTTTGGTGTACTCGCCCACACAGAGGATCAACAGGCCTGTGGCCAGGGGGTCGAGTGTGCCGGCGTGCCCGATTTTAGCCCGTTTGATGCCCAGGCGGCGGGACAGCAGGTAACGCACTTTGTTGACGACATCGAAGGAAGTCCAGGCCAGTGGTTTATCGACGAGCAGGATGGCGCCTTTGGGGAACTCGGCGGGGAATTCATCGCCGGGGTGCAGAACGGTGAGCATGCCGCAAAGGTACGGCTGATTTTTTCACCGCTAAGGCGCGAAGACGCAAAGGATTCGCGGACGCTTAGCGCCTTCGCGGTGAAATAATACCTCAGGACTTAATTAATTTCACAAGACGGCTTCTTGCAGTATCGGTTTTCAGGCTCAGCCAATACACTCCCGGAGACAAAGATTCGCCTGGAGACAGCACAGATTTTTCACTGGTCACTGTTTGCTCGAACACCATTTTTCCCTGAACATCAAAAATTTGCACCATTGTTCCGGCCTCTGCAAATGGGCTGCCGGAATGCAGTTCCACCGTCACTATATCTTGAAAAACGGTAGGATAAACATTCGGCCAGTCTCTTTCATCCAGGTTCTCCGTCCCGATGATTTCAGGGAACAGGGCAAAGTTCTGCGTCGTCACCTGCCCGGTTTGCAGCACGACGCCGGTCACGGTCAGGGGCTGGTAGCCGGTTTTTTCCACCAGCACGTCGTAACTGCCCGGCAGGGCGTTGCCGGTTTTGTACAGGCCGTTCGGGCGGGTCGTGTCGGCATTTATTGTATTGAGAATGAATACTTTGGCTCCGTTGAGCGGGTCGCCGGTCAGGCCGTCGGTCACTTGTCCTTCCAGCCAGGCGGCGTGCTGGTAGGTCGGTTGATAAATGTACAGGCCCTCATTTTTGGCCGTGGCGAACACGATGCCGGACGGCAGGTACGGGTCGGCGTCCCACACCAGCGAATTGCCCAGCGAGGCGGCCCCTATCTCGATCAGGTTGTCGGGCCGCGAAGCATCCACGATCGTGAGCTGCCCGCCGTAGGACGGATTGATGAGGAAATCGTTGAGTACCCGCACGTTGTGTACTTCCTTGGTCGGAAACTGGCTGGGGAAATACGTGTCGAGCAGGGTGATGTTGTCCAGATCGCTCACGTCGAAACTGGCCAGCGGGGCATTGCTTTTTTCGTCGGTGGTAAACAGCGTCCGGCTGTCGTCCGACAACCAGCTGTTGTGGTTAAATGCGCCCGGAGTGGGGGTGCTGGTCAGGGCTACGGGGTTGCTTTTATCCGAAACGTCGATGACCGTGAACTGCCCTGCATAAATTTCGCTGCTCCACAAGGTGTCGCCCCGGATGTAGCCGTCGTGCACGTAATTGGCGGTATAAGTGCCGACGATGTGCGGATTCCAGGGATCGGCGAGGTCGGCGATGGTGGCGCCGTTGGTCACGTTGCCGCCGCCGAAAATATACAGCCAGCCGTCGGTGGCGGCCACGGTATGGCTTTTATTCACCTGGCCTTCGTAGGCGCCGTCGCCGGCCCAGGTTTTCCAGACGATAGTATCGGGCAATTCCCGCAGGTCCACGATGGTGATGCCGCTACCGGGCGCTTCCGAGCCCACGTAGGCGTATCCGGCCCAGGTTTTCAGTTCGCGCCAGTTGCTGCTCAGTCCCGGCACGGCAAAGCGCTCCACGGGTTGGGTTGGGTCGTCGAGGTCCACGAGGCTGAGGCCTTTGCTGGTGCCCACGAGCGCCCATTCGCCGCCGGTGCTGTCGACGTAATGCCAGCAGCCCGCCAGGCTTGCCGAGTCGTAGGGCAGGTGGCCGATTTGCTGGAGTTGGGAAAAGAGCGAAAAAGGGGAGAGGAGGAAGGAGAGCAACAGGATGCGCTGGACCATTGTTGATATTTATTTGACCGGGAGCTTTATTGTAAAAGTAGTGCCTTTGCCCGGCTCCGAACGTTTCACAAACAACTTGCCCCGGTGGTACTGCTCGATGATGCGTTTGGACAGCGAGAGACCGAGCCCCCAGCCGCGGGTTTTGGTGGAATAACCCGGCTTGAACACCGTTTTGAAACGGTTGGCGGGGATGCCTTTTCCGGTGTCGCTCACGTCGGTGCAGGCAAATCCGGGCTCCTGGTACACCACCGCCGTGATGGTTCCGGAGCCTTCTTCCATGGCATCGATGGCATTGCGCAGCAGGTTTTCAATGACCCAGTCGAACAAATGTGAATTGACGCGAACCATTAGCGGAGAATGATCTGCAGCGCTCGGGAAGTCGAAAACGACCCTGCGGGGCGCCCGCAGCCGCATATAATCGCGGCATTTTTCCAACTCGCTGTACAAGTTGACGGAGAATAACTCGGGCTGTGCACCGATTTTTGAGAAGCGATCCGCCACGAGTTCCAGCCTCGTCACGTCGTTGCGCAACTCGTCGAGCATCTCCTGGTTGGACGGATTATCTTCGTTCACGGCTTTCAGGGTCTCCACCCAGCCGATGATGGCGGTGATCGGGGTGCCGAGCTGGTGGGCTGTTTCCTTGGCCATGCCGAGCCAGACCTGGTTTTCTTCCGCTCGGCGGGCTGCGCTGAAACCGATGTAGCCGAAAAGGATAAACAACCCGATCAGCCCGAGTTGCACGATCGGAAACCAGTTGAGCCAGTTGAGCAACCGCGAGTGAGAATAGACGAGGTAATTGCGGAAATAGGGTGGCGCGGATACTTCGATGGTGTCGGCCCCGTCGGCGACCATGCGCGCCAGTTCCTGCCGGATAATTTTTTTGTCGAGCGAATCCGAATTGTCGCGAAGGTTCCGATATTCAATGATGGTCCAGGTATCGTCGAACAGTACCACCGGAATGGTTGTATTTTGCCGGATAATCAGGTTGTGCAGGGTGATGTCGCAATTGTACTGGGTAGTGTCGGTGTTGGTTTTGGCAATGCTGCGCAGTGATTCAGCGAATTGTTCGGCCTGCTGATTTTCACGGTCAGCCAGTTTCTGGGCCAGATAACGGGTGTAAAACAGCGAAATAGCGATGATCACCGCGCCGCCAACGGCCAGGTACCATTTCCAGTGAGATTTGCGGGCGTAAATATTCTGAGCCATGCACGAGGCGGGTTTTTTCCAGCAGATTGCAAAGGAAATAAGTTAGGAGTGTAAAACGCGCTGGAAAATGTTTTCGCGCACAAGGTTCTGAAAATCAAGGCCAGGAAGATTTACAGGGACTTGAAAAGATTTTCTGTTTAACTTTTTTATTGAAATTATTAAACAAAATAGGCGAAGACCGGTTTGACACGCCATCATTGCCTTCAACCCACACTGCCTGTATGGCCAAAGAGATCGTTGTAATTGGATCCGGCTTCTCCGGTTTGTCTGCTGCATGCAACCTGGCGGCGGAAGGCTTCGACGTCACTATCCTTGAAAAAAACAGCGTGCCCGGCGGCCGCGCGCGCCAATATGAATCGCAGGGCTTCACCTTCGACATGGGGCCTTCGTGGTACTGGATGCCTGATGTGTTCGAGCAGTTTTTCGCCCGATTCGGTCGAAAGGTGTCCGATTACTACACCCTTCGGCGGCTCGACCCCTCGTACCGGGTCTTTTTCGGCCCCGGCGATCTGCTGGACGTGCCGGCCGATATGGGCGAACTCGAAGCCATGTTTGAACGCCTCGAACCGGGCAGCACTCCGAAACTGCGCAAATTTCTGAGCGAAGCGTCCTATAAATACCGCGTGGGCATGAATGAATTTGTCCACAAGCCGAGCCACAGCATCTTCGAATTTGCCGACTGGCGCATCCTGGGCAGCCTCTTCCGGCTGCAAATGTTCACCTCGATTTCGAAGCACGTACGCAGCTTGTTCCGCCATGAAAAACTCATCCAACTGCTCGAATTCCCGGTCCTGTTTCTCGGGGCAACCCCTCAAAAAACGCCGGCTTTGTACAGCCTCATGAACTACGCCGACCTGGCCCTGGGTACCTGGTATCCCGAAGGCGGCATGTTCAAAATCGTGGAAGGCATGGTCGCTGTGGCGAAGGAACTGGGGGTGAAAATTCTGCTCGATCAGGAAGTCAGCCGGATTCAGACAGAGAACGGACGCGTTTCCCGCGTGCTCACCACTGCCGGCCAGAGCTTTGCCGCCGATGCCGTCGTGGGAGCCGCCGATTACCACCATCTGGAAACCGACCTGCTGCAAACGGCCGACCGCAACTACTCCAAAAGGTACTGGGACACCCGCGTCATGGCCCCTTCCTGCCTTATTTTTTACGTGGGCGTGAGCAAACGCCTCGACAACCTGCGCCACCACAATCTCTTCTTCGATGAAGACTTCGGGCGCCATTCCCGGGAGATTTACGACACGCCAAAATGGCCTGAACGCCCCCTGTTTTACGTGAGCGTGCCCTCCTTGTCCGACCCGACGGTGGCGCCGCCGGGTTGTGAAAACCTGTTTATTCTCATCCCCGTCGCGCCCGGCCTGGAAGACACTCCCGCCATTCGGGAGCATTATTACAACCTCGTGATGCAACGGCTTTCGCAGCTCACCGGGCAGCGTGTGGGCGAGGCGGTGGTGTATCGCAAAGCCTACGCGCACAATGATTTTGTGCGCGACTACCACGCCTTCCGGGGCAATGCCTACGGCCTGGCCAATACTTTGCTGCAAACGGCTTTTCTCAAGCCCAGGCTCCGGAATCGCAAAATCAGCAACCTGTTTTACACCGGCCAGCTCACCGTGCCCGGCCCTGGCGTGCCGCCCGCGATCATCAGCGGGCAGGTTGTCGCCCGGGAAGTAAGCAAAGAACTGGCTACCTGAAAAACGTCTTTCATCCTACTCCATATTCATACGAAACGAAATCTCTACTGTCCTCAACACGCGAACCACCGCACATCATGAACCATCTTGCGCTTTTTCACCGCACCTGTTTCGAGTGCAGCCGGCTCGTCACCCGCCGCTATTCGACCTCTTTTTCGCTGGGTATCCGTTTGTTTGCACCGCGTTTCCGTTATCCGATTTACGGTATTTACGGTTTTGTGCGCTTCGCCGACGAGATCGTCGACACGTTCCATAATTACCCCAAAACGGAATTGCTTGAGCGTTTCAAACAAGATACCTGGCAAGCCTTACGTGAAGGGATCAGCCTCAATCCAGTGCTGAACGCCTACCAGCAAGTGGTGCACGAATACAACATCGAGCCAGAGCTGACCGAGGCGTTTTTGCGCAGCATGGAAATGGACCTGCATCAGAATGTCTATGACGAGGCGGGTTACGGCGATTACATCTACGGCTCCGCCGAGGTGGTGGGCCTGATGTGCCTGCGCGTGTTTTGCGAAGGCGACGAGGCAAAATACCAGTCGCTCAAAGCCCCGGCGCAACGACTGGGCGCTGCGTTTCAAAAGATCAATTTCCTGCGCGACATCAAAAGCGATTACGACGAACGGGGCCGTGTGTATTTCCCCGAAGTCGATTTCCAACATTTTGACAACGAACAAAAACGCCGCATAGAAGCCGACATCAACGCCGATTTCGACGCGGCGCTCGAAGGCATCCGCCGCCTGCCGCGCGGCGCTCGTTTGGGCGTTTACCTGGCTTATAAATACTACACCCACCTGTTTCTGAAAATCAAAAACGCTCCTGCGCATGCTGTGGCGCAAAAGCGTTTCCGGGTGTCCGACAAGCGGAAGATTTACCTGCTGTTCAGTTCGGCCGTGCGGCACAGTTTTAACGTGCTGTAAAATGTCGTCGCCAAGGCGCCAAGCCGCGAAAGACTAGCGCACGAATTTGACTTCGACGGTCAGCGGAATTTGCCCTGCCGTCCAATCCCATCCTTTGATCAAACGGATGGCCTCTTGGTCGCAACCATATCCCAAGCCTTTCACTACCAGGATGTTGTAAACTTCGCCATTGCTGTTGACGCTGAATTGCAGCAGCACGGAGCCGGTGATATTGTTGTTGCGCGCTTCGGGAGTGAGCCGGGCATTTTGGCGGAGGTATTCGTAAAAGTCGTCCCAACCCTTGTCCGGTGCCGGCTGTACTTTTTCAGGGTCAAGTTGTTTTACGGCATTCATATCGGGGCGGTCGTCCACGTTGAACTTTCGCGTCGAATCTGCGTCCCTGGCCGGTGCTGTTTTGGCTTTTTTAGCTGCCTCGTCGCGTGCCGCCATGGGCGCTCCGGGTGGCGCGGACACCACTGGAGCAGGTGTGGTGGGCAGTGGTTTGGCGGCGGTGGCTTTATCGGCCCGCGAAGCCGGCGGTGCGGCTTCATCTTCCAGGGCGAGATCTTGTTTGCTTTCCGTCTGTATCGCGTATTCGGCCGAGGCAATGGGGGGTTGAACGATGCTATCGGCCCGCGGACCAGAGCGGGATTCACCGGCCGGCCGGCTTGCAGCAGGCGTCTGGGACGGCTGTATCTGGCTGCTGTTTCCGGCAATTGGCGGCTCATCGGCTGGCAATTCGGGCGACACTGTATTGGTTTTCGGCGATACGCCTGCCATCGTGTCGTCCTGTTTTTGCTTCCAGGGGTTGAAAAACCAAACGGCCGCCAACAGTACAACCAGGGCAGCAGCGGCCGCCATCCATTGCGGAAACAACACCGTTCTGCCGCCGGGCTGCCCCTGCAAACGCCTGCGCAGGGCTGTGAGCCGTGTCGCGTGGTCTTCCTCGGGCAATGCCGTAAGGCCTTCCCAGGCTTCGCGGCGGAACTCGTCCGAATCGGTCAGGGCATGCAGCTCCCGCTCGTCGGTGCGGGTGAAATTCCCCTGCATCCAGCGATCCAGCAATTCGAGAAAACGCGCGTCGTCCGGTCGGACATCAGGTTTCATGATAGCAAGAGCTTGGTGGTCAGTTGATTAAAAGTCATTCAAAACTCCGCACCCCTTGTTTCTCCAAACAAATGCGCAGGTTGCGCCGGCCGTTCTGGATGTAAGAGCGCACTTTTCCCACTTCCTCGGCGATCAGGTCGGCTATTTCCTTGTACGATTTTTCTTCATAATAGAACAATTGCACGCTTTGCCGCTGCTGGTCGGGCAATTCGCCCAGGCATTTTTCGAGCGGACCGGCGCCTTCCGTCGGCAGTTCCACTTCGAAACCGGGTTCCACGGCGTCGTAGCGGACCATGTCTTCCGGGGCATGGAGATCGGTGGGCCGGCGGTTGTTTTTCCGCCATTCCATCAGGCAATGGTTGCGCGCCAGCACATACAACCAGCCCCTGAACGCCTCCACCCGGTGTTCTTTGGCTTTCCGGACGAGTTCTTCATAGATCGCCATGACAGCATCCTCGGACTTGCCCGGATCGCGCAGAATTTTCAGGCAAACGCCGTACACCATGGGCATATAGCGTTCGTACAACATCCCCAAATGCCGCGTATCGCCGCTGGAAACGTAGTGTTCCAGCAACTGTTCGTCGCTCCGGTGTTCCGGCGGATTTTGGCGGAAGAGTTTCAGCATCGGCAAGCGGGTTCGGATAGGTTCTTATTGGCCCGCCAAAAGTAGGTTAAGGGATGCTTTTCCTGAGAGGAGTGCATACTTTTAGCGAGCTTTCTTTCCGTAACGTTCTTTTTGGTAAAAAAAACGCCTGTCCACATGCGCTCGTACCTGCCTTTTTTCTGCCTGCTGCTGGTTTTCAAAATATCCGGCCAGGACAGCCTCAGCGCCGAATGGGTGGTCCGGAAAAGCAGTCCCGCGGGCCTCAATGCTATGGCCTGGGGTCTTGACCTCGATGCGCAAAACCACGTCTGGTGGTGCCCGAGTATTGCCAACAGCCAGGCCGAAGGACTTCGAATTTATTGCGAACCTTTTGATTTTCAGGGCAATGCAATTTGGGCGGCTCCGCTCGACTTCGGCGGCGGCGCCATCACGGAGGCTTTTACAGTGGTGGCGCAAAACGATGCGGTGTACGTCGGCGGCCGGCAATGCCCGGGCCTGATCAATACCTGCGAGCAGTTGCTGTTCCAGATCGATCCGGCCGATAACAGCGCGCCTGATTGGGCCAAAACCTGGGGCGGCAACGGCTACGACGAGCTCGACGGCCTTTCCGTCCGGCCAGGCGACGGCATTTACACCGGCGGCTGGTGGGGGCCCGATGCCAACACACTGTACGACGCCGACCTTGCGCTGCGCAAAACGGACCTGTCCGGAAATACCCTTTGGGCCGCCCAACCCATCAGCCACCTGGGCACAGCGGAGCACCAGGACGGGCATTTCGTAGTCGATGAGGCGTTCATCTATGCCTGCGGAATGTCCGGCGGCACCAGCTTTTTCAACCTCTACGAAGGCCGTTCTTTTTTGGCAAAATGCTCCAAATCCGACGGCAGCCTTGTTGATTCTGTACAATTCGGCAGCCAAAATCCCTGGCTCGACTGGAACAATGCCTTCGGCATGACAAGCGACGGCGACGCGCTGTACCTCACCGGAACGTACGGACTGAGCGCCAACGACAACCAGATTTTTGTGGCCAAATTTTCTAAAAACCTTGATTTGCAATGGTTTACCCTCTGGGGCGGCGATGCCACCGAAACGGCGCGGGCCATCAAAATAAAGGACGGCCGGGTTTGGGTCGGTGGCGCCACCAACTCGTCCGATCGGACCGTCTTTGGAGCCTACGACGCCTGCCTGCTGGCTTTCGATGCAACGGACGGCCAGTTGCTCGCCGCAAAAGTGTGGGGCGACGAGCGCGACAACGAAATCCGCGACCTGGCGCTCAGCGCCGACGCCGTTTTTCTCAGCGGCACCAGCGCAGTGAACTTGTTCAATGCAACCCACTCGGATATGGAGGCCTTTTTGTTGCGCACGGATCAGGACGGTTTTTTAGTGGCGGCACAGGAGCCGGAAGCGTCAACTGCCGGTTTCGATATTTTTCCCAATCCCGCCTCGGGGGAAGCGTATTTGCAGTTGCGAAAACCGGAAGAAGCGGCCCTTGTCGAGCTGTTTGATTGTTCGGGGAAGAAGGTTTTTTTCAGAAAGGAAAATGAGTGCAATGCTTTGAAAATTATTGCTTTAAACCTGGGAAATCTGCCAGCCGGCGTTTACCTCTGCCGGGTGCGGACGGCGGGTTTTTCGGGGAGCGAATTGCTCCTGATCCGGTAACGCATTCCCACGGCTGATGGGTTTTTACAAAATAATCGTTTTTTGACCATTTGAATGCTTTCGGTTCCCTCGCTTCGCTCGGGATGACAGGCTGCTAATGATAGAACCCTTTCCAACAGATTTCTCGCTACGCTCGAAATTCCGTCAGGGCACGGGAAAATTTCGAGCGTAGCGAGAAATCTGATCTAACAAGTTGACTGTTAGATATCTGTAATCCCGAGCGAAGCGAGGGAGCCGATAGCAGTAAAGGACGTTTATTTTGTAAAAACTCATCAGCCGTGGGAAGGCATCCAAGGAACCATCCTTTTTCTAAATCATATCAGTCTTTCACGGACATAGCCGCATCACGGTGATACTCCCGCCGCCCGGTGTCAGCCAGCGCACCTGCACCGCCGCGCTGCCCTGGCCGCTCAGTATTTCCCCTCCGGCTACCATCCACAGGTAGCTGTTTCCGGTCAATGCGGGCACCGAATATGCATAGGTCCCGTCCTGACAAACCACCGCGCCACCCGTTATTTCCGGGATAAAAACTGCTCCGAACGCGTGTTTTTCCAGAAAAACCTGCACCGCCAGCGCCAGCGTATCGCTGAAATTGTGTCGGTGCGCCCAGGTGTCGCGCACGCCGCCGTAGTAGCATTCGATCTGCACGGCGTCGATGGGGAAGCCGTTGATGGAACCGTGGCGGAAAGTGTTGTAGCCGCCATTGAAATAGGGTTCTCCCGATTGCGGGGCGGGGTCGGCGAGGCTGGGCACCGAAGGGTAGCCGCGGCTGTGCAGCAAGGTGCCGAGCGAAAAGCTGTCGCGCAGCAGCGCCGAATGCGACGACTGGCTCAGGTTGGTGTCGGCCAGGTGGCGGATGCTGCTTTGGAGGATATAGCCCGGCAGATCGAGCGAGTCGTCGGGCTTGCGCAGCTCGGCGCCAGTGAGCAGGTAGCCGAGTTCGAGGCGCTGAATCGTGTGCGCGTGGCCGTGCAGGTCGATAAAAATGCCTTGAAAAAAGGTGTTCGTCACGGCGTTTTTGGCCGAATCGATGAATTCGTGGTAGTCGAACCAGGCTTGTTCGACCAGCGGATTGCCGCAGGCGGCTTCGGGAAGGTCGCGGTTGGCGTCGAGTTTGCGGCGCGCCAAACGGTTGATGATCAGGTGCGGATAACAGCCGAAGCGCATCTGGATGGCCGTGTCGAGCTGCCGGGCGAGCGCCTGGGTGTTGCCGTCGTTGACTGTGACAGCATTGGGGCAGCTGCGGTCGGGGATGACGCCCGGCGCCAGATCGCCGCCGTGTGGCGTGCTGATGATGATGGGCAGGTTGCCGGCGCGGTATTCGACGTATCCGTTGGCGCCGAAGTAGGTTTGGCCGGGGACGAAATTTTGGGAAAACAGAAATGCCGGCAGGCCAAGCAGCGACCAAAGCGCGACGCGCCCGCAGGCCATTTTTCGGAAAAAAAAGTATTTGGCGCCCGGCATATTCATTCAAAGCAAGATTCGGCGGGTGGAGGAAGGGTCGGATCAAATTTACCGTCGCCATTGTTTTGAGTCGGGAATGCGCATTGGTCCAGCTGGCCGTTGGGAAAACCCTTGTCGCCGCAAGGGTAGGCGCAAGCGGCACCTGTGAGTGTTTTGACCTGTCCGTCTCTCAATTTTACAAGGACTTCATATTCGAAAGCGCCTTCGAACCGCGAGCCGCCGGTGGTGAAGCCGTCCCAGGCCTTGCCAATGTCGTTGGGCTGAAAATGTTCGGCAAAGAACAGTTCGTTGCCATTTTTATCGGTGTATCGAACCGCGACAATTTCCAGCACGCCCGGGTTGGTGAAGGGCAGGAAACGTTCGTCCGTGAAGTCGCCGCTGTACACAAAAATATTGGGGATGTAAATGAACGCCTCGGTCAGCCCCAGACTGTCGGGTGTGGGACTGATCGGAAATGACGCCGTTGTCGCCTCGTTTTCGCAACAGGCGCAGTACTTTTTTTCTTTGCAGGCAGAGGCGCCCACCAGCAGGAAGAGCAGAACAGGAATCAGGTAACGCATGATGAATTAATGTGGAAATGAAGGCGATAGAATTTTAATGCAACACTACAAAACTACCGGTCGCACGCAACCCTTTTTCATCCAAAGTTTGAATCCGGTAAACACCCGGCGTCAAATGGCCAAGCGGGATGTTTATCGATTCCGTTCCTGCCCTTGCCATTTTTTGGGTCAAAACAACTTTGCCACCCGCATCGAACAGGCGGACATCGAGGGCGCCGGGCGCCGACTGCGGCCAGGACAATTGGATCGATTCACTCGCCGGATTGGGGAAAATGGCCAGTCCGGACAAGGGTTGAACGATGGGTTCAAGGCCCGATACCAGCGAATCGGGCAGTTCCAGCACCCAGGGTTCGAAGCCGATTTCGCCGTTGTTCATGGAAAAAAACAGGCGGTTCTGGATCAAAACAGCGTTGTCGATGCTGGGAATAGGTGTGAGTTCCAAAGGCGGCGTGACGGGCCAAAGGTCGGCCACCTTGAAAGTGCCGTTAACCGTTCCATCGCTGATCCACCAGGCCGTGGCACTACCGTCGAAGGCCGTGAACAGCCAGTGCTGATCGCCGTATCGAACAAAGTTGGAGGGTTGGGAGCTGCCCGATGGGTTCAGGTCCATCAGCAAAAAGGTGCCGGCCAGGGTCCCGTCCGAGCGCCAGAGGTCCACGTCACCGGCCGTGCCGGCGCCGAAGATCACCGAGCCGCCCGCCACGCCGTACAGCTGTTCCGAAATGCCGTTGAAATTGAAAGGATCATAGTCGACCACCGATTCAAATTCATGCAGCAGGGTCGTTTCGCCGGCCTCGTACGCCCAGAGGGAGTAGGTCGGTTGCGATCCGGCGTAATGCGGCGCATCCAGCACGATCAGCCGGTCGCCTGATATTTCAAGGCCGGCGGGCTGGTAGGCGTAGTTGCCCAGCAACGGCAAAGGCGGAAAGCCGTTGACCCGCAGCGTCATCACCGGCGGCGTCAGTTCGTAGGTCGTTACTGCAAAGCGGTTGTTCACGATCATCGGGAAAAGGGTACTGCCGTTGCTGGGGATCAAACCTGCTTCCGCTGTGCCCGCCGTCGTGCCGTCGGAGCGCCAGAGGTACTCGCCTCCGCCGGGTATGTTGACCGATTGGATCATATACAGGCTGTCGGATGTGGCGCAGAGGCCGTAAAAATTGGTCTGGGCAGCCGATAAAAACACCTGAAAAGTGCCGGCAGCAGTGCCATCCGAACGCCAGAGCGAGCGACCGTTTTTGGCGAGGAAATAGAGCGCATTTTGAAAAGAAATCGCGGAGACGAAGGGATAATTGTCTGGCAGATCGATCTGTTGCACGGCGCCTGTTTCGTCGTACACCCGCAAGGTGGAATCGGTGGCGAACCAAAATGCCTTTCCGCCGGCGGCATACGGACCGCGGTCGCTGTACGAAGGAATAATATCGTTGTCGATGGTGGACACACTCGGCGGCGCATTGGCGGACACCTTGTAAATGCGGGCTTCGCCGTTTTCGGGAGACGCGCGAAACAGCACGGACCCGTCGGCGGCGGCGCTGAATTTGTCGGGCGAGGAGTGTTCGAACTCGGGCGAGGGCGTACCGCCGAGCAGGTTGGTGCCGCCCGGGGTGCCGTCGGAGCGCATGTACACCCAGTCGGGGTCGTTGAATTGCGGGTTGATGATTTCAAAAAAGAAGCAGATCGAGTTGCCGGAAACGGCGCTGGGGCATTCCACAGGCAGGTAATCGACCGTTCCGAGGTTTTTGACGAGCAGGGTGCCGTTTGTCGAGCCGTCGGTGCGCCACAATTCCAGTTCGCCGTCGTTTTTTTTCAACAAAGGGTACACGAAGTGGTCGGCCGCCGCGGTGGGCGACAGCTGGCCCTCGCCGATGTTTTTGACCAGTTGGGTGCCCTGCGGAGTGCCGTTGGTCTTCCATATCTGCCAGCCGTTGTCTTCCACAAAAAAAATCATGTCGTCCACGAGCCGGTATTGGCCGTTGGCGGCATAGGTGGAATAGGTGTCGCTGGGGCCCGGATGGATGTCTTTCAGCAGTTTGGTGCCGTCGAACGTGCCGTCGGAGACCCACCATTCGAGGCCATGCACGCCGTCGTTCATTTGAAACAGGTATTTGTTCTGGATTTTGGCCGTGTAGACGTACCAGTCGATCGTGGAGGGCGGGCCCGCCGTTTTCACCTTGACGGTGCCGGCGACGGTGCCGTCCGATTTCCAGACTTCGGTGCCCAGTGCCGGCGAGCGCAGCTGGAAAAAGAGGGTGTTGCCCACCACTTGCAGGGAATTGAGCCAGACCTGGTTCACATTGACGGTGTCGCCGGTGAGTGAAAAAGTGCCGTCGGGCGTGCCGTTGCTGCGCCAGATGCGTTTTTTGCCGCCGTATTCCGTAGCGATGAAATAGATCAGCGAATCCCCGGCCATGAGAGCGTCGGGCCAGCTGCTGGCAGTGCCCGGGCGGAGGTCTTTAAGCAAATAAGTTCCGCCGGGCGTGCCGTCGCTGCGCCAGAGTTCGCGCCCTTCGGCGGTGGATTGCTGGCTGAAATAGAGCACATTGTGCAGCACGGCAGCAGGGTTGTCGTAGTTGTTCGGGCTTTGAAACGGCACGGTATCGAGCAGCAGGGCGTGGCCGGGCGTGAGGTCTGTCACCCACAATTGCTGCTGGCTGCTGCCGATGCTGGCGAAGAAGAAAAAGCCCTCGTCGGTGGCCATGGCTTTGTCCATGTACGCCGGATATTGCTGGAAAAGCGTGGCCGTTTGGCCGTCGAAGGCATACAGGCCGTGGTCGCCGGCAGGTGCGGTGTAGGCGGAGAAAAAGCCTTTGCCGTGGGCGTTCAGGTGGGCCGAATTGCTGTAAAGCATCAGGTGTTCGGCCGGCTGGTGGATGTCTTCGAGCAAGTAAGGGGTTTGGGAAAATGCCGCGCGGGCGGCAAAAAGCAGGAGCAGGGACAGGGAGCGAAAGGAGAGCATGGTGAATAGTTTTTACAGAAGGTGGGTAAAGACAGCTGAAAAATACGCGGTTTGGCGAAAAGCGGACAATCAGCGGGTCGTTTCGCCAGTAGAAGACGATTATTTTTGGAGGCGAAAACATGCACCTGTTTTCCGAATCCTTCCATCTTTCAAATCTGTTCACTCATGAAAAATTGGCTACCAGTTCTTCTGTTATTCCTCTCATCTGTGCTGCCCGGGCAATCCGTTTGGCAAAAAATTATCCCCAGCGACAAATCCCAGCAGGCACGCGATGTGGCGCCCGCAGCCGACGGCAATTATTGGGTTTTGACCAATTACCAGGCGGGCTTCAGCGATTCAACGCAGGTTAATCTACTGAAAATCAATTTACAAGGCGATATAGTCGATACGAAGGTTTTTCTGAAAACTTATGGCATGGCCCTGCAAACTTTCGACGACGGCTCCCTGGCCATCCTCGGCCAGCGCCTCGCCATGTACTCCACCGACAGCAAAGCCGTAGTGATCAAACTCAATGCGCAGGGCGTTCAGCAATGGCAAACCGAACTCGATGCGAGTTATGCCTATGCCATGATCGTCGATCCCGCGGGTGGTTATTTCGTGGGCGGCTTGTTCGATCAGACAGGCTCCAGCGATCAATCCTTTATTGCCCACCTGTCGGCCACCGGCAGCACGTCGTGGACCAAAAAATACAACATCGTCAGCACCAGCACCATTCAGTCTTTCCTGCTTTTGGGCAGCGAACTGATCGCCGTCGGCGGTGCCAACACGGTCGGAGCGGGGCTCGACGGCTTTTTTTTGCTGAAAGTCAATGCCACAACGGGCAACCAGATATGGAAAGTGACCCAGGACGTAGGGTTCTTCAATGTCGATCTGTACGGCTATTACGAATTCCCACCGATCGGCGTTTCGACCGACGCCGCCGGCAACATCGTGGTAGCATGCCCGGGTAATCCGAAATATGCCGACGGCAGCGGTATTTACCGTTTTTCTCCTGCCAATGGCGCTTTGTTGCAGCAAATCAAATTGACTTCATTCAGTTACGAACGATACCCGATGGATTTGCTGACTGACGCTGGCGGTAACATGATCATTACCGGAGCAGGCGGCGTCGACAATGAACACCTCCGGCCGTTTATCGAAAAACGCGGCCCCAACGGGCAGATCATCTGGTCGCGCAGGCTGCCGGTCCCTGGCCAGTTGACTGCCTTTGCCCCCGCACCGGATGGCGGATTTATCGCCTGCGGGATCGATTTCGGCTCCTCCTACTTGTTGTCGCCCGAAATCATACACACGCTGCTCGTCCGTTTTGATTCCCTGGGCAACGCCTTTCCTTGCCGTATCGAGGGCTTCGTCCGCCGTGACGACAATCAGAATTGCCTGTCCGAACTCAACGACCCGCCGCTCCGGAACTGGCATTTGCTCGTCGACGATACCCTGCATCTTTCCAGCGACGCCGGCGGCTATTTTCGAGCCGACCTGCCCCCGGGCGATCATACGCTTCGTTTGCTCACCCCGGAACCTGTTTTCGAGGCATGCGAGGACCAATTTGTTCTGACGACCACGCTGAACGATCCGATCGCCACGGTGAACTTCCCGGTGCAGAAGGGTCCCGACTGCCCTTTGCTCGAAGTCGGCATTACGCATACCGACCTGATCGCCTGCGACACCAGCGTGTTGTACGTCAGCTGGCGCAACCGACACCAGCGTGTTGCATGTCAGTTGGCACAACAGGGGCAATGCAACCGCCGATAATACGAGCGTTACCGTTCAACTTGACCCCGCACTCAACCTGGTTGATGCTTCTCAACCATTTAGCCAAAACGGTCAGGAACTGACTTTCCCGCTCGGCGCGGTGCCTGCCGACAGCAGCAGCGTCTTGAAAATCCGGGTTCGGCTGCACTGTGATGCACCTGTGTTCAGCACCCACGTTGTGGAAGCCCGCATAGAGCCGGTTTCGTTGTGTTGGACGACAACTCCAACCGGCTGGAACGGTCCCGTGCTGCGTGTAGCGGGCGAATGCCTGGGCGATGAAGCGCATTTCACGGTGACCAACCAGGGCGGAACGCTCCAGTCGCCCCTGCCGTACCAGCTGCTCGTGGATGCAGCCCTGGTGGAGTCCGGCACATTGCAACCACAGGCAGATCAGCCATTTATGTTAAATTATATTGCCGCCGGACGAACGGTCGCACTGCTGACCGAACAGGTGGCGGGCTATCCTGTCCGGAGTTTTCCTTCCGCGGTAGTAGAAGGTTGCGGAGTACTGGACAATGGTTTTTTCAGTACGGGTTTTGTCCGAATGTTGGACGGCGACGATGCGGAACCCTGGGTGTCGCGGGTCGTCATTGAAAGCGGCAGCCGGCGGACGGGCGACCGTATTTTTGAAATCCCGCAGGGATATGGCCGTTACCATTTTCTGGAGCCCGATACCGTTCCGCTGGAGTTTTCCTTGAGACTGGCGAATTCATTCGATCAGCCTGCTCAGGACCTGTATCTGGCCTTGTTTCCTTCGGCGCAGTTTGACCTGAGCACGTTCGAATTGCTGGCCTGGAGCCATCCACTGAATTATGAAGTGAGCAACAATGGTGAAATCTTCCTGCGCGCATCCAACCTCGGGCTACTCCCTGGCGAAGAATTCCAGTTGCGCTTTCGCCTGAGATACAATCCTGGTTTGACAGAGGATTTTGTTTCCATCGACTCCGAAGCCTATCTCGACGACCAGGGCCCGGTGAAGCCCTATGAGGCATTTTATAACATCGGGGAGAATTTTATCGCACAGAACGTCACTCCGGATTCCGACGATCCCGATGTGAAAATTTTCGGTCGCGGAAATGCCATGGATTTCACGGGCAGCTTTGCCCAACTGCCCAACGGCGACCTGGCTCATTTTGGTGTGACGGGTAATTTCGGCGAAGGTCAGGACCTGTATCTGCTGCGCAGCGATTCGACGGGGAAAGGCATTTGGCAAAAAAGTTACCGCCTGGGCGAAGGCTCGAACTATGCCGGCGCCATCCTCCCATTACCCGACAACAGCATGCTGATCGCCGGTTCTTTTCAAGACGTAACCCTCGAAGACTATCTGAATTACAGCTACGCTTATATTGCGCATGTTGGCGCCGACGGCACCTTGCTGTGGGTGCATTCCTGGAAGCCGGGTACCGGCGGCTCAGTGGTCGACGGGGCGCTTACGCCCGACGGCAATGCGGTCTTCTGGGGGGTCGGATATATCTCCAGCACACAGAAGTGGCTGAATTTTTTGCTAAAAATCAGTCCTGACAATGAGGTTTTATGGCAAAAAACCTACTCGCAGTTTCAGGATGACCAACTGCTCGGCGGGCGGCTGAAACCGGGTAAGGATGGCTACCTCTACTACGGGGGAGCGCCCGACAATTTTTTCTCGGACGATAGTTACCGCCTCATCCGCCTGAACTGGAGCGGCACCGTTGTCGCCTCGGCCGGTTACGTCGATCCGCCGGACGAGTATCCTTATCTGAACGATTTTACGCCAACGCCCGATGGCGGCGTGCTCATCGTGGGCAATCAGTATGATTTTGACGACAACTCCCAGGATTATCAGGATTACATTCTGCTCGCAAAACTGAATGCCCAGTTCGCTCCCGAATGGCTGAAAAAACACCCTGTGGACCTGCTCGGCGACATCACAGCGGTGGAGGCCGGCGGCGGATCGTATTTCCTGGCGGGCGATATGTTTGCCGACACGATCGACATCAACTCCTTCGATGCGCTCATGGTGAAGGCAGACAGCGCAGGAGAACTGGTATGGATGAAAACCTTTTCAGGCAATACTTTTGAGTACGGCGATGAAATACTCATCGGGCAACACCAGCGTGTCTGGATGAGCGCACAAACCCAGGCCGCGGACAACCTGTACAACCTGCAGATGGTCCTGATGCGGGCCAGCGACCCGGACGCGCTGGTGAAAACGCAGGAAACCCCGGCGCCACAAACCGTTCAGATTTCCCCGAATCCGGCGAGCCGTCTGATCTGGCTTAACCTGCGTGAGGGAGCGCCAGGAGCCGGCGGCTGGCAGTACGACATCCGCGCTTCCGACGACCGCCTTCTTCTGCAGGGCCATTGGAAAACCGGCGCGGGTATTCCGGTTCAGTCCTTGCCGAACGGGGCGTACCTGCTTCGTTTATGGAATAATGACGGGGAAGTAAGGGTAGGGCGGTTTTTGGTGCAGCGATAGGGTCGGATTGATCTCGACCGTATCCACCCCGCTCCCGACCGGGGGCGGGGTGGATACGGTGGTCGGGCTCACTCGAACCGTTTTTAACGTTAGATACGCCGGTCGTCAGCTACCTCAAACCACGACATTGATCATCCTGCCGGGGACGAACACCACCTTTTTAGGCGACTGTCCTTCCAGCCATTTCTGGACAATGTCGAGGGCGAGGGCAGCTGCTTCTGCCTCGGCGGCCGTTGCGCCTGTCCGCAGCTCGATGTTCGCCCGCAGCTTGCCGTTGATCTGGATCGGGTAATGGACGGTGTCCGTTTTCAGGAACTCTTCGTTCAGCACCGGCCATTCGGCTTCGCAAACCGAGGTTTCGTGCCCCAAACGGTGCCACAATTCCTCCGCCACGTGCGGGGCGAAGGGCGCGATCAGGATCACCAGGGGTTCCAGCACGGCGCGTTTGGACGATTTCAGGCTGCGCAGATCGTTCGTGGCGATCATGAAATGACTCACGCAGGTGTTCATCGAAAAACGCTCGATGTCGTCGCTCACTTTTTTGATGGCCGTATGCAGAATGCGCAGTTCGTCGCGGTTGGGTTCTTCCTGTGAAACGATGTATCCGCCGTTTTTTTCATCAAAAAACAAGCCCCAGAACTTCCGCAGGAAGCCCGAGACGCCCGTAATGCCCTTCGTGTCCCAGGGTTTGGCCACCTCGACGGGGCCGAGAAACATCTCGTACATGCGAAAACAGTCGGCGCCGTACTGCTCCACCATGTCGTCCGGATTGACGACATTGAACTTCGATTTGGACATTTTTTCCACCTCGGAACTGCAGGTGAATTGCCCGTCGGCGTCTACTTTGAAATTGGCGCCGGCGAACTGGAGCGTCTTGCGGGCGCGCTCCACGTCGAGCACGTCGTTGTCCACCAGGCTGATGTCCACGTGCAGTTTGGTCAGTGAATCCGGTCCGTATTTGTGCGTAAGGTTGTGGGAGACAAAGAGTTGTTCCGTTTTGGGCGGCGTGGTAGTCGCGAAGAAATCCTCGCGGCTGTTCAGTGCATGGCGGATTTTTTCGGCCGTGGTTTCGGGATCGTTGATCGTGTCGGCCAGTTCTTCGTTGTACAATACCAGCAGGCGTTTGCCATCGGACTGGGCGGCGCTGCGGATGCGTTCGATCTTGTCGGGCTGTTTGTACGACACCACTTCGATGACCAGGTCATTGGATTCGAAGGCGAAATCGTAGGTGCTTTCTTCTTCGAGGTTGGAGCCGGGCACCACAATGGGGTGGTTTTCCGCAAAAAACGGCTGCAACACCTTGATCCACAGGTATTCTTCGAAGAAGCGTTCGCGTGCGCGGAACACGAAACTGGAGCGGCCCTGGATCATGCCCTGGTTCACCAGTTTTTGGGCGTATTCGCGCTCCGGCACCAGTCCGAGGTCGTACATGAACTGGTTCCAGAAACGGCTGTACAGCAGGTGGCCTGTGGCGTGTTCGGAGCCGCCGATGTAGAAATCCACCTGTTTCCAGTAATGGACGGCTTCGGGGCTGCAAAAAGCCCGGTCGTTCTGCGGATCCATGTAGCGGTAGAAATACCAGGAGGAGCCCGCCCAGCCGGGCATGG
This sequence comes from Saprospiraceae bacterium, assembly GCA_044224705.1. Lineage (GTDB taxonomy): Bacteria > Bacteroidota > Bacteroidia > Chitinophagales > Saprospiraceae > M3007. The sequence goes on from JBGAJY010000012.1 coordinate 37,253, forward strand.
TGCTCAGTTCGTACTCGTATTGGCCTTTGTATCTCCAGTTTTCGGCGCGGCCGAGGGGCGGTTCGCCGGTTTCGGTGGGCAGGTATTTGTCCACAGGCGGCAGCAGCAGCGGCAGGTCTTTTTCGTCGATCAGGTACGGCACGCCGTCTTTCCAGTACACCGGAACGGGTTCGCCCCAGTAGCGCTGGCGGCTGAACACGGCGTTGCGCAATTTGTACTGCACCTTGGCTTTCCCGAGTTTTTTTTCTTCCAGCCATTCGATCAGGCGGGGCATGGCTTCGGCGTAATTGAGTCCGTCGATGAAGCCCGAATTGACGTAACGGCCTTCCTTGGTGGGGTCGGCGGCTTCTTCGAGGTTCTGCTGCGCATCGAGAATTTGGATGATGGGCAATTTGTATTGCTGCGCAAAATTCCAGTCGCGCTGGTCGCCGCTGGGCACGGCCATTACCGCTCCGGTGCCATAGCCGGCCAAAACGTAGTCGGCGATAAAGATCGGAATCTGCTTCCCGGTGAAGGGGTTGATGGCAAAAGCCCCTGTGTTGGCCCCGGTTACTTTTTTGGTCTCTGCCATGCGTTCGATCTCCGAACGCGAGGCCGCCCAGCGCACATAAGCTTCAATTTCAGCGCGTTGTGCTTCGGTGGTCAGTTGAGCGACCAGCTCGTGCTCCGGGGCCAGCACCATAAAAGTGGCGCCGAAAATCGTGTCGAGGCGCGTGGTGAAAACCTCGATTTGGGCATCGGGATGGCCGTCTACGGCAAAGCGAACGGATGCGCCCTGCGAGCGGCCGATCCAGTTGCGCTGCTGTTCCTTGATCGATTCGGGCCAGTCGATGGTGTCCAGTCCGGCCAGCAGGCGGTCGGCGTAGGCGGTGATGCGCATGGCCCATTGTTTCATGCGTTTGCGCTCCACGGGGAAGCCACCGCGTTCGCTGACGCCGTCTTTGACCTCGTCGTTGGAGAGCACGGTGCCGAGGGCGGGGCACCAGTTGACGAAGGATTCCTCGGGGAAGGTGAAGCGGTATTTCAGCAGGAGTTGTTGCTGTTCGGTTTCGGACATCGCCGCCCAGTCGGCGGCGCTGAAGGAAGGGGTGTCGTCATCGCAGGCGGCGTTGACGCCGGTGTTGCCGTTTTTTTCAAAATGCTGGACCAATGCGCTGACGGGCAGGGCTTTATCGGCTGTTTTGTCGTAATAGTATTCGAACAGGCGCATGAAAATCCACTGCGTCCATTTGTAATAAGCCGGGTCGCTGGTGCGCACTTCGCGGCTCCAGTCGAAGGAAAAACCGATGTTGTCCATCTGCCTGCGGAAGGTGGCGATGTTCTCGTCGGTGGTGATCGCCGGGTGTTGGCCGGTCTGGATGGCGTACTGTTCGGCGGGCAATCCGAAGGAGTCGTAGCCCATGGGGTTGAGCACGTTGTAGCCGCGCAGGCGTTTGTACCGGGCGAGGATGTCGGAAGCGATGTAGCCCAGCGGATGCCCCACGTGCAGCCCCGCGCCGGAAGGGTAGGGGAACATGTTGAGCAGGTAAAATTTGGGTCGTGGGCTTTCGTTCCGGACCTTGTACACCTGGTTGTCCTGCCACCAGGCTCGCCATTTCTTTTCGATGTCGCGCGGGTTGTACTCCATGGAGGGAAGTTGGTAGTTGGTGATTGGAAATTGCGGCTCCCAATGATTGTTTTGTGAAGCGGCAAAATTAGGGCTTTTGGAGGAATTAAATTTTTGAGCGTGGGCTTGATTACGACCGCTATTGCCGCTGACAGTGTTTTTTTGACAGGATAAACATGATCAACAGGGTAAAACCATGCCGGGGAAGCCGGCATGCGTATTCAAGTCGGCGAAGCCGACGCGTATCCTGATGATCATGTTTATCCTGTCAAAAAAATCTGCCTTGTCGGAAACGACAGTGGTCTTAACCCAAATTATCAAGGAATGTGGCGGGCTGGTACGTTTCGGCACGTTTTTTTCGTTATCCCGTCCGTTTCCAAAATTTTCCCTCTAATCGACACATGCGCCCTTTTAACGTCTTCGTTCTTCTGACCCTTGCCCTGCCCTTGTTTGCCCAGGAACCCGCCGGCCGCGACACCTTCGCGTTCGACTTTTGGGGTTCCACGTTCTGGGATTACGACCAGAATGTCCAGCAGGTGCGCGAACCCTTGAACAATGCCCTGCTCGCCGTGCGCCGCCGCTACGCCAACGGCAACACCTCCCAGGAATATTTTCGCGTGGACGACCGCTCCTGGCTTTTCCTCGCCTACGACAGCCTCGAATCCGGCCGCCTCATCGCCCGCGGCATGATGGTGGCGCCGCCCGATTTTTGGCTCGTGGACACGCTGCTTTCCTTCGACCCGGAGAGTTACAGCCAGGAAACGTACCTCCGCTACGCTCCAGCCTCGTACAAAACCGGCGCCTGGCTCGAAGAAGACAGCCTTGGGTTTGTCTGGACCGGCGAGTACGAGGACGGCGAAAGAACGGGCCTCTGGGAGCGCCAGAACCGCCGCGACCCGAAATACGACCTGCGCGGATTCATTTACGAAGACGACGAGATCGACCGCGATACGCTGCTGAACCTGGCGCTGGCCACTGAATCTGAGGAAGTTGTGGAGGCCCTCTGTGCCGGCGAAGTACCAGGCCAGTCGGGCGGGCTGGTCGATTCCGACACCCCAGGCGGCCTTTGGCGGCTTTGTTCAGTGGTAGGTGAAACACCCACGCGCACGATCTGGACCCTCATCAGCGCCGACAACCCCGACACGCCCTGCCTGATGCAAACCTGGGGCTGTTACCTGTTCCTGCCCGACCGCACCCTCATCTGGGGCCTGCCCGACCGCCACGGAACGACCCGCGAAACAGGTCATTGGGAAATCCTGGACGGCAACCAGATCCTGTTTTCCCTGCCCAAACAAGGCGAAAAATGGTTCCGGCTGAAATACCTCCGCGATGGGGAATTGATCATGGAAGAATTGAAAAACTGACCTTTGGCAGCAGGAGAATGGTTGGCGGTATCTTGCTTCCGGTTTCCATTAAATTCCTGTTTGTCATGACAAAACTTCAAGGCTCGTTTGTGTCGGGGCTGATGCTCGCCGTTCATTTGGCATTGGCCCAAACTTCCCCTTTTGCTAGTCCGGGGCTTGCTATCGGCGCTTACCACTACAATTTTTACGGCGACTATTTGGAAAAAACCTACCTGTTCCGGGGCGACACCGTGCTGTGCAGCACGCCTTTGCTCGTGTTTGAAACGCCCAAAGGTTACGTGTTGTATCTGCGTACAGAAGCGGGGAAGGTCTTTGCCCGCTACAATAACGACCCCTGCACCGATGCCCTTTTACTGTTCAATTTTGATCTGAACGTCGGTCAGGGTTTCCCCGGCTCTTCCGCTTCGCCGCCCATGGTCGTGACCCAAACCGGGCAGGTGACCCTGCTCAACGGTGAAAACCGCCGCTACCTCAAACTGATGGAGCCGCAGAGCGGCAGCACGGTGGAATGGGTCGAAGGCATCGGCGACCTCGGCGCCGGCCTGGTTCGCACCTGGTACGATTTTGAGGGCAGCGACGGATTTGTCTGCGCACGCGATGCCTCCGGCGATCTCTGGCTCGACCCCAGTGCAACGGGCAACGTGTGCGATTCCATCACCTGCCCCCTGCCCAAACCCGGCTTCACCGTAGCCAATGCCGACGGACTGACCGTCGATTTTTACAACCTCACCCGCGATGCCGACAGCTGGCTCTGGGAATTCGGCGACGGCGCCACCTCCACCGAACTGAACCCGCAACATACCTACGCCGTGCCCGGCTGCTACGACGTTTGCCTGACGGCGACCTCTCCCTGCCTCACTCAGACCAGGCGATATTGCCACACTCAGGCTGCCGACTTGGAGCGCCACTGGAAAACCCTGCCCTTTCCCGCGCCGCCCGATCAGGGCAGCTTGCTCGGCGTGTCGTTCCCGCACCCCGACACCGGTTGGGTGGTCAGCTCGCTGCACATCTGGAAAACCACCGACGGCGGACAAACCTGGGAAGACCAGCCTTTCCCGGCCGATCCGCCCAATGTGACGCGCCGCCTGCAGAATATCCGGATGACCAATACGCAGATGGGTATCGTGACCGCTGGAAATTACGTGCAGGGCCCCGGCACGTCACCCCTAGAAAGCAGCATTCTGGTGACCTACGATGGCGGCGCCAGCTGGCTGGACCGCGACCAGGGTATTCACACGTTTCACTACGACGGTATGATCCGCCCCGACGGTAGCGGCATGGCAACCCACAGTTACAGCCAGATTCGTTTCACCACGGATTTTGGACAAACCTGGACTTACCAGCCCACCCTGCCTTACCTGCACCTTTCCAATATCCTGTATTGGGAAGGCGACGTCATCATCGCCAACGGCCACCGCGGATTGGGGCCCAATTTCGTGACGGCCATCGCCCGCTCCTACGACAACGGCGCCACCTGGGAAAAAACGGAACTGCCTGCTCAGCAGGTGAACACCCGAAAAAGCACGTTCCGCTCCCCGACGGAGGGCTGGCTGCCGGGCAATACGGGCACCCTGTTGCATACCCAGGACGCCGGCCTCAACTGGACGGCATACGATTACGGAGAAGACCGTCAGATAAAATCCATTGATTTTGCCGATACCCAGAACGGCTGGGCCGTCGGCGATCAGGGCATTATCCTGCACACCACCAACGGCGGACAAAGCTGGCTGCGCGAAAACTGCGGTTATGAAGAAAATTTCATTGACCTTTCAGCTCCCTCGCCCGATGTGGCCTACGTGGTGACCAACCAGGGCCAGGTGCTGAAATACTGCGAAGGCTCCTGCATGTCGGTCATCAAAAGCCGCCAGAGCGCTGACAGGAAGGCCGTCCTGTTGGTGTCGCCCAATCCGGCCGCTTCCAGCGTTCAGGTGACGATCCCGACGGCCGGCCGCCTGTTGCTGATCAACGCCCTGGGGCAGGTCGGTCTGGATATGACGGTCGAGGCAGGCGACCAAACGATCCCGATTTTGGGTCTGCCCGCTGGCTTGTGGCAGCTGCGGCTGACGGCTCCGAATGGTGCTGTGCAAACAGGTAAAGTGGTGATTGAGCGGTAGTTGGGGTAAAAAAATGAACCGCGCCTTCGCGGTTCATTTTTTTAACACGATGCAATCTTGGAATTTTTCTGGAAAACAAGATTTCCTGCAACCTGCCGGAGACCTTCACTTATAGCGCCGGACAATCTTCCCTTATCTTTACGAGGCTAATCAATCATCCACCACCCAACCCATCTTCCGATGAATCGCCTCCCGTTTTTCGCCCTCTTTCTTTGCACCGTTTTTTCCCTTCCGCTGGCCGCGCAGCGCACCCTGACGGGTAAGGTTACCGACTACGACAGCCGCCGCAACCAGCCCCTCGAAGGGGTCTCCGTTTCCGTTGAGGGAACCGCGGCAATCACCCGCACCGATGCAGCGGGCAAATACAGTTTGCCGGTCCCGGCCACTGCCAAAGCCCTCTTGTTCAGCTTGCCGGGCTACGCTTCGGCCCGCGTGGAACTGACTGCCGGCAATGTGTACGACATTACCCTGAAACGAACGGGTCCGGTAATAAAACCCGAAACAGAAACCGTAGCCGCGCCCCTGCTGCCCCCGGTCGACACAATCCCCATCGCATTGATCCTGAATGAATTCGGTCAGATCGAGCTGTCCCAGATACTGACGTTTTCCTCGCCGCTTTTTCAAAGCAATCGTCAAACTCTTGCCGGCGCCAGCGACCACGTGGACCCGGTCCAATTGCGCGGATTGGCTTCCGACCAGCTGCTGGTGCTCGTGAACGGCAAGCGCTGGCACCAAAGCGCACTGGTGCACACCGACGCCACGGCTCAGCGCGGTATGGCGCAGGGCGTCGACTGGAACGCCATCCCCGCCTCGGCCGTGGAACGCGTCGAGGTGTCGCGCGACGTAGCACTTGGGCAATACGGCTCCGATGCCGTGGCCGGCGTGGTCAATATTGTTTTGAAAAACAAAACCGGACTGGACGCCAACGTGTCCTACGGCCAGCGCATGACGCGCTACGATAAAAACTACGCGCTCTGGAAACTCGGCGAAGCCAGCCAGTCCGACGTGTCGGCCAGCGACGGGCAGAGCGTTTTTGCAGGCCTGCATTACGGCTTCGACCTCGGCGGCCGCGGCAGCCTGAACCTGACGGGCGAATACCTGAGCCGCGGGGCGACGAACCGGGCGGGCACTTACACCGGGCAAATCAGCCGGGACGGACTGGATGATTCGCTCGCGCTGGCGCAGGCAGGGCTCACCCGGGAAGATTTTGACATGCAGATCGGGGAAGCCCGCATGCGCGGCGGCGCAGCGATGTACAACCTTGATCTGAACCTGAACGACAACTGGAGCCTGTACTCCTTCGGCGGGTTTTCTGCGAAAAACGGACAATCCAGGGACTATTACCGTTACCCTTCCGTCATAGAATCGGATGCCTTGACTGCTGCCGACGGGTTTGTGCTTCCGGCTTATCCGAACGGTTTTTTACCCGAAATCAACTCCAGAAATCTCGACCTGGGAGCCTCCATCGGTGTGCAGGGCAAGATGGGCGACTGGACGCTCGACCTCTGTAACAACCTGGGACAGAACAAACTGGATTTCGATGTCGCCCACTCCATCAACTATACCGAAGTGGCGATCACGCAAAATAACCCGCAAACCGTATTCGATGCGGGCGGTCTGAAATTGTTCCAAAACACGGCCAATCTCGAGGTTGCCCGGCGTTTTGAAACCTTGTTTTCAGGCCTGCGACTGGCAGCCGGACTGGAGCACAGGATGGAAAGTTTTGGCGTGAGCCAGGGTGAAAAAGGTTCGTACGCCAACTATTTGGCCAATCAAAATGTGGGCCTCCTGGTCGGATCGCAGGGTTTTGCAGGCTTTGACGACAGCACGGGCTCGCACAGCCGTAACAGTGCCGGATTGTACGTGCGGGCTGATCAGGATTTTTCTCCGCAGTTCACACTCAGCGCAACAGCACGATTCGACCGCTATTCCGGTTTCGGCAACGCTTTCGGCGGCAAATTGATGCTCCAATACCGCGCCAATGAAATATTCGCCCTGCATGCGGCAGCCGGGACAGGTTTCCGCGCGCCTTCCGCTCAGCAGGAATTTTACGGCAAAACGGCCAACAGGGCTTTTCAGAATTTCCCGGGCGGCTTTGTGATTGGACAAACGGGCATTTATCCAAATGCCGGCGAGCCTACGCAACTGTTTGGCGTGGGCGAACTCGCTGCCGAAAAAAACACCGGTTTCTCCCTCGGACTGAGCCTGAAACCCACTGACGGCATGCTGCTGACCCTCGATGCCTGGCAGGTTTCGGTAAAAGACCGGCTGATCCTGACCCATGCCCTCGACGGCCGCAATAATGGCCTGCTGGACAGTACTTTGAATCAACTCGGCATCGCCAGCGTCAGCTACTGGGACAATGCCATCAGCACCAACTCGTTCGGCGTAGAAGCCGGTTTTTCCTGGAAAAAATCCATCGACGAGCGGCAAAAAATCGGACTGGGCCTGAATGCCGCTTTTTTCCAGACCAAACTGAAAACCGACGCCAACGATAACCCCGAAGTGGAGGTACCCGACATCGTCCGGCAAACCGACCAAATCGGGGCGTACCTGAACCTCGAAGACCGCAACCGTTTTGAAAATGCCCTGCCGGCAACCAAAATCATCGCGACGCTGAACTATGGTTTCGGCGCATTCGGCGCCGACGTTCGCGCCTCCTGGTTTGGCGGCACCACTTACCAGGACCCCATCAACGGCCGCGACGACAACCTGTTCAACGGCGGTCAGGTCGAAATGCTCAACCAGGATTTCGGCGCCAAAACCGTGCTGGACCTGTCGCTGTCCTACGCATTCGTCAAAGGCGTGCAGGTCACGCTCGGGGCGCACAACCTGCTCGATACTTATCCCGATCTGCACAGCCATTCGACCAATATGAGTCAGGGCCGCATTCTGTACAGCACCCAGGCGCAGCAATTCGGGTTCGCGGGGAGGCTCCTGTTTGCGCGGGTGAAAATTGATCTCTGATCTGGGTTCAACGGCTTTGTTCAATGCCAATCGGGCGTTTGTCAAATTTTGACAAACGCCCGATTTGTTTAATGATAATGGGTTGTTTGGCGAATAATGTTAAACAAAGTAGGTTCTGAACGCTATCACGAACCAATTTTCACCCATCCATTTCCAACACACAATGAAATCAATTTTCACCAGTCTGCTTTTTCTGCTCTTTGCGGTATCGGCGGCCAACGCGCAGTTTGCACGCGTTCAGGTCATCCACAACGCCCCCGATCCGACCGTCGACGTGTACGTCAACGGCAACCTCGCCTTGAATGATTTTGCGTTCCGGTCGGCTACGCCGTTCCTTGATCTGCCCGCGGGTTTTCCGCTGAGCCTGGCCGTTGCGCCCGGAACCAGCACCTCTGTCGCCGATGCGATTACGACGTTCAATGTCACCTTTGAATCGGGTAAAACCTACGCGCTGACGGCTTCCGGTGTGGTGGGTGGTACACCCGGATTCACGGTTATCGCCGACGACGCTGCCCAGGAAACGGCGCCTGCCGGCCAGGTGGCCCTCAATGTGCTGCATGGCTCGCCCGACGCCCCGGCAGTTGACGTGGTGGTCCGCACGGGCAGCAAGATCGTATCCAACCTGTCTTACGGCGAGTTCACGCCTTACCTCAGCGTATCGGCCGGATTGTACTATCTCGACATCAAGCCGGCTGGCAGCGAAGCCATCGTGGCGACCTACCAGGCTGATTTGAGTGGATTGGGTGGCAAGGCCGTACGCGTATTGGCCAGCGGTTTTTTCAGCGGCGGCACGCCCGGATTTGCCCTGATCGCCGTTTTGGCCGACGGCACGGTAGTCGAACTGCCTGCTGTGCAGGTCGCCCGCGTGCAGGTCATCCACAACAGTCCTGCACCCACGGTGGACGTGTACGCCAACGGCGGATTACTGCTCGACAATTTTGCTTTCCGTACCGCTACGCCGTTTGTGTTTCTGCCGGCCGGTGTGGATATCACGCTCGGCATTGCGCCCGACACCAGTACTTCCGCGAACAGCGCGATCGCTAATTTTACCGTCAATCTGGAAAATGGTAAGACCTACATCGTCACCGCTTCGGGCATTGTCGGCGGCAACCCCGGTTTTGACCTGATCATCAACGACATCGCCCGCGAGACGGCCTCCGCACCCGGTAATGTCGACGTAGCAGTGCTGCACGGGGCCCCCGATGCCCCGGCCGTGGACGTCGACGCCGTGTTTGTGGGCGATAACGTGGTGGGCAACCTGGCTTACGGCCAGTACACCGGCTACCTCAACCTGCCCGCTACGGTGTACGACTTTGCCGTACGCGCCACGGGCGACGCCGACGTGGTGGCTTCCTACCGCGCCGACCTGAGCGGGCTGGCCGGGGGGGCTGCATACGTATTTGCCAGCGGCTTTCTGAATGCTTCCAATGGTCCGGCCTTCGGCTTGTTTGCCGCCTTGCCGGACGGTTCGGTGTTCGCTTTGCCCGCGACGCCAACCACCCGCGTGCAAATCGTGCACAACTCTCCCGACCCCACCGTGGACGTGTACGCCGGAAACACGCGTATTCTGGATGATTTTGCATTCCGCACGGCTACGCCTTTTATCGATATTCCGGCCGACCGGGAGATCAATATCGGTGTCGCGGGCGGCAACAGCGGCTCGGCCGCCGATGCGATTGCCAATTTCCCCGTCACGTTTGAAAGCGGGAAAAAATATACCGTCTTTGCCGGCGGCGTAGTGGGCAGTCCTGAAAAGCCATTCACCCTTTTCGCTGCCGACGATGCGTTGGAAGTGGGCACGCCCGGTTTTGTACAAGTGAGCATTCACCACGGTTCGCCAACGCCCGGCCCCATTGCCGTGGATGTGGACGAGCGCCTGATCGGCAGCATATTGACCGATTTTGACTACGGCCAGTTTACGCCCTACCTCAATCTGCCGCCCGACACCTACTATTTTGATGTAAAACCCGCGGGTTCCAATACCATTGCCGGCACCTTCAAGGCCGACCTTACGGGTCTGGGCGGGCAGGCGCTGCGCGTATTTGCCAGCGGTATTTTGGGCGGAAGCCCCGGTTTCGGCTTGTTTGCCGTGCTGGCCGACGGGACGGTGGTGGAGCTGCCGCTCTCCCCCGTGGCCCGTGTGCAAATTATCCACAACAGCCCCTCGCCGACAGTGGATGTTTACGCCAACAACGACAAACTGCTGGACGATTTCGAATTTCAAACGGCCACGCCATTCATTTACGTTCCGGCCGGTGTGGCGATCAATATCGGCGTGGCGCCGGGCAACAGCCAGTCGGCCGCCGACGCGATTGCTACTTTCCCCGTCACTTTTGACAATGCAAAAACCTACGTCGTGATCGCCAGCGGCCTGGTGGGCGGCACGCCGGGTTTCAACCTGATTGTCAACGACAACGGCCGCGAACGGGCCCTGGACAACAGCCAGATGGAGTTGTCCATTTTCCACGGCTCGCCCGGCGCCCCGGCAGTGGATGTGACCCCGGCCGGCGACGACACGCCGCTGGTCAGCAACCTTTCCTACGGCGAGTTTACGCCCTATATCGGTCTCACGCCCGATGTGTACCTGCTCGACGTGACGCCTGCCGGCGCGCCTAACACCATTGTGGGCACCTGGGGCGGCGATTTTACCGGTTTGGATGGTTTGGTGGGCGTGGTGTTTGCCACTGGCGTTCTGGGTGGTGATCCGCAATTTGATCTGCTGCTCGCGCTGCCCGACGGTACGGTGTTCCCGCTGCCTGCCTTTGCCCGCGCGCAGGTGATCCACAACTCGCCCAGCCCGACGGTCGACGTTTACTTTGACGATATTCCGCTACTCAACGATTTTGAATTCCACGATGCGACTCCGGTAGGTTTCCTGCCGGCACGCACGCCGTTCACGCTCGGCGTGGCTCCGGCCGGCAGTCAGTCGTCTGCGGATGCCATTTATACCCTTCCTGTAGACCAACTGGAGACGGGCAAAACCTACATCATCATGGCCGCCGGTGTCGTGGGTGGCAACCCGGGTTTTGGCCTGTTTATCAATGAAAACGGCCGTGATCGCAGCCAATCGGGTGCTACAGCCGACATCGCCCTGTTCCACGGTGCGCCGGGTGCTCCTGAAGTGGATGTGAAACTGGCTTCCGGGCCCGTCATTTTTGACAACATCGAATTTGGAGAATACAGTGACTACGCCTCCGTACCGCCGGGCAGCTACGTGATCCAGGTGACGCCTTCCACGGACAACAATACTGTGGTAGCCAGTTACACCGCTGATCTTTCCAGCCTGGGCGGCCAGGCGGCTACTGTGTTTGCCAGCGGTTTCCTGAGCGGCGGCACGCCAGGCTTCGAAGTGTGGGTTGCGCTCACCAACGGCGTCACCTTCCCGCTCCCGCAGTTCGTCAGCACCAACGAACTCGACAGCAAACTGACGGCGCTTGCCGTAACGCCCAATCCGGCATCTGAAGAAGCCTATATTCGCCTGACACTCAACGATTCGGAAGCTCTGCGCTACCGGCTGCACGATGTGGCCGGCCGGGTCGTCATGGAAGGAGATCTGGGTTTGCTGGGTGCAGGGGATACTGCTCAGCGGATCGATGTCGGCAGCTTGAACGCTGGTCTGTACCAGTTGGAAATCGTCTCCGATGCGGGCGTTCGGACCCTGAAATTTGCAGTACAACGGTAATATCCGCAGCACTTTTGGTTAATTACAGTGATCAGCGCGCCGGGGACTTTCCCGGCGCGTTTTTTCTTTCATACCAGCCGTACGACCTACTTTTGTGAAATAAAATCAGACCCATATGATTCGCTCCCTGTTGAAAATCGTTTTGCTGGTGGTCGGCGCCATCCTCGTGTACAATTACTTTTTTGGCAGCAATGCCGAAAAAGAACAATCGCGCCACATTTTTGGTGAAATGCGCGACGTAGTCGTCTCTGTAGGCCAGCTGGTAAAATCTGAAAAAACCAAGTTCGATGCCGGCAAATACGACGGCGCCCTCGACAAACTGGGCGACGCCTACCGCGCTATCCGCAAACAAGCCGAACACGTCGACGCGAAGGTTATCAAACGCCTCGACGAGCTCGAGCGCCGCAAAGCCTCGCTCCAGTCCGAGTTGGACAGCATTGAACAAATTGACGAACAACTGCAAAATACCCCGGCAGCACCCCAAAAAGGCCTGAAAACCGATCCCAAAGCACAACAAACCCAGTCGGCCAAAGCCGCCGATCAGCAACGCCGCAAAGCCGATCTCCAGAATCAACTCGAACAATTGGTCAAAGACACCGACGATTTGCTCAAACAGGCGCAGGAGGAGTGACGCATCGTTTTTTCCATGGTACAATTTACCCGTGAAATTCTCCCGAATGGTCTTCGCGTGCTCATTCACGAAGATCCCAGCACGCCCTTGGTCGCTTCCAACGTGCTCTATTATGTCGGTTCCCGCGACGAACACCCCGAAAAAACGGGCTTCGCGCACCTGTTCGAACACCTGATGTTTGCCGGAAGCAAGCACATCAAGGACTTCGACGATCCGCTCCAGCGCGCCGGGGGCGAGAACAACGCCTTTACCACCAACGACTACACGACGTTTTACGAAATCCTGCCCAAGGAAAACCTCGAAACGGCCCTCTGGCTCGAAAGCGACCGCATGCTGGCGCTGAATATCGGCAAGAGACCTTTCGAAGTACAACGCAAGGTTGTGGTGGAAGAGTTCAAGGAAACCTGCCTGAACGAGCCTTACGGCGACTCCTGGCACCATCTTTCCGAACTCATGTTCCGTGTGCATCCCTACCGCTGGCCCACGATCGGGCTCACCCCCGAGCACCTCGAACACGCCACGCTCGACGATGTGCGCGCCTTCTACCAGACCTGGTATACCCCGAACAACGCCGTGCTCAGCATTGCCGGCAACGTGCGCACCGACGAGGTGCTGAAACAGGTGGAAAAATGGTTCGGCGGTATCCCGGCCGGACAGCCGATTGTCCGCAATTTGCCCCCTGAGCCGCCGCAAACCGAACACCAGCGCCGCATCGTACACGCACAGGTGCCCGTGCCGGCGGTTTATCTGGCTTTCCGTACGGCCTCCCGCCTCGAGCCTGATTTCTACGCGGCCGACCTCCTGGCCGATGTGCTGGCCCAGGGGCAGTCGTCGCGATTGTACCGCCGCCTGCTGAAAGAACGCCGGTTGTTTTCCACCATCGACGCCTACGTCACCGGAAACATCGACCCGGGTCTGCTGGTCGTGGAGGGCCGCCCGGCCGAAGGCGTCACGCCCGACGAGGCGCTGGCCGCCATTTGGGAAGAACTGGAACTGCTGCGCAAAACGGCCATCGACGCCCGCGAACTGGCCAAAATCCAGCACCGCTTCGAAAGCACGGTCGTTTTTTCAGAAACGAGCGTGCTCAACAAAGCCCAGAACCTGGGTTTTTACGAAGTCCTGAACGGCGCCGAATGGATGAATGAAGAGGTGAAAACCTACCTGGCCGTAACGCCCGACGATCTGCGCCGCACAGCGGAAAACCTGTTCCGCATGGAGAATTCGGCGACGTTGATCTACCTGCCGGTTTAAATATTGAGGCGGCGCTGTTTTAACCACGGAGGCATGGAGACGTCCTCCTGAAAGGATATCTCCGTGTCTCTGTGCCTCCGTGGTTGAACCAAACAATCTCACTGACTTATCCCAACTGCACGTTTTCCACAATCTCCAGTCCGTACCCGATAAACCCGGTGCGCGGACGCGGATTGTTGGTGAGCAGGCGGATTTTGGAGATACCGAGTTCGCGCAGGATTTGTGCGCCTACGCCGAAATCTTTCTTGCCGATACTGGTGTGCAGTTCGAATTTGTCGGCTTCCCCGTCTTCCACGAGTTGTTTGTACAGTTTGAGTTTGGCCAGCAGGTTGGCTTTGTCGCCCTGTCGGAGGTAAACAAACGCGCCCTTCCCGGCTTCGTTGATCAGGCGCAGGGAAGTCTGGATTTGCTGACCGTAGTCGGCCAGGATATTGCCCAGGATGCCGCCGGTTTCGGACCAGGAATGCACGCGCACCAGCACGGGCTCGTCTTCCGTCCATTCGCCTTTTTTCAACACCAGGTGTGTGTCGCCGCTGGTGGCGTCGGTGAAAACGATCGCGTCAAATTCGCCGTGCATGGTTTGCATCGTCATCTCCATTTCACGGCGGATGAGGCGCTCGGTGCGCATGCGGTAGGCCACCAGGTCGTCGATGGAGACAATTTTCAGGTCAAAACGTTGTGCCACTTCCACCAATTGGGGCAGGCGGGCCATGGTGCCGTCGGCATTGAGGATCTCAACGAGCACGCCTACGGGAGCGAGGCCTGCCATGCGGGCCAGGTCTACCGCGGCTTCGGTGTGTCCGGTGCGGCGCAGCACGCCGCCCGTTTTGGCGCGGAGTGGAAAAATGTGTCCGGGGCGGGCATAATCGCTCGGTTTGGCAGCCGGATTGGTCAGGTGGCGGATGCCGGTAGATCGGTCGTAGGCGCTGATCCCCGTGGTGCAGCCCTGGCCGATCAGATCGATCGATACGGTGAAAGCCGTTTCGTGCAAGGCCGTGTTGGCATTGACCATGAGCGGCAGGTCGAGCTCTTCTGCACGGCGTTCTTCGAGCGGCGTGCAGATGAGGCCCCGGCCGTGTGTAGCCATGAAATTGATGATGTCGGGGGTCACCGTTTCGGCGGCGCAAATAAAATCGCCTTCGTTTTCGCGATCTTCGTCGTCCACCACGATGATCACCTTGCCGGCGCGGATGTCGGCAATGGCTTCTTCAATGGTGTTGAGTTTGAACTCGTTGGGCATGGTTTGGGCGGTGGAATGTCCGTTGGTGGAGTGCGTGGTGAGCATGGGCTTTGATTTTGAACAGCGGCGCAAAGCT
>JBGAJY010000237.1:0-8206 GCA_044224705.1 Saprospiraceae bacterium
GACCAGGTTGGACAGGGTTGAGAACACGTTCAGCCGTCCGTTCGGCGTGATCAGCACCGAAATCCAGTCCGGGCTGGTGGCGGCTCCTTTTTGGGGCAGGCTGAACGTATCGGTGAGCCCTGTGGACAGATCGAAGCGGAGCATCAGATCGGAACGGTCGAGCATGGCGCCGGAACACCAAAGCCGCGCGGGGTTGTCCTCCCATTGAAAAACGGCGGCGATTTGGAGGGGTAATTGGAATCTGGAGGCGTTCGGCGACTTCTGTATGCTTTGCAGCAAGCGGACGTTGAAACCGGGAAACAGCCGGAACACGTTGATCCGCCTGGGGGCCTGCGTTTCCATGACCAGAAAGATCATCGTGTCCTGCGACCAGGCGCTGAGGAAATTGCCTTCCAGACCGGGGATATCGGCAACGGTGCGAGTGGTTTTCCGGCCCGAATCCGGCTCGAAACAGGAGAGGATCTGTTGTTTGTTGAAATGCCAGAGGATCAGTTCGCCCCGGGAGTTTTCGGCCATGCCGTCCACGTCGGGCAGTTTTTCCCAGACGGTGGTGAACTGGTAGCCGTCGAAACGGCAGAGTTCGTTGGTCGAAACGGCCCAAAGGAAGGGGTTTTTACGGGTTTCGAGCAGTTGCGACACCTTGTTGTCGGGCAGGCCGTCGCGGGCGTTGAAGAGGCGGGTGGAGAGCAGGGCGGGAGCGGCCGGATTTTGTCCTTGCGCCGCCACGGCCACCCAACAGGCCAGCAGGAAGAAGGGTTTTCTCATGGTTGTGTATTGGCCCGGATGGCATGGTAAAGATTGGTTTTTTTGGACAGGAATGTTGCAAAACGGCGTGGTTTTGATTGGAGGGAAAAGCAAGGAATCCTAGCGGGCTGGCAATGTCGCCTTGCAATTTTTGCCTCCCCCAAGGCATCGCCCCCGCCCCCCGCCGTATCTCCCCAAAGAATCTAACTCACCCATGCGTATGAAATCTATTCTACCTGCCTTTTATCTGGCACTGTTTCCCGCTGTTTTTTACGCCCAGAACCCTTGCGACACGGTCACCGTGGTGGCGCAGGCTACGGCCACCAACCTCACTTGCGACAACCCCGTCGCCACCCTCACAGGCGCGCTGCACCCCAGCGCTTTGAGTTACCACTGGAGCGGCCCCGGCGGGTTCAGTTCCAACAACCGCGTTGCGCAAAACTTCGTCAAAGGCACTTACACCCTCACCGTCACCGGCGCCCTCGGCTGCACGGCGCAGACGAGCGTCACCGTCAGCGACCTGTGCACCATCTATCCCCTCGTGCCGCCCGCCTGCCCGCCGCCTTATGAAGACATCGTCCCGGCCGACGAGTGCTCGGACGTCTGCGTAATGCCTTATTTGCCCGAAGGGGTGTATTATCAAACCTGGGGGTACACCCCGGGTGATCCGCCGCTCGGCTGGTGCGGCACCATCGAAAATGACCAGTGGTTCGCTTTCGTGGCCGGCGCGACGGCCGGTTCCATCACCGCCACGCCCCTGAACTGCGCCAATGGCGACGGCATCCAGATCGGGCTGTACTCCGATTGTCCGGCTTCTACTTTGATCGCCTGCAACGGCGGAGGCGCCGGCTACGGCGATATTCCCGTTACGATCGACTTGGACAATTTGAATATCGGGCAGGTGTACTACCTGGTCGTCGACGGCTATGCCGGCGACCAGTGCGATTTCCTGTTTCAAAGCACACCGGGCGTTTGCAATGCGCCGCCGCTGGATTCGGTGCCGCCGCCGCTGGAAGTGGTGGGCGATTCGCTCGTATGCCCCGGCGCTTTTGCCAATTACCAGGTCCTTAACCTCAACTCTACAGTCGCTTCGGCGTTTTTGTGGACGGCGCCCGAAGGCTCGCTCATCAATGGTGAAGACAATCCGCTGCTGATATACAAGCCTGACGGCGAGTCCGTCTGGGTTTATTTCGGCGACCAAAGCGGCTTCGTCTGTATGCGACAGATCTATTACTTCTATCCGCCGAGTGCGCCGGTTTGCTTCGCCGTGGATAACGACCCCGTTCCCGTTACCATACTCCCTACGATATACGTGTGTAATGAAGATGCTCCCTACACCCTGCCCTGGGGTGATGAGGCCTACGTCAGTGGGAATTATCAATTTACATTCAGTTCCTGGCAAGGCTGCGACAGTGTTGTAAAACAACTGGTCATTATAAAACCGCCCATTATCAAAAACCTGGGTATCATCTACCGCTGCGCGAACGATTGTTTTGACATCGGCGGCGAATCATATTGCGAAACCGGCGCTTATACGGTGGTACTGGAATCGTACCAGGGCTGCGACAGCATGGTAAGTTTCAACCTGATATTCGCCAGCCCCGTTGCCGAAATCCTCGGCGGCGGCACGCTCACCTGTAGTCAAACTACCCTCACGCTGTCCTCCGCGCCCAGCAATGGAATCAAAATGTGGAAAAACGCCGCCGGGCAAATACTGGGAGCCGGCAACACTTTCAGCGTTTCCCAGCCCGGCCTCTACATCCTCACAACAACACAAACCATCGGCGGAACCACTTGCCAGCAATCCGACAGCATCCTGATCGAACAGGACGTAACGCCTGTGATAGCCACAGCCCAGGGCGGAACCCTCACCTGCTCATCACCGCTGGCCACACTCAGCGGCAGCGCTTCCGATCAGCAGGCGACCCTCAGCTGGTCGGGGCCCAACGGCTTCGCCGCGAGCGGCCCCGAAGCCCTGGCGAGCCTGCCGGGCAACTATTATCTCACCGCCATGTCGGCCAACGGCTGCTCCGATACCGAGCTGGTGGTCGTGACGGCCGATCAGGGCCTGCCCATTGTCGATGCCTCCGGCGGACAATTGACCTGTTTCCAGACCAGCGTGCTCCTGCAATATTACAGTTCCGATCCGGATGCGAGTTTTACCCTGCTGGACCCCAACGGTGAGGTTTTAACAGATCCCACCGTGACCGCTCCCGGTCAATATACGGTCATTGCCACCTCGCCCAACGGCTGCAGCGCGGCCGCCTTCGTACAGGTCACGGCTGACCAGGAGGCGCCCATCGCGGTGGCAGGCGGCGGAACGTTGACCTGTGCGTTCCCAGGCATTTCACTCCAAAGCAACTCCAATCTGCCCCTGATCAGCCTGGAATGGACCGGACCAAACGGTTTTGTCTCCATGGATCCTGTTCCTTATGTGGATCAGCCCGGCGTTTATACCCTGACGGTTGTTTCGGGAAATGGTTGTCAGGGCAGCGCTACGGCGCAGGTGTTTGCCGATCAGGATCCCCCGCCGCTGAGCCTATCGGCCGATGTGGTGAATTGTGACCCGGGCAACGAGGCGCACGTTTATGCAGCGCCGCCTTTGGCCAACCTGAGTTATTCCTGGACCGGCCCGGACAATTTTACCGCCTACGAACCCGCTCCGGTCGTTACCGCTCCGGGCTGGTATGCCGTGACGGTCGTGAACACGAGTTCGGGTTGCACCGCGGAGTCGGGTATCGAAGTGACCGGTTCCCTGGATTTGCCCGACCTCGACGTGATGCAAGTAGTGCCGAACTGCGGCGATACCCTGTTGTACCTCGATGCCGCCTCCTCCACCCCCAACGTGCTGTTCCACTGGACGGGCCCCGGCGGATTTACCTCCGGCGTAGAAGACCCCATCGTGACCACGCCTGGCTGGTACAAGGTGACGGCCTTTACGAACAATGCCTGCGAGGCCTCCATCAATATCCTCGTGGTGGCTGCCCCGGCGGTTCCGCAGGTCAGTATCAGCGGCGGTTCCTGGAATTGTACACAGATTAACGTACCCCTGCAGGTCAGCTGCAACCTGCCGGTTGAATCGTACGAATGGACGGGCCCGGGCAATTTTACCTCTCAGGAAGCTAGTCCCCTCGCGCCTTCTCCCGGCGTCTATTTCCTGACCCTCACGGCCGACAACGGCTGTACCGCTGTCGCTTCCACGACGGTTGGTCTCGACATTGCAGTGCCGGATGTGAGCGCTACAGGAGGTATCCTGACCTGCGCACAGCCTGTTACGACCATTACGGCAAACTCCTTCACGCCAGGCGTCGTACTGAGCTGGATGGGAGCAGGTATGAATTTCCCCGAAGGACAGGCCACAGTGCAAGTAGATGAACCGGGCACGTACTGGGTTATCGCAACGGCGCCCAATGGTTGTACCAGCACCGCTTCCGTTACGGTGGCGGACAGCTGCCTCACCGGCCTGCACGAAGCCGGCGGACTCCGGTCGGCCATCCGCCTGTACCCCAACACCAGTACCGGCGTCGTTTTCGTAGAAGCCCTCAACGCCGGCGGACTGGATGCCCTGCGCGTGTATGCCGTCGACGGCCGCCTGATCTGGTCGGCCGATTTTGAGACGCCCCAGCCTGTGCAACGGCTCGATCTGACCGAGGCGCCTGCGGGGGCTTACGCCGTGCTGGCGCGGATAGGGGTGCGCTGGTTTACGGAACAACTGATTTTGATGCGGTAGAACAGCTGTAAGCCTTGCAAATCAGGGGTTGAAAATGCGCTGTCGTTGACCATCCGAGCCTTTCAACCCCTGATTCGCATAAAATCAGGTCCATCCTGTTCACCCTGTCATAAAAACACCCCTTCCCCTGCTGTTCAACATCCCATAGTGGTCATTTGTCTACGAATGGGTTCGTAACCGCAACCTGCCGCCCAGGTTTGTCGTCGGATGCCGTATTCGTTTCACCAAATCCATCCGCACGACATGACTTTTTACCGCAACTTCCTGCTTTGGACGGCTCTGCTCCTCGCGCCGTTTTTTACCCTCGCCCAACAACCCGCCAACGATGCCTGCCAGGACGACACGAATATGCCTGCGGGCCTTCGCGGGGAGCGGATTCGCGCCCTGCTGGAGGCCATGAACAGCAACAATCCAGCGACCATTCAGGCCTTTTTGGAAGCCCATGCTGCCGAAAATTTCCGCCAGGTTGTCCCCATGGAAGAGCACGTTTCGGCTTTTCAGGGCACTTATCGCATGACGGGCGGCGTCGATTTTTATAGCATCAGAACCTACACCCCGCCCCGCCCGCTGACGGTCGTCATTGTAAAAGACCGTTTGTTCGGCGGCTGGCAGAGCTTTTCCATGAGCTTTGAAGGCCCCGAACAGCGCATCGATAGGCTCAATTTCAACCCGGCGCGCCCACCCCGGAACACGGTTGCCGAACCGCTCCTCACCGAGGCCGAACTCCTGCGCACCATCCGGCAAAAGGTGGATGTCCTGTGTCAGAAAGACGCTTTTTCAGGCGCCATTCTGCTGGCCCGCGGCGATAAGATCCTGCTCGAACAGGTCTGCGGCGAAGCCAATAAATCGTTCCACGTGCCCAACAACATCGATACCAAATTCAACCTGGGCTCGATGAACAAAATGTTTACCTCTACCGCCATTCTGCAATTGTCCGAACAGGGCAAACTGCGCCTCGACGATGCGCTGAGCAAATACGTGGACGAAACCTGGCTGCCGCGCAGTATCACGGACCGCGTCACCATTCAGCACTTGCTGACGCATACTTCCGGGCTGGACAGTTATTTTAACGAAACCTATTTCAAAAGTTCCCGCGACCTGTTCAGGCAGGTCGACGACTACAAACCCCTCGTGCAGGGCGACACCCTGGCTTTCGAGCCGGGCAGCCGTTTCCAGTATAGCAACACCGGCATGCTGCTGCTCGGCGTGGTGATCGAAAAGGCCTCGGGCATGAATTATTTCGACTACATCCGGCAGCACATTTACGCGCCGGCCGGCATGACTCGTACCGATTGCTACGAACTTGACCGACCGCAGGACAACCTCGCCGAAGGCTACCTGCCCGCCCCCGGCGGAGGCTGGAAAAACAACCTCTTTTTGCACGTGCTGAAAGGCGGCCCCGCCGGCGGCGGCTATTCGACCGTTCGCGACCTGCACCACTTTGCCAGGGCTTTGCAGTCGGGTAAACTGGTCAGCCAGGCTTCCCTCGACCAGATGTGGCAGAGCCATTCCGAGGCGGGCTACGGCTACGGATTCGAAACCGAACAAAGCCCGGCCGGCAAAATCACCGGCCATGGCGGCGGCTTTCCGGGATTGAACAGTCACCTCGATATTTTTACTGAAAACGGTTACATCCTCGTGATTATGTCGAATTACGACATGGGCGCCGAACCGCTGCGGCAGTATGTGAAAGGGCTGATTTTTAATCGTTTGAAAAAGTAGACGCTTGTTTTTCGACAGGGTA
Source organism: Saprospiraceae bacterium (assembly GCA_044224705.1). GTDB lineage: Bacteria > Bacteroidota > Bacteroidia > Chitinophagales > Saprospiraceae > M3007. The sequence goes on from JBGAJY010000237.1 coordinate 6,219, forward strand.
ATTTTTTTTGACAAGATCAACAAGATCAACAGGTTGATCGTCGGCTCCGCCGACTTGCGCTCACATGGCGGCGAAGCCGCCGTGTGTTTTTCCTGTTGATCCTGTTGATCCTGTCAAAAAAAATTACCCTGTCGAAAAAAACCTGTCATAAGCAATCTGGCCGCTCACCCCAAATCCGCAGGCAAATTGCGCGGCCTCGTTTTACCTTCGCCGCCCCATGCCCGCCCAAGTCGTCTTCAACCTCTATCCTTTCGGCGAACTGCTTTACCTGCCCTCGGCCTATCTGGTCCAAACCGGTCCGCAGGGCGAGCTGACCTACACGCTCCAGCGCGCGACCCCGGCCACCCTCGCTGCTCAGGGAATCGAACGCAGCCCGCTGCTCACACGACTGTTCGAATGCACGGACACCCTCACTCCAAAGCAGCTCGAAGCGCGTTTCAAGCCCCCAAAGGCCAAAACGCCGACCCCGCTCGCCACTCTTCTGACCGACCCCGCCACCAAGCCCAGCGTCGAAAAATACCTCTACGAAAAACTCGACGCATGGCTCAGCGAACTGGTGCAGCATGGGCTGCCGCTCACCCTCGACATCGAGCGGAAAACCCTGGCCAAAAACGTACAACTCGTGTTCGCCACCGACGAACTCGTGCCGCATATTTCTTTTTCAAAAACGCCTGCCGGCGTGGAATACCGCTTCCAGCTCGGTACCGAGGAGGAGAAATGGCCTATCCGCAGCCGCGAGGTGCTGCCCCTGACCAATACGGACCCGGCCTGGCTCATCGTCGACTACGTCCTTTTTCGCGTGCCGGGCATCAACGGCCACATGGTCAAACCCTTCCGCAGCAAGGACGTCGTGCAGATCCCGCCCGACAAGGCCCGGGTGTATTTCCGCCAGTTTGTGGCCAAAAACGCCGGCCGCACCCGCATCGAGGCCGAAGGTTTTGCCGTAACGGCCACCAGCGATCTGCTCCGGACCCGGCTGGCGCCTACTGAAAACATCCTGGAAAAAGCCTGGTACCTCAAAACCGTTTTTGCCTATCCCGGCGCCGAATTTGCCCACGGCGACCGCCGGGACCGCCTCACCACCGTCGATTTTGCCGACGACGGGAGCGAGGAAGTGGTCGTCAGGCAGGTGTTGCGCAACGGCGGGCTGGAAAAAACACGGATTGATTTTTTGGAGGAAAACGGGTTGGTGCCGGAAGGAAGGTTGTTTCGGGTGGGGGAGACAATGCCGTCAGCCACTCCCGCTCTCGAATCCCTCATCACCTGGCTCTCCACCCACCGCCCGGCCCTCGAAGCCGTCGGTTTCTCCATCGAATTGCCGTTGGTGGAAGACCGCCCCATCGCTTTGCTCACCGGCAAACTCGACCTTTCCATGCAAGCCGCCGGCGACTGGTTCGACCTCAGCGGGCGGGTGCAGGCGGGCAGTTTTTCCTTCCCGTTCAAAGCGTTGTGGCAGCACCTGCGTCGCCACGACCGTTTTTACCGGCTGCCCGATGATACTTTTTTCCTGATCCCCGAAGAATGGTTCACGCGCTACGCAGAACTGGCACAGGCCGCTCAGGAAGGCGGCGAGGAAACGCTTCGTTTGCCCAAAGCTCTCTTCACCCTCTTGCATTCGGCCGGACTCGGGGAGGTCGGAACAGGCGCCGAATTGCCCGAAATCGACCCCGAAAAGATTGATTACCAACCTTCTGCCGACCTGAAAGCCAGCCTGCGCCCCTACCAGTTGCAGGGCGTCAAATGGCTCGTCGGACACTACCGCGCCGGCTTCGGCGCCTGCCTGGCCGACGACATGGGGCTGGGAAAAACCTTGCAGACGATCGCGGTGCTGTTGTATGCGAAGGAGGGGAGAGGAGAAGTGTTTGATACGACACTTTCCTCCGCTCTTTTGTCCTCTCCGACGCAGGCCCCACCCCCGACCCCTCCCCCTGCGGGGAGGGGAGTTTCCCCTGCTGAGGGCGTGCCCCCCTCCCCGCAGGGGGAGGGGT
>JBGAJY010000238.1:0-8143 GCA_044224705.1 Saprospiraceae bacterium
GTAGCGGTCGCTGATGAATTCCATAAAATTCATCGTGTTGAACGAAAATTGCTGGTAGATGTAACTCTGGTTGCCGGGGTGCAGCGTCAGCAGCGGGTAGGGTAGACCGCTGCCGAAAATGCCGCCGGCCTCCACGTAGGTCAGGTTGTAGCCGAACGGCGGCGTATTCATGTATTTGTACACGCTGGCGGTCACGTTGTGGTAGTCGTACTGCCCTTCGAGCAGTCCTCTTCGCCCTAAATTGTATTGAATGGTGGCGATGTAGTTGAAGTCGACGATGAGCCGACCTGTGCTGCCCTGGTACGATTTTTCGTTCGGGGCAAAACGCAGCTGCACGAAAGGCGAACTGGCCACCACGGGATCATAACTCAGCGGACCACCCGAAGCCGGCTCGAAGCGCAGTGCGCCGGCCGGCCGGTATTCCTGCCGCACGATGCCGGCCTGCCAGGAGAAATGGTTGCGGTACTCGCGTTCGTAGGACAGGTTGAGTTTTTTGTAGTAAAAAAACTTGTCGTTGGCGCCGCGTACCAAGGAGCCAAAGATGTTGCTGGACGGCGTGGTGCCCTGAAAAACCTGCACGGGCAGCAGCACGTCGCTCACGTAACTGGCCCGGACGATGTTCAGCGGGAATTCGTTGTGCACGCTGTTGCCCAGCGCGTACATGCCCGACAAGCGGTATTTCCACTTTTCATCTTTTAACCCGTAGCCGGCGTAGCCTTCGAAGCGAAACCGCTTGCTCAGGCTTTCCCGGGTGCGGCCGCCGACCCGGAAACGCCAGCCTTCCACGTCGTTGTAGGCATAAAACGTACTCAACGGACCGATTTCAACGGCCTGCCCCGCAGGCGCGTAGCCGCCGATCAGGGCGTGCATGAGGAACTTTGTCGTTTTATAAAAACGCGTGCGTTGCAGGCTGTCGATGTTGGCGTAGGTCTCGGCCTCGGCTGCATTGAGCGGTACGGGGCGGTTCTCATTCCAGTAATCCAGTTGGGGGATCTCGTCGGCGCCGGGCAAACGGATGATCTCGCCCGGACCGGCAAACAACGAATCGGCGATCGGTTCATTGATGACCACGTCGCGGTGTACCACGAAGCGCTGCCCTACCAGTCCGGCGCCCTTCTCCATGATACCGAAACGCATGCGATAATCCTCGCTGCGCAGGATCCATTTGCCGGCGGGGATGCGCTGGAATTCGAGTTCCACCTGGAGGTCCTGCACCCAGTTCAGGTTCACGCCTTCTCCGACAGACAGGCTGACGCGTGTCACGGCAAAACTGCTGTCGAGCGCTACAAACAGCTCTCCCTGCAGCAGCATGTCCGTTTTATTTTTCGGGAAAAATTCCAGCCGGACGATTTTCCGGCCTTCTTCCATGAGCGTATCGACGGGATAATAGCGGTAAAACAGCGGCGCATTCGGTGCGATCGGGCTCAAGAACTGGTCGGTCAGCAGCGTCACGTAGTTGTCGTAAATATCGACGTCCTGGTACATGTACTGAAGACTCTTGTTCAGGCCGTCCTGGTCCATCGTGCCCGGGAATTTGACCGACTGAGAGGCTTTGATGTAGGTTTTTTTGCGGCGCGGCGACAATTGCCGGTAATAATCGGACACATTTTCCTGCAAAAAAATCGGTACGACCGACATGCCGGCAAATTTGCTGGTATCCCGGTTTTCGAGCACAAAACGCACCTGGCGCATCATTTTGCGCTGCTCCATTTTGTCGTTCAGGTTGCTGAGGCCGAAAAAGAGCTTTTCATATTGTTCGTCGTGGTAGGTGCGCAGGTTCTCGATATGGTTTTCGGAACGGTGGGCGATCACTTCTTCGATCAGTTCGCGGGCCGGGTTGTCTTTTTTCTTATACCGTTCCGGACGGATGACGACCTCCTGCAGCACTTGCGAAGAAGGCGACAGTTCGACATCGATGGTTTGGGTGCGACCGGGTTTGACGGCCACGGTTTTGGCCTCGTAACCAATCACGGTGAAGCGGATCTCGGTGATTTTGCGCTCGGTTTTCAGCACGTATTTGCCGTTTTCATCGGTTTGAGTGCCCAGGGAAACGCCCGGTACCGATACGGTGGCAAAAGGAATGGAAGTATGCGTTTCCGCATCGTTTACGGTGCCCCGCACGACGGTGGGAGTCGTTTGTTGTGCTAAAAGCGGAAGGGAAAACAGCACAGCGACGCCCATCATCAGCCGGGTCGCCATCGCGGGGAAGTACATATCGGGAAATTATTTTTGAACTGGCGTCTGAATAGACATCTAAAACGTGTCAAAGTTACTTCTTGTAAAACGAAAAAACCGGCGCGGCAGTTGCCGCACCGGTTTTTTCGTTCTAAAATATTGTTTTTCAAATACTTATCAGCGCCGCAAACGAATTGTGAACGTGTTGCCGGCGTCGGTGGTCAGGGTGCCGAAACGGTCGCAGGTGCCGTCGCCGAAGTTCAGCGTGGCTGTTCGGTCATCGTGGGTGAAGGTCACCTCGCCGCTCGAAATCCAGCGGCAGGTGGCGTGTTTGATCAGCGGATCGGTGATGTTGACCGTGAATGCGACCCCTGCCCGGTTTACGCCGGAAGCTGTGCCCGTGGTGCTCCACACGTTGTCCCAATGCGTGAGCGTGCCGCCGCCTTCGATCAGAACGCTGGTGTGCACGGCATTCCAGCTGCGGAAAGTGCCGTCGGGGAAGGAGTGCTTCATACCCGTCGCGGTTTTGGTGTACGACCAGAAACCATTGGCGTCGAGGCCGTTGTTGGTCCAGGTTTTGGTGCCTTCGAGCTGAACGTCGTCCACCGCGAAACCATCGAAAGTACGGGTGCGCACGGCGCCCGCGGTGAAAATATCGGCGGTCTGGTTGATGATGATTTTGCCTTTCAGCACGCGGCCGTCGGGGCGCACACAGGCATCGCCGAAGTCGATGGTGATGGTATTGGGCCAGGTGCCGTAGGGTTGGGTCATGGTGACGACCGGGCAGGTACTGGTGCCGCCGCGTTCTTCGATGGCGATGTCGGCGTCGAGGTCGATCTGCTGGTCGAAATCTTCGCTTTCGGCCAGGTCTTCGGAGGTCATGATGTCCTGGGCGAGGGTTTTGGAGTCGTCGGATTTTTTACAACCATTAAACAGAGCCATTCCGGAGAGAAAGAGGGCGAAATACAAAAGGGACTTTTTCATCGTCGGATGTTATTTTTTGTCTGGTGAATTTGTGTGTCGTAGTTTTTGATAAAAAACCGTTCCGGCCGGGAACGAACACATAGACCACCAAGTTTCCCGCTGGTTTAAAGCAATCTCTTTTAAAGGAATGTTAAAACGAAACATGAGCCATCCCGAATTTCGGGATGGCTCATGCGAAGGGTGAAAACTGAGGAAGATTTACTTGCCGGGCAGGCCCGCCATCAGTTGCTGCTGAAACGCCACTTGATCGAACTGGACATACAAAGCTTTTATTTTCAGGTCTTTGTCCAGTTCAAAAAATGTGTTGAACGGCAAACTGACTTTGTTTCCGGTGGGCGGATTGCCCTGCATGGAGCCGGTATTGGTGCCAGTAAATACCCCGCGAACGGCGAGTTTTTTCCCGTCAGAAACCCAATCGAGGATTTCGTGGCGCATATCCGGGAAACCGGTTTTGAAACCCGTCAGGAATTGTTTCCACACGGGCAGGTTAAAAGGCTGGGGCGAAACCGGAACATGCGCCATAAAATCCGGGGTCGACAGTTGTTCCACGGCAGCCAGGTCGCCTGCGTCCACGGCCGTGTAAAAGGCCGTGATGACATCGCGCGCTTTGGCGGATTGCGCAGTGGCCTGGGTAGTTGCGGCCAGGAAAAAGGCCAGAACGGTAACGAAAAGAGATGCTTTCATTGGTTGAACTTTGTTGAAATGGTGAATGATCAAAATTGATGCGCAAAGATTTCCTTCGCGCTTTGTCCACTCACCAGATCAATTGCTGTTCAATTTTTGGTCAATAGTTGGAGCAGGTGTTCAACCGACCCGGCGTAGCAAGCGCCGCTGAGCGGTGTCGTGGCGTTCGCTTCGTTCGTGCCGGTTATCGTAGGTGCTGTTCAGTTCCCGCCGGAGGCGGCGGTTTTCGCGGATGCGCTCGGCGCGGTCGTTTCGGTCTTCAGGGGAGTCGCCGGCGGCAAAACCGGCCAGCAGCAGCACGAGTTTGTGGAATGGATTCATGTTTCGGAAAGTGTTTGGCAGTGCGTGATCAGTTGGATGAGCTATACAGGATCTGATCGCAAAAATGGCCTCCGCAAGGCCGCGCCGGCAATCCACGGAAAGGTGGTTTTTCATCTCCCCGAAAAAGGGGATTTTGTCGCAGCGGTGTAAAAAATGCACAGAAATGCCATAAAAAGGGTAAAGATTTGCAGTACATGAAAACGTCTTGTCTGTTTATCCTCCTGCTGTCAGGCTGCTTCTTCACGCGACCCGCCGCCCGGTCCCAAACCCCGGCCAGGCGCGACAGCCTGTTGTTACTGGCCCGCAGCGCCCCGACCGATACCGCACGGGTCTGGGCCTTGATGGAAGCCGGCAAATTGTACCTGAACACGCAGCCCGATACGGCTTTGGCGTATCTGAACCAGGCCCTTGTGCTCGCTGAAAATAAGGGTTTTGAGCGCGGCATTGCCAAGTGCCGGATCAATAAGTCCTTCGCTTTCAATGTGATGGGGCGTTACCGGGAGTCGATCGAAGCCTGTACCCAGGCCATTCCGATCTGCGAACGCCTGGGCATGAAAAAGGAACTGGTGGCCACTTACAACAACATGGGCAATGCCTGGGACTTCCTGGGCAACCGCTGGCAGGCGATCGATGCCTTTTCCAAGGCCTTGCGGGCGATGGAAGGCGTGCCGTTGCCGCCGCATTTTGGCCCCACCGTCCGGAATAATATCGGCCGCCAGTACAATGACCTGGGACTGTATGACAAGGGCTTCGAATATGGCGCACAATCGTTGAAAGAAGCGATGGCCCTGGGCGATTCGGCCACGGCTGCATTTTCCCTGCAACTCATGGCTACTTCGGCCATTGCCTTGCACCGCAAAGAGGAGGGTTTGCAATATTGCAGGCGGGTTGCAGCCATCGCTGAAGCCGAGGATTTGCCGAATTTAAAGGTGTACGCATGGAGCAACATCGCTTCCCTGACTTACGACTCTGATCCGGCCGGGGCGGAAAAACTGTTGGGTCAGTCGCTTGCCCTCGCTCGTGAAACCAGCGATGCTTTCGGTGAAATCTCCGCGCTGGAAACCCTGGCGCGGTTTTCTATTTTCAAAAAAGACTATGTCGCGGCAAAAAAATACGTCGGACAAGCCCTTGAAATCGGCCGCCGCGACCGCATGGACGACGAAACCGCTACCTGCTATCTTATTCAATCCGATCTCGCCCTGGTGGAAGGCAACACACGGGCTTACCGCGACTTAAGGCGCCAGTTTTTCGACATGGCAGACACTTTGTCGAACAACGCACTGGTGCATGCCATGCAGGACCTGGAAACGAAATACGAGACCGAGAAAAAGGAGCGCCAGATCAGTCAGCTTCAACAGGAAACCGAACTTCAGGGCCTTCGTATTCGTCAGAAAAATGGTCTGATCTGGAGCCTTGCGGCATTGGCTATCCTGCTTTTCCTTCTCGGCGCACTCCTGGTCCGGAACCTGCGCAACCGCCGCCGCCTGGCTGAACAGGAGCTGCAATTGCACCAGCAACAACTCATTCAACTCAAACAGGAGCAGCAACTTTCCGTAGCGGACGCCGTGTTGCGCGGCCAGGAAGATGAGCGCCGCCGGCTCGCCCGCGACCTGCACGACGGCCTTGGCGGAATGCTCTCCGGTGTGAAACAAACCCTGAATGGCATGAAAGGAAACCAAATCTTGTCCGAAACCGCCGCCGCAGGCCTCAGCCAGGTCATCGACGACCTCGACCGCTCCATCGGCGAATTGCGCCACATCGCCCGCAACATGATGCCGGAGGCGCTGGTGCGCTTCGGCCTCCGCGATGCTTTGCAGGACTACTGCGACCACGTGCAGCTCACCAGCGCGCTCAAGGTCAATTTTCAGGCTTTCGGTTTTGATGCTGACCGCCTGCCGCAACAAACGGAGGTCATCCTGTTCCGCATTGCCCAGGAATTGCTCAACAACATCGTCAAACACGCCGGCGCCACCACCGTACTCGTCCAACTCCTGCGCGACGGCAACCGCCTCAACCTCACCGTGGAAGACGACGGCAAAGGTTTCGACGCCGAACAACTTAAAAATGCTCCCGGCGTAGGCTGGCTGAACATCCAGTCGCGCGTGAATTACCTCAACGGCTCGCTCGACCTGCGCACCGCGCCCGGGCAAGGGACTTCGGTGAGTATTGAATTCGTTGTTGATGAGGATTTGAAGATTTGAGGATTTGAGGATTTGAATACACGATCTGAAAATGACTTGGCAGGATCGCGTATTCAAATCCTCAAATCTTCAAATCTTCAAATCTTCAAATCACCATCAAATGATCAAAGTTTTCATCATCGACGACCACCCTATGGTGATCGAGGGCATCCGGTCCCTGCTGCGCGAGTCGGCGCTGGTGGAAGTCTGTGGCAGCGCCATGGATGCCTACCAGGCGCTCGACGCGCTCAAATCCACGCCCGCAGAAGTGGCGCTTTGCGACATCAACCTGGGCGACCTGAACGGGATCGATTTGTGTGTTTTGCTGAAAAAAAGCTACCCTTCGATAAAAGTGCTGGGTCTCAGCACTTTCAAGGAACGCAGCTACATCACCCGCATGATCGAGGCTGGCGCCTCGGGGTATTTGCTGAAAAACGCCTCCCGGGAAGAACTCGAAGAGGGCATCGTGGCAGCCTGGCGGGGCCGTTTGTTCCTCAGCGCCGAAGTGTCGCAGATCATCACCAGCCCCGATGCCAAAAGCGCCGGCCCGATGCCGCTGCTGACGGCCCGCGAAAAAGAAGTTCTGGCCCTCATCGCCGATGGCTGCACCAATACGCAGATTGCGGAAAAACTCTTCATCAGCCCGCTCACCGTCGACAGCCACCGAAAAAACCTGCTGGCCAAGTTTTCGGTCAAAAACACCGCGGCCATGGTCAAACTTGCTTTCGATCATGGTTTACTCGGCAGCTAAATTTGATTTACCTTCGCCCCCGACATGTCGACCGGAAAAACACTGCTCTCGCCCGACCGATTCGCGCTCACCATCGAGCGCCTCTGTTGCCAGCTGATCGAAGATTGGGACGATTTTTCCGACGCCTGTATCGTGGGCATCCAGCCACGTGGCGTCCCCCTGGCCGACCGTATCCACAGCCGGCTCAGCGCCCTCACCGGCAACCCGGACATCCCCTACGGCAAACTCGATATCACCTTTTACCGCGACGATTTTCGCCTGCACGACCGCCCTTTGTCGCCTTATCCGAACGAAATGAACTTTGTGGTGACCGGCAAAAAAGTCTTGCTCATCGACGACGTTTTGTACACAGGCCGCACTATTCAGGCCGCCTTTGCCGCCTTGCAGCACTACGGCCGGCCTCAGGCGGTAGAACTGCTCGTTCTCGTGGATCGCCGCTTCAACCGCCAATTGCCCATCCAGGCCGATTATGTCGGCATCAGCGTGGATGCCGTAGACGAGGCATACGTCAAAGTGCACTGGAAAGAAAACCACGGCTCCGATGAAATTTTGCTTTTTGACAAAAAACACCCCTCCTGACACGTCTTGCAAGAGGGGTGTTTTTTTAAATAAAATACTGAAAACCAGCGATTAATAATTTTTTCCGATGTCCAAACAACTCTCGACGCGCCACCTCATCGGCATCAAGGATATCACCGCCGACGACATCCGGCTCATTTTTGAAACGGCCGACAACTTTAAGGAAGTCATCAACCGGCCGATCAAAAAAGTGCCCTCGCTGCGCGATATCACCGTGGCCAATATCTTTTTCGAGAGCAGTACCCGCACCCGCATTTCCTTCGAACTGGCCGAACGCCGCCTCAGCGCCGACATCGTCAATTTCGCCGCGTCCAGCTCCAGCGTCAGCAAGGGCGAAACCCTGCTCGACACCGTGAACAACATCCTCGCCATGAAAGTCGACATGGTCGTGATGCGGCACCCGGCGCCCGGCGCCTGCGTTTACCTCTCGCAGCGCATTCCGGCCAACGTCGTCAATGCCGGCGACGGT
>JBGAJY010000013.1:0-50959 GCA_044224705.1 Saprospiraceae bacterium
GGAGTTTTTTTGACCACATGAAGGACACATGAAGGGCACATAAAGAAAAGGGGAAGGGGTCTTTTCAGATAATGCCTGGCCAAGAGAAAAGTATTAAGGATACACTCCCCTTTTCTTTATGTGTCCTTCATGTGTCCTTCATGTGGTCAAAAAAAACTCCTGTGGTCAAACATCAGGTTGTCGCCACCCGTTTTTTCGCCTTCACCTTCGGCCGCCCGATGCTTTCATAGTGAAAGCCCAGCCCTTTCATCTGGTCCAGGTCGTACAGGTTGCGGCCGTCGAACACCACGGGCTCTTGCAACAGTCTTTTGATCTGTTCGAAATCCGGGTTGCGGAACTCGTTCCATTCCGTCATCACGGCCAGGCAGTCGGCGCCTTCGAGCACTTCGTACATGCTGTCGCAGAAGCGGATGCGTTCGCCCAGCACGGTTTTTACATTGGGCATGGCTTCCGGGTCGAAGGCCTGCACGCGGGCGCCGAGGGCCAGCAGTTCCTCGATGATGACCAGGGCCGGTGCTTCGCGGATGTCGTCGGTATTGGGCTTGAAGGCCAGGCCCCAGACGGCGATCGTGCGGCCTTCGAGGTCGTTGGAGAAGTATTTTTTAATTTTTTTGGTCAAAATCCCTTTCTGGATGCCGTTCACTTTCATGACCGATTTCAGGATTTTGAAATCGTAGGAGTAGTTCGAAGCGGTTTTGCCGAGGGCCTGCACGTCTTTGGGAAAACAGGAACCGCCGTAGCCGATGCCCGGAAACAGGAAGCGTTTGCCGATGCGGCTGTCGCTGCCGATGCCGATGCGGACCTGGTCCACGTTGGCGCCCACTTTTTCGCAAAGGTTGGCGATCTCGTTCATGAACGAAATACGCATGGCGAGGTAAGAGTTGGCGGCGTATTTGGTCAGTTCGGCGGAGCGCTCGTCCATGAAAAAGATCGGATTGCCCTGGCGTACGAAGGGTTCGTACAGCTGGCGCATGGCTTTTTGCGCCCGTTCGCTCCGGGTGCCGATCACGACGCGGTCGGGTTTCATGAAGTCTTCCACGGCCACGCCTTCGCGCAGGAATTCGGGGTTCGACACCACGTCGAACATCTTTTTGGGCAGGCGTTCGGCCAGGATGGCGGCCACGCGCTCGGCGGTGCCTACGGGCACCGTGCTTTTGTCCACGATCACCTTGTACTCCGTGATGATGCTGCCCAGGTCGCGGGCCACGCCAAGAATATATGAAAGGTCGGCCGAGCCGTCTTCGCCGGGCGGAGTGGGCAGCGCGAGAAAAATGATTTGGCTGGCGTCCACTGCTTCTTTCAGGTTGGTAGTGAAGCGCAGCCGCCCTTCTTTGGTGTTGCGTTCGAAGAGCAGATCGAGTCCGGGTTCAAAAATGGGTATCTCGCCGGCCAGCAGCCGGCGCACTTTTTTTTCGTTATTGTCGACGCAGATGACGTTGTTGCCGGTTTCGGCGAAACAGGTGCCGGTGACGAGACCGACATATCCGGTTCCAATGACAGCGATGTTCATGTTGGGAAAACGATTTTGAGAATCGAGCGATTGGGTAAAATGCGGCGCATCGCGCCTGTTGATGGTAAACACTCACCCCCTGCCGCCGGTTGTGCGGAAAAAGGGGCCATGAATAGAAGAGGGTTTCGAACAAAAGTCTTGCCAAGGAAAAAGGCGGATTACAACGCCGGAGGAGAAAAAGTCCGGCAACTTTGGTCGGAAAGGAAAGGGGTGGCGAAATTGGCCCCACAAAAGTAAGACGCTCGTCGAAATACCGATCAACCAAACATGATTTTTACAATCCGGATATTTCGGGCCGGGATTAAAATTTTATTCTGACCGACACGCCGCAATTTTACCATTTTGCCAAATCGAACTCAACATGCCGTGTTTTTTGTTTCCGCGCTTTGTCTCTTCTGTCCTCGTTTTGCTCCTGAACCTGGGGGCACTCGCCGCACAAAAGCCGCCCGTCGCCGGCGCCAACATCGTACCCAACGCCAGCTTTGAGCGCTTTGGCAACACGCCCATCGGCTGGACGTACAAAGGCGCCGACTTCGGCCGGGTGGTCAAATACTGGTTCAGCGCCACCACTGCCAGCCCCGACGTGTACGGACCCGGCGTGCGCGTACCGGCCGATTGGGCGGAAAAAGGGTTCGGCAAACAAACGCCCCGCAGCGGCAAAGCCATGGCGGGCATCACGGTGTTCGGCTGCACCAACGGCAAACCGCATTGCCGCGAATTCATTGAGATCCAACTCGCCGAACCGCTCGTGATCGGGCAGACGTATTACGTCGAGTTCTGGGTGTGTCCCATGCGTCAGTCGCTGCAAGTCAACAACCTGGGCGCCTATTTTTCCGTCAGCGAAATCCGTCGCACCACCGACGAAGTGCTGGTGCGCGAAGCCCAGGTGCGCGCGGAGAACCTCGTCACCGGCCCAGAAGGCAAATGGATCAGGATCAGCGGGCATTTTGCCGCCAAATACGAGGCGAATTATATCGTCGTCGGCAATTTCAGCGACGATGACAACACCCAATCCCTCGCCCTGCGCGACGACAGCTACAACTACGCCTACTACTACGTCGACGACGTACTGGTACGCAAGTCGCCCCCCTTCCTGCCGGTGCCCGTGAAGCCCGACGATATCACGCGGCAGCCGCTGGAACCCGGCAAAGCCATCCAGCTGAAAAATATTTACTTCGAATTCGACCGCGACGAACTCATGCCCCGATCCTACGTCGAACTGGACAAATTGCTCACGATCATGCGCAACAACGCCGGACTGGTCATCGAAATCGTGGGACACACCGACAGCCTCGGGGCCGACGATTACAACCTCGACCTCTCCAAACGCCGCGCCCAGGCCGTGGTCAAATACCTGAAAGACAACAAGATCGGCGCCAGTCGCCTGCGCTTCCGCGGCCTGGGCGAAACGCAGCCCATAGCCACCAACGACACCGACGAAGGCCGCGCGCAGAACCGGCGGGTGGAATTCATTGTAGTGAAAAAATGACTTAATACATTGAAAAACAGGCACCTATATTTTTATAGCGTAATTTTACGTTAAAAAACGGTTTTAAAAGTTGTTTGGCCAAAAAATCCGTTTTACATTTGCGACAGACAATTTTCACTACGCCAGCCATGCAAAAACTGACCAAAGCGGAAGAAGACGTGATGCAGCTCCTTTGGGATGCCGGGCGCGCCACGGTGAGCGATCTGCTCGAACGACTCGCCGAGCCCAAACCGCCGCATTCGACCGTTTCCAGCGTAGTGCGCATTTTGGAAAAAAAAGGGTTCGTGGGTCACAAGGCTTATGGCAAAACCCATGAGTATTTCCCGCTGATCGACAAATCCGACTACGGCCGCAACTCGCTCAGCGACGTCGTGCGCAATTATTTCGACGGCTCGGTGTCGCGTCTGGTGTCGCACCTCGTCGAAGACAAACAACTGAGCGAGCGCGATCTGCAGGAACTCATCGAAAAACTGGATCACCTGTAAACCCGCCAGGCCATGCTCAGTTTTCTGATTCAACTCACGATTGCCTGGAGCGCATTTGCGCTGCTGTACCAGACTTTGCTGCGCCGCGAAACCTTTTTCCAACTCAATCGCTGGTACCTGCTGAGCACAGCCCTGCTGGGTTTGTTTTTGCCGTTTGCCCACCATCTGCTGCCGGCTGTAACGGATGCCGAAGGGGCCCCGCTCGTAGCGCTCCCAACCATCCTGATCGGCCCTGAAGAAACCGGGGCGACTTCCTTCGCCGATGCTTTTGAACGGATCACGTGGATCTATTGGGCGGGTGTGCTCCTGGGCGCAGTCCGGATGCTTTGGGGACTCGCGCGAATTGTCCGCATGGCCCTGAACGGCCGCCGCGAGCATTTGCAGGACCACAGCCTGCTGATCCGCTCCGGACACACCCGAATGCCTTTCTCCTTTTTTCAATTGATCTTTGTGCCAGCCGATTTTCAGGAGGACGACCCGGATATGCAGGCCATGCTCGCTCACGAACGCGCCCATGCCCGCGACGGACATACGATCGACGTGCTTTTTGCGGAACTCCTGTGCATCGCCTTCTGGTTTTTACCGCTGACGCATTGGTATCGCCGATCCCTTCGGGAGGTGCACGAGTACCTCGCCGATGCCTCCGCCGCTGGCCGAACCAACCGCCGTCAATACGGTTTGTTGTTGCTCCAGCAAGCGCAGACGCCTCAAACTGTATCTTTCGTTCATCATTTTTATCAATCACCACTCAAACAAAGACTCATCATGTTGACGAAAAAATCCTCCGCCCCGGTCCGGGGTTTGCAATACGGACTGCTCCTGCCCATGCTGGCACTGCTCCTGATGCTGTTCCAGGGAACGTCCCTGTCGGCCCAAAATGCCGCGCCGGCCCCGACGGTGTATCAAACCTGTGATAAAATGCCCGAATTCCCCGGCGGCCAGGCTGCCTTGGTGGATTTTATGGTCAAAAACATGCGCTATCCGCCCGAAGCTGCAAAAGACAAGGCAGAAGCTTTGATCGTTCTGGAATTCGTGGTCAATGAAGACGGTTCCATCAGTGCCCTGAAACCCAAAAGCAACGATTATCGCCCCGATTTTCTGGAAGAATCGGTTCGCCTGGTGCGCAATATGCCCAAGTGGACTCCCGGCGAGAACAAAGGCCAGAAGGTGAAATGCCAGATGACCTTGCCGATCAAGTTCAAGTTGAGCTGGATTTGACAGGTTCGAGTGCAAGCGTCCATTGCTGGCTGTGCTGGCAATGGACGCTTACTTTTTTTTAAAAATCGAACCTGTCAGGTCCGCGGTTGAGTCCGTGGTTGGCTCCGCGCCTAAGACCGTATCATCTTCGCTGTCTTCCACGCTTTTCCTTTTTCCTTTGCTTTTACGACAAACGCCCCCGGCGGCAAATCGCCCGTCCAGATGGCTTCGCCTGCCGTGACGGTGCTGTCGATCCACATTTTCCCGTCGGCTCCAAGGACTTGGAGGCGCACCCGGCGACCCGTTTCAAAGCCCGACACGCGAATCCAGTCGCCCGCCGGATTGGGAAAAATCCGGAAAGTATTTCCTGTGGACGGCGCTCCGGTGGATACGGCATTTTGGAACAGCCAGACGTAGGCGTCCGGGAATTCGCGGGCCCAGAACCACTCGGCGTGCTGTCCGTCGTTTTCGATGACCACCTGTTTTTCATTGTTGCCGAAGCCGGCGGTATTCATCGCTGCGGCCACGGCCAGCATGTCCTGCACCACGTAGTTCGATTGGTTGCCGTCGTCCTCCTCATCCGCGCCGGAGAGGAAATAGACCCGCGCATCGCCTTCTTTCGGGTTGCCGGCCACGTTATCGGCGGGCCCGTCGCCGCCGAACCAGAAGGCCGGGGAAAAAATACCCGCTTTTGAAAACACGTCCTGGCGTTCGGAGAACGCGTACATGGATATCAGGCCGCCCATGCTGCTGCCCATGACGCCGGTGGTATTGCGCCCCGGCAAGGTGCGGTAATGCGTATCGATGTAGGGTTTGAGGGTGTTGACGAGGAAATCCACGTACGCGTCGCCCTGGCCGCCTTCGTTGTATTCATTGTTGACCCAGGGGGAATACTCGTCGAGCCGGTCGGCCCCGCCGTTGTCGATGCCGACCACGATGCAGCCGTAGTCGCCCTGCGAAAAGAGTTCGTTGAGCGATTCGTCCACTTCCCATTCGCCCGAAAAGCTGGTGGACACATCGAACAGGTTTTGAGCGTCCTGCATGTACAGCACGGGATAGTATTTGTTCGTATTGGTCTGGTAATCAGGCGGAACGTACAGCCAGATGCGGCGGTAACGGTTGAGCTGGGGCATATAGAACTGGTTGTCCATCACGACCACGTTGGATGCAGCGGTGCCGCCGCCCCCGCCGGCGAGGTCCTTCCAGCTCAGGATGGTCAGTTCGATGGTTTTCGGCTGACCGTTGTAGGTGGTGCTGCGGTTGGGAATCTCGCCTCCGCTGGCATTGCCCTCGACGGTGGTCCAGTTGCCTCGGGTGAATTTGAATTCCACGGTACCGGTCGGCGGGTTGAGCACAATCTGGTACTGGCCGTTGCCCAGCGGCGTGAGGATTTTGGTCGCGTCGCCCGGGTCCCAGTTGTTAAAAGTGCCGACGACGTGGATGTTTGCATTGGCCGGCGTATTCAGCGGTACGGCCGTCACCTTGATGGTGAGTTGGGCAAAAAAGAGGAAGGGAGACAGTAAAAAAAGCAGAATCGGAAGGATGCTCCGTTTTGACATAACGTATCGGTTTGGGAAAATTGGTTGAAAAAAAATTTCCGCAAATTTCCGAAAACTCGGCCGCTCCGCGCGTTTCCTTCGTCAATATGAACCAAGATATGTACTCATTCCAAAATAGCGGTCCCGACGAGGCCCGCAATCCCTGGCGCACCCTATCCGAAAAAACGGTTTACGACAACCCCTGGATACGGGTAAGCCACCGCGAAGTGCTCAATCCTTCCGGCGGCCCCGGCATCTATGGCGTCGTGCATTTTAAAAACACGGCCATCGGCATCGTGCCGCTCGATGCGGAGGGCTTCACCTGGCTCGTCGGGCAGTACCGTTACACCCTGGAACGCTACACCTGGGAAATCCCCGAAGGCGGCGGTCCGGTCGGCACAGACCCCCTGCTGGCGGCGCAGCGCGAATTGCTCGAAGAAACAGGAATCACCGCTGTCGTCTGGACGCCCCTGCTCGAACTGCACACCTCCAATTCGGTGACGGATGAATACGGTGTGGCCTTCGTGGCCCAGGGCCTGTCGTTCGGCGAGGCCCGGCCCGAGGAAACCGAAGACCTGCGCGTGCGGCGTTTGCCGTTTTCGGAAGTAGTGGAAATGGTGATGCGCGGAGAAATCACCGATGTGTTGTCGATGGCAGCGATTCTGAAAACGAATGAGTGGCTGCGAAGAGGGACTCTGGTGATGTAACACCGACGAAGTGACTACCCCGCATTCCGCGCATCCACCTCCGTGAGCACGGCCCCGGCAAATTGCCCGTCCAGGCTGTGCAAATACTGGATGGAATCTTTATCTGTCGCCCCGATAACGGAGCCCGCGTTGAAAACGGCGATCACCTTTTCGGCAAAAGGCGCCAGTTCGTGCGCGTCTGAAAAATCGTTGAGCGCGGCGGCTTCGAGAAAAATGAAGTCGAAATACTCGCCCAGTACTTCCAGGAAACGCTGAAAACCACCCGGTTCCAGCAACTCGGACGGCGACTGGTGCAGGTCGGTATTCCCGATCACGTCCACCGCGGCATTGTCCTGGCCTTTGAGCGGTTCTTTCAGTCGGAACACCTCGGCAAGCCCTCCTTCCCGAATAGCCCGGTTGATCAGGATACTGTTGGCGGAAGGAGCGCCGGCGAATTCGCTGAGTCGCGGCGACTTGAAATTGGTATCGACCAGCACGACGCGTTTCCCGTTGGCGGCCAGCGAATGGGCCAGGGCGTTCATCGTGAAAGTTTTGCCTTCTTTGGGTTTCGGGCTCACGAAGAGCCAAACCTTTTCCCCCGATTTCAGCAGCAGGGTGCGGATTTTCCGAAGGCTTTCCCGAAAAACGGTATGCTGCGGATTTTTGGAAGCCCCTTGAAAGACGGTCTGAAAATTGAGTCCGCGTAACGGCACCCGGTTCAAGGCGCCCAGCAGCAACAGCCCCTCCGCATAACGGCGGAACAATTCGGGCGACTGGATACTGTGGTCAAAATACGCCAGGAGGAACAGCACGATCATCGTCAGGGTGCCCGCCGTGATACCGGCAAAGGCGCTGATAAGGGTACGGCGATTGGGTTCCGGCCACTCGGGCAGCTGGGCGTTTTCGATGATGTGGAGCGGATTTTCGGCATTGGCGAGGTTGAGTTTGGCGGCGATGAGGCTTTCGTTCACTTTTTTGAATTCCTCTTCGGCGCGCGCCTGGTCGGCGTCCATGTTGCTGGCGACCTCGTCTTCACCGACCTTGACGCTGAGTTCGCCGCGGGCGCGAGCGATTTCGGAACTGGTGCGGTCCACGGTTTTTTCCGCTTCGATACGCTCCACGTCGGCCTGTACTTTTTCCTTGTAAAGGTCTTCTTTGGTGCGGCGCGATTCGTCCTGTTTGGGTTTGCCGATGTTGCCTGCGGATTGGCGGATGGTCTGTTCGAGGTCTTGTTGGGCTTCGGCCAGTTGGGCTTCTATTTCGGGGTTTTTGCCGCCCGCTTTGAGGCTTTGCTCACGCAGTTCGCGGACGCGTTCGCTTTGGTCGGCGGCGCTGTATTTGTCGAGGACGCGGTTGCGGGTCTCGTCGGCATAGAGCGACTGGCGGTTGTTGAGGTAGCGGTCAATTTGCTGGACGGAGGCCGAGGCGGCGTCGCGGCTGGCCTGGGCCGATTGGCGTTCCAGTTCCAGTTGTTTGATTTTATTCACCAGTTCCTCGCTTTGTTTACCCAGTGCCGGCAGACCGCGGGCGGCGAGGTAGTTGTATTTTTTCTCGATGATGGTGTCCATGACCGCCTTTTTTTCGGCAGCCAGTTGGGTGTAGAATTCCACGTATTTCCTCTTCTCGCGCACCGACAGGTTTTGGTAATAGGTCAGCAGGCGGTTCACGTAGGCATTAGCCATGAACTGAGCGAGTTGCGGCGTTTCACAAACCATATCGACGGTCAGGTAGTCGGTACCGCCTTTTCGTTTCACGCTGAGGCTCCGGCGGATGGCATCGTGGTCGTAGCCGTAGGCGCGGGCGATTTTATCCAGTAAATAGTCGATCTGCTGGCTGAACGCCGGGTCGCTGATGCTGTCGAGGTCGAGGGGCCGGATGTCTGTGAGCAGTTGCTGAGCATCCGTATCGGAAAAGTTGGACAGCTGGCGGTTGGGCTGCCGGAAGGCTGCTGCGCCGCCCAGGTCGTGGCGCAGCATTTCGATGGTGAGCAGTTTGATGCAGGAGCGCGACTGCGCGAATTCGATCAGGTTGGAAAAGGCGTTTTCCACCTGGTACTGCTGCACGAAGGCGTCGGAATTGTCCGAATTAATGCCTTTATAATTGACAATACCCGTCGAAATAATGACCGACGCCCGGTACATTTCCGGTTTGCGGCCGATAAATACGAATGCCGCCAGCGCTGCGCCGAACACGACACCGAGAATGAGCCACTTGCGACGGGACAGGATGCGGAGGAGGTAGCCGAAGTCCATGAATGTGATCGGTTTTTGAAAATCAGGGTTTTCAGGAGGGCATTTCGATTCATTTTAGGGGAATCAAAGGTCAGACCAATTTTTTGCAATCAGGTCACTTGGAACATTTTTGCAGTGATCCGAGCCTTCCCAAAACGGCCCCAAAAGAACGGGGAGCGCGCGAAATGCGCTCTCCCCGTGTGGTGCAAGTGTGTATTAGAATTGAAACCGGCCCTGAAAGCCGGGAAAATTACGGCGCGGCGGAATTTCAAAAGGAACGGCAAGAATGTTGCCAAAAACGGCGGATCGCCAAAACAAATCTTCAAATCCTCAAATCTTCAGATCCTCATCATGTCCACACGAAATTCACCCCTCGCTTTCCGGCCAAAAACGGTCTCAGACGGCTGTTTGTAGAAAAATGCGACCTTGTTCGTCACAAAGGCCACATTCTTGCGTTTCCTATCCATCGAACGCCGATGCACCCAACTCTCTGATCATTTTTTTGTTCCACACCTTTCATTCGACTCGCGATGCAGTATTTTTCCCGGCTATTCGGCCAGCCTGACTTTGACCAAACGCTTCCGGACATGAAACTCAGACCGTCCCTGCTGTTCTTCTCTTTCCTCGGAATTCTGGGGCTTGCTTTTTTTGTCAACCGCCTCCATCCTTTCCAGGACAATACGCCCGATCCACAAAAAGAATCGACGCTGGTACGCACCATTCTCAATGGTCTGGATCGCATGCATTTTCAACCCAAAACGGTCGACGATGAGTTCTCCAAGGAAGTATATGACCTTTATCTGAAAGATATCGACGGTGGCAAACGCTTTTTCACCCAAAATGACGTCAACCAGTTTGCGCCCTTCCGGAACCAGCTTGACGACGAAATGCGCAACGGCTCCTTCGAATTTTTCAACGCCTCGCTGCTCGCTATGGACCAGGCTCTGGTCAAAACCCAGGGCTGGTACCGCGAAATCCTCGCCAAACCGCTGGATTTCACTGTCAATGAAACCCTCGAAGCCGACGGCAAAAAACTCACCTGGGCCAAAGATGACGCCGAACTCCGCGCCCGCTGGGAACGCTGGATGAAGTACGAAGTACTCAACCGCATTACCGACGAACAGGAAAAACAGGACAAGCCGGCATTCAAAGGCGATAAAAAAGACTTTAAAACCCTCGAAGCCGAAAGCCGCCAGAAAGTCCTCGAAGTGTACGACAAGTGGTTCAAAAGAATGCAGAAAATGGACCGCGACCGCCGCCTCGAAATCTTCCTGAACGCCGTGACCAACGTGTTCGACCCGCATACGGGCTACTTCTCGCCCCGCGAAAAAGAAAACTTCGATATTCAGATGTCGGGCAAACTGGAAGGCATCGGCGCGCGCCTGCAAAGCGACGGCGAAAAAACCACCGTTACCGAAATCGTTCCCGGCGGCCCCGCCTGGAAACAAGGCGAACTCCAGGCCAAGGACATCGTCCTCAAGGTAGGCCAGGAAGGCGCCGAACCGATGGACGTCATGGGCTTCGATATCGACGACGTAGTGTCCAAAATTCGTGGCCCCAAAGGCACCCGCGTCTTCCTGAGCATCCAGAAACCCGACGGCTCGGTGAAGGAAATTTCCATCACCCGCGATGTGGTCATCATGGAAGAGGGCTTCGCCAAATCTCTGATTCTCAGCAGCAACCAGTCGCCGAACGACAAGATCGGCTACATCTACCTGCCGAAATTTTACGCCGATTTCACGCCGCAGGGCCTCACTTCCTGCGCCAACGACGTGGCCAAGGAACTCGAAAAACTGAAAGCCGAAAAAGTCAAGGGCGTCATTCTCGACCTCCGCAACAACGGCGGCGGCTCGCTCCGCGACGTCGTGCAGATGTCGGGCCTGTTCATCGAACAAGGCCCCATCGTACAGGTAAAAAGCCGCTCCAAAAACCCGGAGATCATGGAAGACCTCGATCCGCGCGTCCAGTACGGCGGCCCGCTCATCGTCATGGTCAACGGATTCAGCGCCTCGGCCTCCGAAATCCTCGCCGCCGCCATGCAGGACTACGACCGCGCCGTGATCGTCGGCGCCACGCAGACCTATGGCAAAGGCACCGTGCAACGCTTTTTCGACCTCGATAACGCCACAGGCGACAACTCCGTGAAGCCGCTGGGCCAGATGAAAATCACCGTCCAGAAATTCTACCGGATCACCGGCAAGACCACGCAACTCGACGGCGTCACACCCGATATTATTCTGCCCGATTTCTACAATCTGGTCGATAACGGCGAGCGGGAAAACGACTACCCGCTCCAATCCAACACCATCGACGCAGTCACTTTCGGCCAAAATGCCTACCACGTCGCCGACATGAGCCAACTCCAGAGCGCCAGCGCCGGCCGGGTAAAGGATGATCCGACTTTTAAACTCATCTCTGAAAATGCCGCCCGCCTCCGCAAACAGGAAGACCAGAGCATTTACCCGCTCCAGGCTGAGAAATACCGGATGTGGAATGAGCGCCAGCGCCAGGAAAGTGAGCGCTTTGAGAACATTTTCAAGCCCATCGACGGCTTTACCATCGAAAACCTCGCTGCCGACCTGCCGCAAATCCAAAGCGACACCAGCCGCGCCGCCCGCAACGAAGACTGGATCAAGGATCGCCGTAAAGACATTCAACTTTATGAAACCCTGCGCATCATGCAGGATATGATCCGTATCGACGCGCTCGCCGGCAAGCAATAACGGACCACTTTTTTTTGTCCAAAAAGGAGTCTGCCCTGTCATCCGGGCCGACTCCTTTTTCTTTTGAAACCAGGAATCACTCCTCCCAATCTGGCGCCATGCCCATATACCAGGGCAGACAGGCTGATCGTGCCCGCTTTCCATCGCCTTTGAAGAACGCCGCACAAACCGAATGGGCCGGATAGATCGGGGTATTAAAAAGTTTACCAGATTTGCAGTGACAAAACTGACCAAAATGGACAAAGCGCTCCTCATCGAACTGATCAAAATCACGCCTACCCTCCTCCTCTATCTCGCGATTCTGATCATTTTTCTCCGCTACCGCAAACCTTTCATGGAAGGCGTTTTGCCAAAAATCAGCGGGTTCAAAGCGTTCGGAATCGAAGCGTCATTCGTCCGGGAAGGTCTCGAAGGCGCCGTGCGGGCGGGTAAAAACCCCGGTTTGCAGGTGAGTCCCAGCCTGATGCAGCGTTTGGCGCACTACCCCAAACGCTCCATTCGCATCCTGTGGGCCGATGACAACCCCGATACGGTGACGTATGAATCGGGCGTGCTGCAAAGCCTGGGCATGATGGTGGAATTTGCCAAAACCTCCGCCAACGCCATGGACCGCATGGGCCATGACAAATTCCAGATCGTCATATCCGACATCCGCCGTGGCGACAAACCCACCGAAGGCCTTGATTTTATGAGCAATATGCACGCCCATAACATGACGCCGCCCATGATTTTTTACGTTTCCGAGCTGAACAAAGCCAAAGGAGTACCGCCTGGCGCATTCGGCATCACCGACGATCCGAATGAATTGATCCACCTGGTGCTGGATGCGGTGGAGCGGATACCGTAGGAGACAATTCACAGCGAAGGCGCGAAGGCGCAAGGATTCAGTACACCCGCTTTGCCTCTCCGCGGTGAAAAATCACTGAATCAGCAGCCTCGCCTCGCCCCTCATCCGCTCGTTCTCAAAACGGAACAAGTACGCCCCGCTTGCCCAGCCATGCAGGTCCAGCACGGTGGTTCCTGCGCCGACCCGGTGCTGCTCAACCAGTTTTCCGCCGGCGTCAAACACCGTCAGCAGGCCCGTTTGGGGCGTTTCCATCCGGACAAATTCATGGGCCGGATTAGGGGACAGGCTAATTTTCTGGACGCCGGGCGGCTCTTGCGCAGGGCTGGTCAGACTCACCGTCAGTACAGTCGTATTGGTCGTCAGCGGCGCATTGTAGTCGAATACGATGTGCGCCGTGTTGCGCAGTGCCGTGCCCAGCGGCAGGTCGGCTTTGGCCCGCAAGGAGTACTGGATAAAGCCGTGACTGCCGGGCTCGTCCGCCAGGACAGGCGGCAACTGGATATCGTTAAAATAAAATTCGAGTACGCCTTCGTTCAGCAGTGTCCAGGAACAGGGGTGCGAAGCGCCCAAAAACTGGAAGGTACCGGCATTGAAGCCCGCGTCGATCGTGTCGGTGATGTGCACAAATGAGGCGTTATGGTCGCCCAAATTTTGAAAACGGATGGTATAGACCACCGGCAACCCTTCGTCTATTTGGGCGGGTGTAAGGTGGCTGGGCGGATCGGATTGTTTTTCGTTCGGGTCGTAGGAGCCGACCACCTGCACGCAGCGTTCTTTGACATTGTCATTGGGCCAGAGGTCGCCCATCACTGGCTCGATGGCAGCAGAAGCACAGATTTCCGTTCCCAGAAACACCGAAGGCGGCACCTTGACGCGCACCAGAATCGTCCCGTTGGCATCGCCGGGAAGGGTCCCAAGCGACCAGCTGAGGGCGCCGGGGGTCTGCATGGAAGGCGCAGGATCGGCTTCGATAAATTCCAGCAGGGTGGCGGGATAGGTCATCGTGACCACTGCGTCGCCTGCGGGCAAGGGCACTTCATTGCGCCACGTAATGGCGTATTTGCTCTCAAAACCCGGCTGCAGGGCCGAAACATTGACGAGGGTCACGGACAAGTCGCGGGCCGAAGAATCGAACGACAGGGCAAAATTGACATTGCTCGCAGGTAGGGAAATAGCCTGGACAGCGGGGGCCGCGGACCAATAGGACGCCGGTACCTCCACCTGGATATTTTCATCGGAAACGCCGGACAACAGCAGGTACGTCCCGTCGGGATGGGTGGTCGTATAGGCGTTCGAAGTGGTGGAATGCACGACCACATCCGGAAGTCCGGGCTCACCGAAGTCTTTGGCGCCGTCGGCGTTTTGGTCCCAAAAAACAAGGCCCGTGGCGGCCTGCAGGCCGAGGTCGCTCAACGGGCGTTTCCAGATGCCGGCGCCGTCGAGGCCGGCCCAGAGGTAGCCGTCGTGGATTTCGAGGGAGGCCGACCAGAAGCCGGGGAGGTTGTCGGACCAGGAGGTCCAGTTGGCGCCGCCGTCGGCTGAAACAACGATCCGGTTGGTGGTGCCGCCGATCAGCCAGTTGCCCAAGGCGACCAAAGCCGACAGCGTGGAAGGGCCGCCCCAGACATAGTTCTGTCCGGTTTTGAGGTAATGGTGCCACGTCCCGCCTAAGTCGTTGGAAATCAAAGGTCCGTCGGGGTAGTCAGCGATGACCACTGTGTTGCCGACCACCCAGAAATCCCGGCTTTGCGGATACCATTGCTGCAAAGGAGGGATAGTGTCCATCGGAATGTTGTCGGCCAGCAAAGTCCAGGTTTCACCTGCATCGTTGGACACAAACAGCTGTAAATCGATGGTCAGGGTAAATATCCTTCCATTATCAAAAGCCACCGGGCCGAATACGGTGTTGTACTGATCGTTGAAAGTGGACAAATTTTGAAAGGTTGCCCCCATATCCTCGGATACCATTAAACTGTTCCAAAGAAGGGGCACTGCATTCGAGGCGAATACCTTATTCCCAATCAGTTTTAATTGATCGTAATAATCCTCAAATCCGAATATCGCGACAGATTCATTCCAGCTTTGCCCACCGTCAAGTGACACCCACGGAGTCTTTCCATCAGAAAACAACAGGTTATCGCCAGCCTGCGTGAAATCCGTATAACCATACCAATTCAGGCCCGGTGCATTGGCATTAATCGCCCATGGTATCCAGTCAGTGCCGCTCGCATCCAGTTCGAAAAAGCCTCCATTGGCGGGCGCATACAAGTTTGTTCCGATACTCCGAAGACGGTTGCTGCCATTGGCAAACAGCGCTTCATTGGCCACAGCCCACGAAGCGCCGCCATCCGTACTCCTCAACACGCCGCTGTAAACGCCGCCCATCAACACCGCATTCCCCGCAGAAACACCGGCATAGGCGGGCACTCCCGCATAAGCCGACAGACTCGTCACCGTCCAACTCTGCCCCAGGTTATCAGACCTGTACAACTGCGTGCCTTTCAACCCGTAAAGCCCACCGTTGTGCCAAAAAACCGTGTAGAGTTGATCGAACGCCGTACCCGTAAAATGCTGCCAGTTCTGCCCGCCGTCCCCCGACGCCCAGCAGCCGTCCGAGGCTTTTTGCATAAAAACAAACAGGTGGTTGTCGTGCTGCAACACGTCGATCACGTTGCCGGTGAATTGCAGCAGCGTATCCCAGGTGAAGCCCAGATCGAGTGATTGCACGAGACAATTCAGGCGGTTGCCCACCATGCGCTGTCCGTCGTAGCGCAGGTGCGAGACGGGCGTGTGGGTCACGTATTCCCAGTTGGCGCCGTTGTCGGCCGTGCGGTAAATGCCGTGGTAATCATTGCCGTACACGTAGGGCCCGGCGGCGAAAAAATCGCTGAACGTCATCGTATCGGCCACGGGGATCGACTGCCAGGACTGCCCGAAATCGGAAGTACGGGCGATAATGCGGCTATCGGCGCTGAATCCATGTACGTAAAGGTCGTGTCCGTCGGTAGCCAGGTCGCTGCTGAGAAACCCCGCCGGCGTGGCAACAGGCGACCAGGAAAGTCCGTCATCGGCGGAGAAATACAATCCGCTCAGATTGGCGATGACCGTATCACCGTAACGGAGAAAGCCATGCACCGAGCCGCCGGGCAGGCCGTTGGTGCGGGTCCATTGGGCGAAAGAAAAAACGGGCAGCAGGAGGAAGATGAGAATGGGTCGAATTACAGGCATCTGAAACCGGAATTGGGAAGATGAGCGGGATGGCGGTTGAAAAATAAGGATTTCGCCCAAACAGCGGACAAAGAAAGACACATTGTGCTTCAAAAACGCGCCCGCCGCGGGCTCCAGGCATCCGGCCGGGTTGAATTGTCGGACATCGGCGTTTGCCTGAATTTAGATGACAAAGCCGTGCGGACGGAATCGACAATTCTCCACTTTTTCCTTCCTTTGCAACACTTATTCATCTATAAAATCTATTTCATGCACCTGTTTTTCTCCATCTCGACGAGGCGGCTTTTCCCGCTGCTCCTCCTTCTCCTTTTCTCCCTTTCTCTTTCCGCCCAATGGTCCCCCTGCGTCCGACAGGGCGGCGAAGAAGCCTTCGAAGTAAAATTCGCCGACGGCGTATGGCTTTGCCTTACCCGCTCCGGCGTGTATCGCTCCCTGAACGACGGCCTGAGCTGGCAACCCAGCTTCGAACTCGATCAGCCCGGCGGCAATGCCCTGAGCTGGCATGCCGCAGACCACAGCTGGTGGCTGCTGAGCAAACAACAGGGCGTGTTCCGCAGCCCCGACGGCGGGGAAAGCTGGGAGCCGATGACCGGCTTCGACCTGGCGGGCCAAACGCCTGACCTCGCCGTGATGACCGATGAAGCACTCCTGTTTCGCAATAACAAAGACTTTTACCGTTTCGATCTGAACGCTCCCGGGGGAGCCGTATTCGCGGGCCATTTCGAAACGTATTATTACCCGAACCGCGGCGGACTTGTGGCCAATGGCAACGACTTATGGGCCAACAACAACGATTCTCTCTTTCTTTCTACCGACAACGGCGGTACCTGGACGTTCAAACATAAGACAAGCGACGCCATTTTCGGCTTTGCCGTTCAGGGCAATACCATCGCCATTAGTTGCTATGATTTCATGGAACGATCGCTGAATTACGGCGCCAGCTGGAACCTCGGCGGGTCATCCAACAAAGTCATTTTTCTGAAAAAAAGCGGCAACAAGTGGTATGGGAGCCGGCCGAACGAGGCGCCCCGGGTCTGGAACGACGACGTGTCGGGCTGGTCGTTCGTCGCCCAACTCAACAATACCGATTACCAGATCAAGGACGCAGGCAGCAACGGCAATATCGTCATCCTCGCCACACCGAGGGGTCTGGCGCGTTCGGTCGACAACGGCGTCAACTGGGAAATCCGCAATGCGGGGCTGGGATTCAAAAGCTGGAACTGGCAAAATGCCGGCAACTCACCCATCCCCTACGGCCTGGGTAACTACCTGTGTTATCACTGGAATTTCACCGGCGACGGCGGCGCGAACTGGTTCAAACCGGCCGCGCTCGACCTGAGCTCGAACAGCAATTACTACAACAGCAACTACATTTACCACAACGGCGCCTATTTCATCGTCGACGACGACAACAGGTTGTACAGATCGGTCGGCGACCTCGGACACTGGTCGGCCATCAGCGGTCCGTTTACTGCCAATACCTATTCGGACCTGATTGCCGATGACAACCACTTTTACCGGATAGAAGTAACTGGTTCAAGTGCATTGACCATTTATACTTCCACCGATCATGGCGTGACCTGGACGCAAACGGGCACGCTGCCCCCAAACAACCAGCTGATGCAGTTGCACAACGACTCCTTGGTTCGCTGGAAAGCCCCGACAGGGCTCCTGCGTTCGTCTGACAACGGAAATACGTGGACACAACTGCCGGGTATGGGCCTGGATTCGTTCACAGGGGTCAGTTACTCGCCCCGGGTCCGAAGCTTTGGGGGCAAATTGTTCGTGTACAGCGAAGACGGTATCGCGGTATCAGCCGACGATGGCCTGACGTTTATCATGATCAATCAAGCCCTGTCCGATAGCACGGGCACGCCCATGGGCACGCAACACCTCGCCTCCGACGGTACGCGTGTCGCAGTCATCGCCGGCGGTTCGGTTTGGTATTCGCCCGATCTGGGGGCCAGTTGGACGGAAATCGTTGACAATCTTCCGTATTCCAGTTTCAGCTTTGAAAACATGGCCATGCACGACGGCTACCTCTACATCAGTCTCAACCATGCGGAAGCCCCGCTCTGGCGCCGCCTGCTCGACAACGTTGTGCCCCTCAGCGGCTACGTCTGGCGCGACGATAACAACAACGGACAGCCCGATCCCGGCGAACCGCCTTATCCGGGCGCTTTTCTGCATGCCGGCAGCGCATTGTTTGCCACCAGCGGCACCGACGGCACCTTTGAAATGCTGGGCGATTTGAACGCTGGCGCTGTGGAGATTGAATTGCCCTATTCCTGGGTGATCCCCAACCCGGCCTCCCAGCCTTTCACCGACTCCAGTGCCGGACTGAATTTTGGCCTGTATTTTCCGCCCGATGTGGTTGATTTGAGCGTAAATCAGACCAATTTCACCGTGTTTCGCCCGGGTTTTAACGAGACGATTTCCCTCACTTACCAAAACCACGGCATCGCCCCGGCCGACGCCGTGCTGCGCTTCGTTCCTGCCGACCCGCTCCAGCTGGTCAATGCCAATCCGGCCCCCGACGCCATATCCGGCGACACGCTGGTGTGGAACCTGAGCAGCATTCCCGGTTTTGGATCAGGGCAGGTGCTCGTCAAAGTTCACACGCCGGTGGCTACGGCCATCGGAAGCAGCGTCACGACCTGGGCTTCGATCACGCCCACACAGGCGGACGCCATCCCGGTGGACAACGAGCATGTGCTGACCGAAGCCGTAGTAGGCTCCTACGACCCCAACGACAAACGCAGCAACCGCGAGCGCATCAGTCCGGACGAGCTCACTGCCGGTGAACCGATCCTCTACACGATCCGTTTTCAGAATACCGGCAATTTTCCCGCGGATTTTGTGCGCATTACCGATACACTTGATTTCTCGAAACTGGATATATCGAGTTTCCGGGTGCTGGCCACTTCCCATCCCTGCCAGACGACACTTTCGGGTGCCGGCAACCTCGAATTTTTCTTCGGCAATATCCAACTACCGCCTGAAAGCCAGGACGAGCCGGGCAGCCACGGGTTCGTGCAATTCCAGATTCGCCCCAAAGCCGGGCTGCCGCTCGGCGCCACGCTTCGAAACAAAGCCTACATCTATTTTGATTTCAATGCTCCGGTGCTTACGAACACAGCAGAAACCGTGGTAGCCTGGCCATTGGCCGCTTTTCAGCCGACGAAAGCCGACGCTTTGTTGATCAGCCCGAATCCGGCGGTCAATGTCGCCCGGATCGAACTGCCTGCCGCATCCGGCCTGCTCCGGGTGTTCGATGCGACAGGCCGACTGGTGATGCAACAAACCGCTGAGGACAGAACAATCCGGATCGATCTGGCCGGTTTAGCCGCAGGTGTTTACGCGGTGGAATGGTCCGGAAACCAGGCCGGCCATCGGCGCATTGGGCGTTTGGTGAAGCTGTAATCTTTTGAGAAAAGGGGTTATGAGGGTTGATAAGGTTGATAAAAGGTGAATCAATGCTCTCTACCCTTTTATCAACCTTATCAACCTTTTCATTTCCCGAAAACTTTCTTTTTCCCCCGAAGCGCCGACCTTTGCGGCGCTTTTATTGAAAAAACACGATCCATGCCCACCACCACCGCCGCGCCGCTCATCCGCTATTCCAAAAAAGGTTTTGATACAAAAACGCTGCTCCGATTGCACGAAGAGCTCCTTAAACCCCGCCTCATTGAAGAAAAAATGCTCAACCTGCTGCGCCAGGGCCGCATCTCGAAATGGTTTAGCGGCATCGGTCAGGAAGCCATTGCCGTGGGCGCTGCCTGCGCTTTGGAAAAGGATGAACTGATCTTTACCATGCACCGGAATCTCGGCGTGTTCACGGCGCGCGACATGCCGCTCGACCGGATGTTTTGCCAGTGGCAGGGCAAACGCCTGGGCTACACCAAGGCGCGCGACCGCTCCTTCCACTTCGGGGCTTTGGAGCACGGCATCGTGGGTATGATCTCGCACCTGGGGCCGCAACTTTCGCTGGCCGCCGGCGTGGCGCTGGCCCACAAACTGCGCCAGGAAGGCAAGGTCTCCCTGGCTTTCACCGGCGAAGGCGCCACCAGCCAGGGCGAATTCCACGAAGCGCTCAACGTCGCCTCTGTGTGGAAACTGCCCGTCATTTTTATCATCGAAAACAACGGCTACGGCCTCAGCACCACCACCAACGAACAATACGCCTGCAAAGACCTCGTCGACCGCGCCCTCGGCTATGGTATGCGCGGCGCCAAAATCGACGGCAACAACATCCTCGAAGTCTATTCGACGATCAGCAAAGTGGCCGCCGAAATGCGCAAAAACCCCGAACCCTTCCTGCTCGAATGCATGACCTTCCGCATGCGTGGCCACGAAGAAGCCAGCGGCACCAAATACGTGCCCAAGGCCCTCATGGACGAATGGGCCGCCAAAGATCCGCTCGACAACTATGAACGCTGGCTGATCGCCGAAGGCCTTTTGGAGGAAAAAACAGTCGAAAATTTTCGAAAAACCTACAAAAAAGCCATCCAGGACGCCGTCGAGGTCATGTTCAACGAACCTGAGCCGGTGCCTGACACCGCCGAAGAACTGGCTGATGTGTATGCACCCGCTTCGGGCTGGCGCGAGGCTATGCCTCGTGCCGCGACACCCGGCGAGGCTGCCCCTCGCAACGAAACAAAAGAACTCCGCTTCATCGACGCCCTCTCCGACGGTCTTCGCACGGCCATGCAACGCCACCCCGAACTCGTCCTCATGGGCCAGGACATCGCTGAATACGGCGGCGTGTTCAAGATCACCCAGGGCTTCGTGGAAGAATTCGGCAAGGCCCGCGTGCGCAACACACCCTTGTGCGAATCGGCCATTGTCGGCATCAGCCTGGGCCTGAGCCTGAAAGGCATGAAGGCGATGGTGGAAATGCAGTTTGCCGATTTCGTCACCTGTGGTTTCAACCAGATCGTCAACAACCTCGCCAAGTTGCACTGGCGCTGGGGCCAGACGGCCGACGTGGTGATCCGCATGCCCACGGGCGGCGGCACGGGCGCCGGACCCTTTCATTCGCAATCGAACGAGGCATGGTTCACGCATGTGCCCGGACTGAAAGTGGTTTATCCCAGCACCCCCCACGACGCCAAAGGCCTCCTGCTGGCCGCGTTCGAAGATCCCAATCCGGTGATGTATTTCGAGCACAAAGCGCTGTACCGCAGCGAAAGCGGCCCCGTGCCAGAAGGATTTTACACCGTCGAAATCGGCAAGGCACGGCAGGTGCGCGAGGGCCGCGATGTGAGTATCCTGACCTACGGACTCGGCGTGCGCTGGGCCGAACAGGCTGCCACCGAGCTCGGCCTCGACGCGGATATTGTGGACCTCCGTTCGCTGGTGCCGCTCGATTATGAGGCCATTGCGCAATCCGTCAAAAAAACCAACCGCGTGCTGATCCTGCACGAGGACACGCTGTTCGGCGGCCTGGGCGGGGAGATCGCCGCCTGGATTTCGGAGCATTTGTTCGAACACCTCGACGCGCCGGTGATGCGCGCAGCGAGTCTGGACACGCCGGTGCCCTTTGCCATTCCACTGGAACAGAACTTTTTCCCGCTGGAACGGATGAAGGAACAATTGCGGAAACTAATGGCTTATTGAATCGAGGGTTCTCGTTTACGAAACCTAAAAGGTTTCGTAAACGTGGCCGATGATTACCAAAACAGGTGTTTTTTCCTTTTCACCGGCTTTTGAGGGACCGAAACGGAATCCCTGGGCTGCTCAGGTATCATTTGCCGCACTGCTGTAGAATCGGCCGACTCGGATTGTTCCGCAGCCGAAGGCACGCCGACAAGCTCCGTTGAGGTCGATTGTCCATTTGCCGACGCAGCAGGCGCAACTGCTTGTCCGGCCGGGTGATTGGGTATGGTACTGCCGGGCGTTTCTCCCAAATGATTTTCAGGGTAAACGGGGGCAGTTTCCTCGGGCATAGTCGTGGATACTTCCTGCAACCCTTGTTTTTCCACCGGCGCGTTTTGTAAGGCGCTGGTACCGATTGGCCAGACCCACCAGGCGGCCGCCATCAAAAACAGGAACACACCTGAAACCCACCAGCCTTTACCGATCCGAAGCCTGAAGCGATTGGCTGGAACCGGCTTGTCGGGCTGTTTTGCAGCATCGAGCGCCAACGCGAGCTTGTCCCAATGCGCGGCATCGAATACGACCGGGATGTCGCCGGCATGTTGGCGGAAATAATCGTCCACCACCTCAAATTCGTGTTGATCGGTCCGGTTCGTTTTCATAGCACAGCGGTTTGAGTCAGATGACGTTGCAAAATCTGGCGGGCGTGGTGCAGGTGCCACTTCGAATTGCCCTCGGTAATGCCCAGCATGGTCCCGATTTCGCGGTGAGAATACCCTTCCAGCACGTACAAATTGAAAACAGCCGAAGAAGTAAAAGGCAAATGGCGCAACAGGGCCAGTAAGTCGCTGTGCGCCAGTTCGTGGTCGGCGCGGGCCTGTCCGGGGATGTCGGCTGCGGCTTCGACAGGTTCATGGTAGCGGAAGCGGCGGTTGGAGCGGATGTAATCCACGGCGGCATTCACGATGATTCGTTTCATCCATCCCACGAAACTGCCCTCGCCGCGGTACTGGTCGAGCCGGGTGAAGATGTTGAAGAAAGCTTTGTTCAGGATGTCGGCTGCATCGGCCTGGCACTCGGCGTAGCGCAGGCAAAGCCGAAAAAACGACGCATAGCACAACTGGTAGAGCTGTTGCTGCGCCGCGCGGTCCTGCTTTCGGCAACCGTCTAGAATATGCTCCGGAATAGGGCCCATGCTTGGAACCATTTTGCTTTTACGTCAAAAGAATATTGCCCCTCCGATGAGGATGTCGTTCCAGGCTTTCCGATCGCTTCTTTGTACGGGCGCCAGCCATTCGCGCCGGCTGGTGTGGTGCATCCAGCCAAGGTCGAGGGCAACGCCGAAATCTCGGGCAATGGCAAATTGAAAGCTGATCCCCGGATGGATTGCCCACCCGTCGCCGTACCGGAAATCTCCGTACTGGTCGATGTCGTTGGCGGTGAAGTTGAAAGCATAACCGCCATCAAAAAAAACCGAGGTGGAGAATCGTCCGTTGCGGGTGGCCGTGAGCTGGTGCCGCAGGTCCAGCATAAGCGGGACAATCCGAACAAATTCGCTGTTGCTGAATTCGGTCCCGTTTTTCTTGTTGTCAATGAAGTGCACCCCGATTCCCACCCGAAGTTGCTCATAGCGTTCAAGCCTGTGGCTGAACCTCAGCCCAGCACCTGCGAACGGATAATCCCCACCGCCGGCGCAACCTTGTACGAAGACGTAATTCCGTTTTTGATAAAACGGCAACATGTCGGGAGCTGGATCAGGAGGCGCTTGCTCGAGAAGGACGGGGCGTTCAATCGGCAGGATAAAGCGGGTAAGCCGGTCGATATCTTCCATCCTGAAAGAAAGCGTATCATCTTCGGGTAATTGCCACAGCAGGATGGATTCGCCGGGTTTTTGCTCGACAATGAAACCCTGATAAATTTGGCCGGTTTTCAAATGCACCACGTCAGTAGGAGTCTGGCCGACAAGATTCAGGGTAAAGACTGAAAAGCAGCAAGTGAACAGGATTTTGAAAAGGTAATTTTTCATAGGGCAGGATTTAATCTGGCGAATGAGCCGGTTGGGCAGGAGACCTGATAGCAGGACGGCCCGCGCATGCGGAAGGTTAGACAGGATTGGATTTTTTTAAAAACAATCCTGTCCGAGCCTGTTGCTCCGAAGGGCTTTGGGGCCGTGCGGCGAATGCATCAGGACCCGTACCATTTCCGCAACGTTTGCTCGCCGGTTTTTCCCTGCGGCGTGTAATCCCGCTCGGGATAGCCCTCGTGTCCGCGCATGTTCGGAAACCATTTCCAGAGAAAACCGCCGGCCCACCAGTCTTCCTGTGCGAAAATGGAGAACAGGGCTTCGTAGCAGTTGGCCTGGGCTTGCTCATTGATATTGCGCTGTTCGATGCCATGTTCGAGTTCCCAGTTGCGCCAGCCGCAGCTGTCGACGCTCAGGTAGCCGAACTCGGTGAACAGTACCGGCTTGCCCTGAGCTTTCGAAAAGTCGCGTAGCCGGTCGCGGATGGGCGCCCAGGCCGCCCGCAAATGCTCCACCGAAGGCGTCGTTTCCTGTACCAGCGGGAAATACCCGCCGAGGCCGATGTAGTCGAGTTCGGACCAGAAGGGCACCCGCGACCAGTCGTCCCAATTGGCCGAATAGGTCAGTTTGCCCTGAAAAACACCCTTGATTTTCGGGATCAGGCCCTGCCAGAATTCAGGGCGTTTTTGAATCGAGAGGTTGAATTCCGTCCCGATACACAGCATTTCCGGCTTTTCCTCTGCAGCAATTTGCGCATAAAACAGGATATACCGCTCATAGTCGGCCTCCCATTTCGCCCAGTCCTCCGTCGCGCTGAAATCCAGCGCGCCCGTCCAGCCACGCGGCACATACACCTGGGGTTTGAGCATCACTTTCAGGCCGGCGGCATGGGCCAGGCGGATGGTTTCTCGCACGCCGGCAGGGCTTTCGCCCCACCATTGCCAGTTGTTGTTTTCGGCAAAATGCACCGCCGGCAGGCCCGGGCGTGTGAAAGCATAGGGGATGACGGCGATCCAATTGGCGCCGACCTCCGTCACGGCAGGCATGGGATTGGCGGGAAAAGGCTCCGGCGGGGCAACGAAGGTGAGGCCGTTGATTTTACCGCTCATTTGCATCGGGATGGCAACCGAAGCGGAAGGGGCGCTCATGGGGGCATTGCAGAGAGTCAGCAAAATAGCCGGGAGCAGGGCGAGCAGGAGCGCGTTTTTCATTAAAAAATCAACCCCGCCGGAGGTTCTGTTTCCGGCGGGGTTGAAAAATACGGCACTTAGCCGATATGAAAATGGCAGCAAGGCATTAAACCTGTGCTGCAATCTGCTCCGCGAGTTCCCGAAACTCCTCGGCAGTCATCGGGAAAGGCTCACGACCAAAAGTGAGGTCGGACAACTGGTTGAGCGGCACGAGGTGGATGTGCGCATGCGGCACTTCCAGGCCGATGACGGCTACCCCGATCCGTTTGCAAGGCACCACTTTTTCGATAGCACGGGCCACCCGTTTGGCGAACAACATCAGTCCTGCCAATTCTTCGTCGGCGATGTCGAAAATGTAATCGGTTTCGCGCTTCGGAATGCACAGGGTATGGCCTTTTGCCGAAGGGCGAATGTCCAGAAAAGCCAGGTAATCATCCGTTTCCGCCACTTTGTAGCAGGGGATTTCGCCGGCAATGATTCGGGAAAAGATGGTGGGCATATTTGAGTAGCAGTAGCAGTGGCAGTGGCAGAGCGCAAAATAGTGCCACTGCAACTGCAAGTTATTTAACCGACGGAAATATCCACGACTTCAAATTCCAGCGCACCGCCGGGGGTCTGGATTTTAGCGACGTCGCCGCGGATTTTGCCGAGCAGGCCTTGTCCGATGGGCGAGGTGACGGAGATGCGCATTTGTTTGGCATCGGCTTCGGTCTCCGAGACGAGTTTGTAGGTCATCTCCTTGCCGGTTTTGAGGTTTTTGATCGTGACATTCGACAGGATAGCCACTTTCGAATCGTCGAGTTGGCTTTCATCTATGACGCGGGCGTTGGAAAGCACGGTTTCGATCTCGTTGATTTTCAACTCCAGCATGCCTTGTGCGTCTTTTGCGGCGTCGTATTCGGCATTTTCAGACAGGTCGCCTTGTGAGCGGGCCTCGGCTATGGCACGGGCGGCTTCCTGGCGGCCGGTGGTTTTCAACTCTTCTAATTCGGACTTGAGTCTATCGTATCCGCTCTGCGTCAAATACGTGTAATTGGACATGGTTAAAGCAATTTAAAGCGTAAAGGATGTGGAAATTGGGGGCTGACCCAACAAGCCTGTGGTGTCGAAAAAAGGTTTACTGAACATCTTGCAGTCCGGTAAACCTCTTGGGCATGTGGGCAGAAAAAAACAGAAACGTTCCTATCGGGTGGATAGAAACGTTCCTGTCTATAAAAAGTTTCCACAAAGATACGGAGTTGGCGACAAAGCGAAAAGTTTTTTATCCGACTTTTCGCGGCTCCGGGTCTTACAGGTCGAGGCGAAGACCGATGTTGTGGATACCACGGTACACATCGGTGGTACGATAGGCATAGTCCAGCGAGACGCGGTTGTCGGAGCCCTTTTTGAGCGGGAACGACACCGTGAGGCCGGCGGCCAGGCCGTTATCGATAGAAGCTTCTACTGTATTGGGGTCAAATTCGGTCTTGTATGCTGCGCGCAGGGCAAAATTCTGACCCAGTGCAAATTCCAGACCGGCGCCCACCTGGTCGCGGGAGAAAGCGTTGGAAGCAAAGTTGGCCATAAACGTCAGCCGGCTTTTGCCGGCAAAAAGCCAGTCATAGGAAGTGCCAATATTCAATTGCGAAGGCAGTTCATACGCAGCGGAACGCTGGTAGTAAGTGATTGGGTACTGGAAGGTACCGTTCGGGCTATTGATCGCCGTTGAAAGACCTTCACCAGTAAAACGCATTTTGGAGCCCACGTTGCGCAGGGAGATGCCGAACTTGAAATTATCCTTTGGTCCGGATACGTACTGCACCCCGGCATCGAGGGCGATGGCCCGGGCGCCGGCGTTGGTGATGGATTCATTGACGAATTTGGCGGTAATACCTACTGAAACGCGGTTGGCGAACATGTGCGCATAGGAAATACCCAGGTTGAACAGCGAAGGGCTGTACGTGCCTCCTGCTCCTTCGGGAGTTTCCGTCGTATTGAGGTCAATTTCGCCCAGATCGATGGCCATCAGGCTGACGCCAAAAGTGCCGCCGCCTTTGCCGATACGCTGTGCGAAACCGAGCGCGTTGATGTTCATGCCAGCCCCTTCCAGGTAGCGGGTGTGACCCAGTTGGATTTGGGTTTTGTTGATCCGAGACAACCCCGCAACGTTGAGGAACATGGCGTCCACACCGGTGATGCAGGATGTATTCATCGAATGCAGGCCTGCGCTGCGCGACCAGGGATTGAGCAGGAGTTGTTTGGCGCCCTCTTCTCCCTGTCGGTCGGGATTGCCCGCGAAGACGGACCCGGCCAACAACAATGCGCACCAAGGCAGCAGGAAGATGTATTTTTTGTTCATAATTTTCTTTTTGAATGATCAATAAAGAATTATGAGTGATGAATGATGAATAACCGGGCGATTTTCAGATCATCATCTGTCGTTGCCAGATTTATTCATCATTCATCATTCATCATTAAATATTATAACCCTGAGGGGTCAAACTGGCGCGCGATGCCGAACCACTTTATAGTTCGCTCACCCATGCCGTCTGCCTGTACATTGATCAGATACACACCGCTGGCCACCGGAATACCCTTGCTGTTTTTCAAATCCCACTCGAGATCGGGTGCAATTTGCATGTACGGCTCGTACTGTTCCGCGCGGGTGTATTGGCGGATGAATTTGCCGTCCAGCGAATAAATGGTCACCTTGCACTTGGCGGGCAGGTTGGTGATTTTCACGATGTTGCTGAACTGCGACACCTCGTATTGCGAGAACCCGTAGTATGGGTTAGGCACCACTTTGATGGAGTCCAGCGCATTTTCAACCTGAACCTGATCCAGCTCCTTGCGTTCGCGGCCCTGGATCGAGAACTGATAGCGCGGCAGGCCTGATTTGCGGCCGGCGTCAGCGTCGTTGTACCAGGTTTGGAACGGATCATCCACGCGCAGTTTGAAGCGGGTTTCATACGGAACAAGCCCTTCGCTGAGCGGTTTCATCTGGAAGCCTTGAGCGAGTTGGAACATGCCGGCCCAGGAGATAAAGCGCACTTGTTGGGCTTTGCCCGTAGCCGCACTGAGTTCCGGGGTGAATTTTTCCCGCAAGGCGCGGCATTCGTCGTATGCTGTGTTCATCACATACACCCAGTGCTGGCCACCCAACGCGAGGTTGGGAATATCCTGGTTAAAAATGCTCTCGTCATACAAGGCCTGGTCGGTCGGGTTCCAGAGCATGTCGCGGCCGGTGAGGCGTGCATCGAGACCACTGGAGTAGCAGGAGTTTTCAGCGAAGAAAATATTGAGTCGCTGACCCGTTTCCACATCGATTGCGTAGCCCGGGAACCAGCCCATGCCGTAGACCGGCAAGCCCGCGCGCGGGTTGGGAGCGCCTGTAGAAAGGGTTGCGGGCTCTACTTCACCGTCCGGATCGGGCAGGCCGTCGCCGTTGTTGTCGTCTTTGCCTACCGAGGGAGCATAGCGCGTATCAAACATCTGGCGCTTTTTGTTCGGCGGGCTTTCCGGGACGAGGTCGGCAAACTGCGGAAAGTCGGGATTGTTGAACAGAGAAACATACTCTGCGCCAGTGTAGTAGTAACCAGCGGCTTCCGCCACCACGCAGCGGCTCCACTTCGACTTATCGCTGGTCAGAACGATATCGACGTTCGGTAATTGCCAGAGTTTGTAGAATCGGCTGGCGATATCCACCTGGCCATTGGCCTTGATCGGGAACGATTTCGCCCCGATGGCCGACTGGTTGATGTTGCCCTGGGAGCCGGCGGCTTTTTCCGTCCAGGCCGGCGTCAGCAAACGGTCGCCGTTATCGGGGGTTGCCAATGTCGGAAGAATATAGTCGCACATCACATAAGGCACAAACCAGCCGTTGCCGATGGTGCTCAGTGCCTGTTCGGGGTCCATTTCCTGGTCTTTTTCAAAAGGACCGGTTTTGACGTAGTTCAGTGCGCCGCTGCTTTGATCGGGGAAGCCCTGGAGCCATTGCTGGTCGGGGTCCTGCCATTCCACTTCGCCGCCGATGGCGCCGTTTCGGGAATCGACATAAGGCGGCGCTTCGCCGAGTCGTCCGGTTGAGGCGTAGGCGCCGTACATGCCCGGTTCAGCGCGCTGTGCGATGGTGACCGAAAATCCGTATTCGGCGATGAGCTGTTCGTTCAATTCGTCGATGGTGCGTTCAGACACCAGTACCTGCCCCCCGGGCAGACGGCGGAGTTGCCACCGCGCGGTATCCTGGAGTTTCGTGTCGGTATCGTTGCCGTCGGAGAGCACCACTTCATAATCGCCGTCTTTTACTTCAAACGGATTGAAAATGGTAATAGCGATCGGGCCGCGGCCCTGCTGGTAGGTCAGGGCGCTGTCCTGATTGCTGAAAAGTTTGTCGCGGCTGGCCTGGTTGAGGTCCAGGAAGGTTCCGTTGTTGCCGGCGCCTTCCGTACGGGTGATCACCGCGCCGTCGCCGTAGGCGGATTGCAGGGCAAAGTCCACGATCGGGCGCGGGATGACGGTGTAGATTTGGATGTTGCCGCGGCCGGCAAGGTAGGGCCGTTGCTGGCCGGTGACCGGACGGACCAGCGAATTAAAGTTGCCGAAGTTGTTGTACGCGTAGGCAATCACAGAATAGTAGTATTTCTTGTGATTGATCAGTCGCTTGTCATTTCCGGCTGCAAACTGGTCTTCCGTGATGGAGAAGGTGTGGCGCACGCCGTTGTCGCCGCCATCGACCTGAAGTTGCGGGTAATAGACGCGTTTGCTGGGATCGAACGGATCGATCACTTCGGTCCAGTTGTAGAGTTTGCTAACGCCGTTTTTCTTGTCTACTTCATACACGATCCGGGCTTTTTCCGGGTCGTCATAGTCGGCGGCCGACACGTTCGGGTTGATGAGCTGGTAAATGACGTAGCCTTCGAATTTGTAGTTGGCCGAGTCACGCACCTTCGGGTCCGTGTTGTTCCGGTAGTATTCCGGCGCCAGGAAGTCCTGTTCCGAGTAGGCCTCTTTGATGTTGTTGAACGGCTCGTCGTTGGTGAGCACTGCAACCACTTGCTGGTTGAGTTCCACCCAGTCCACATTCGGAGCATCCGGGCCGTCGAGCAGGTCGAAGCAGTTGTCGAACAAGCCCTGGGCCAGTTTGTCGGCGCGGAAAATCTGTTCGAGATCGGGGCAGGGGTAGTCCACATCCGGCACCCACGGCACCCCGATGATCAGTTCGTTCAAAGCGCCGGGAAGCAGGGTGAACGGACCCGATGCCTGCAGCGTACGGCGGTCGCCTTTGCCCAGGTTGGCCGTGCACATGGACCAGCCGTTTTGTGATTTGGGCGGATCCGTGAAGGCGTATTTAATTTCTGGACCACCGGACTGATAACCCGATCCTCCGTATGAATACGGCGTTCCGTCGCGCCAGCGGCCGGTCAGGTAGTTGTAGTATTCGGCGGGTTGGTCGGGGTCGCCCATGGCGGCCGGCCAGTTGCCGATGCTCGGGTTGTTGTAATACACAAACGAGGACATACCGATCTCGATCGAGGTATCGCGGCCGTCGGGCAGCGTGATCGGGCGAAGGGGGCCACGGAAGTAGTCCACGCCGAGGATGGGCACGCGGTCGCAATAGGTAGCGGGCGAGCCTTCCGGGCAGGAACAGCCGGGGTCGCCGTCGGTGGCATCCTGGTTGTAGGTGAACATCAGGCTCAGCGCCGTGTCGCAACCGATGAAGTCATCGGAGGTACAGCCGAGGTCGGCGTCGACCCACATGGCAAAGAACGTGGAGTCGATGCGTTCGGTAGCGCGGTTGATCAGTTTGTAGCGCTGGAAGGTCATGTCGTTGAGCTCATCGGCCGTTTTGTAGCCGAAAGCCTGTACTTGCACCTCCATTTGAATAGCGTTGCCTTTGGTTACGGCGTGCGGGGCGCCGCCGCCTTCGTCGTTGTAGATCCAAAAGATCATTTCATCCGGATAACGATCCAGGGGGCATCCGCGGATTTCGATCGAAGGGTAATCGCCGTCGAGCGGGTCGTAGTTGGTGTCGCCGTTGCGGTCGTAGAAACCGGCCAGAGCCTGGGTGGTATAAGGCAGGTCGAAACCCCAAATTTCGCGGAAGTAGATATTGCCTTTCGCAGGCCATCCTTTGATGTTGCGCGGGATGGACGATTCGCCCAGTCCAAGGGACAGGTTCTTCAGGTGCTGGCGAATATCGTCGCCGGTCACGCGGAAGTGGCGGTTCCAGTTGGCGCAGGTGGCCTCATCCGTGGTACCGAAGATGGGGTCGAGCGGGCCGGGCCAGAAGTCGTCATCGCCGTTGTAGCGATAATCCTGGCAAGCCAGTTTGAGGTTGCCGCCGGGGTCGACGCCGCCGAGCCATACCGAACCCGCAAAGATGGAAGACACTTCCTGTTGGCCGGAAGCCGGATCCACTTTGGGCACGATATAACGGCCGTCGTTGTAGTCCCACCAACAGTCGCCTGCGCCCAGCAGACGGGCGCGTACGTTGTTGATCTCCTGGTCGATTTGGTCGCTGGCGCCGGCACACACTCCGCGAAGCTTAGCCTTGTGGGAAGCTTCAATTTCTGCCTTGCGGTTCAGATTATAGTGTGCTGAGGCGCCCACAGCTGCCAACGCCAGTAGGGCCGTTATGCAAAGTCTGTAAATACGCATGATGTTCAATGTTTTAGATTTTAAAAAAACCTTTTTTTAACACGGTAGGGTCAAAAAGATTTGGCTGTTATCGGGTTATGAATCAGAAGGCGAACGAGGCGCCGATATAGATCCGGCGGGGCTGGGTGTAGTTGTTCGGGTTGAGCAGCGCCCAGGAATACGAATCAAGATAAGCATTCAGGTTGCGGCCCTGATCCACGACGTTCTGAAGGGTCGTTTGGCCTTCGGCAGTTGCCAGATAGCCGTCGTCGGTCGGCGAACCGGTGTAGCGGTACACACCCACGATGTTGCGGCGGTCGAGCAGGTTGGCTACGCGGAGGTAAACGTTGAGGTTCAGGTCGCGTTTGCCGGCAGGAGACAGGTTGAAGGTTTTGTCGACACGCAGGTCGATGTTGAAACGCCAGGGCAGGCGGCTGCCGTTGATGGCGCCCACTGCACCTGCCGAGCCGAAGCGCTGCGGGCGGAGATTGGCTGTGTACGGGCGACCCGAGGCTGCCGTTACCTGCATATTGATACCGAAATCGGACAGGATATCGCTGCCGCCGATACGCGGGCCGTTGTATTGTTTGCCGCTGGAGAAACGGTAGTCGATGATGCCGCTGATGTTGTGACGCTCGTCGTAGCTCAGCGGGAACAGGGTGCGGATGTTGCCGCGGGTCGTCAGACCGCGCTGCGAGTTGGCATCCGAACCGGTACCGTCGGCAAACTGGAGGGTGTAGGCAAGGCGAATCTCGGCGTTTTGAATACGG
The DNA here is from genome assembly GCA_044224705.1 of Saprospiraceae bacterium. GTDB lineage: Bacteria > Bacteroidota > Bacteroidia > Chitinophagales > Saprospiraceae > M3007. The sequence goes on from JBGAJY010000013.1 coordinate 32,131, forward strand.
CGCAGGTCGTACTGGACCGTGAAACCTTTGACCGTTCCGAAGTCTTCGTTGCCGTAAGTGTCATAGCGACCGATCGTGGGCACGTACAGGATGGTACGGCTCTGGATCATGTCGCGCAGCTCGCGATAATAAGCCGAGAACTTGAGTGCCGAGTTCTGGTTGAGGCGCTGCTGGAAGCCTACTTCGTAGTCTACCACGCGTTCCGGTTTCAGGTTGGCGTTGTTGCCGGGTGTACGTCCGGGGATGTAGAAGTAGAAGTAGTTGAGCGGCGTCACCTCCCAGTTGCTGGGCGGGCGTTGCACGAGAATATCGTAGTGGGCGAAGAAGTTGGCATCTTCCGAAATCGGGAAGGAGAAGGCCAGGCGCGGCAGCCAGCTCACTTGCGGCTCGTAGTCTTCAAACGCCGTGTTCGGGTTGAAGTTCTGGTTGGTGATATCGTCGCCGGTGATGGTGTCGCGCAGCAAAGGCGTCACCACGCCGCCGCCGAAGATCACGTTGCCGTCGTTGGCCTGGGTGCCGTCGGCAAAATACCAGGTATCGCCGTTGCGGTAAGCCTTGACAGTCGGGTCGTTGATGCCGTTGATGTACACTTTGTAGTCGTCGCCGATATTTTCCGGCTTGGGCGTCGTATTGGGCTTGGAGTGGTAGCCGGCAGCCGTTTCCGCTTCATACAGCGAGTACGGATCGCGCATGACCTTGGTGTTCAGGTCGAACCGCTCGACGCGCAGACCCAGACTGAAGATCATTTTGTTGAAGGTAAACTTGTCTTTGAAGAAAGCCGCCTGGTACAGCGGGCGCAGCGGCGCCACGGGGAAAGTACGCGTATCGGTCAGCGGGTCGCGGGCCGTAAAGAAGTCGTTGAACGTAACCCCGTCCGCCAGTTTGTTGCCGAGGTGATCGTAGCCGTAGTAGCCCACCAGGCGCTGGTCGGTGAGTTCGCGGGCGCTGAACATCGACAGGCTGAGCTGCGAAGGATCGAGTTCGTTCGGGTTGACGTAGTCCCAAAGGTTCAGGCCGAGTTGTTCGCGGATGGCCTTGTAAAAACGGTAGTCCGGCAGGTCCTTTGTCTTGGGCGCATACTGGTCAATTTCAATGCCCAATTGGGGCACGGGAATCGTACCAACGATATTGTTGGTATCCAGGCCATTGAAGTGGCTGTTGGTCTGCTGGGTCATGAGGTCCCAGAGTCCGAAGGGAGCAACAGTCCAGGAACGCTGGGTGCGTTGTTCGCTCAACAGACCGAACTGGATGTTGTGCGTACCGCTTCGGCCCAGTTTCAGGTCAAAACCGCTGGAAGCCGTGATCGTCAGGATGTCGCTTTCGCTCTTGTTGTTGCTGTTGTAAACGTTGTTGATGTTGGAGTGCATGTTGCTCCAGAGGTTGTTGTACACCCCGGAGAAGCGTCCGTTTTGCGCAACATAAGAGGAAGCGATTTCCGGGTTAGCGAATTCGTTGTACGCTGCAAGACCCGGATTGATGTTGCCGGCTTGATAACCCTGAAACTCTTCGCGATAGTCCACATGCACCAGTTCATTGTTGACGAGCCCGATTACCGGAATGTAATCGTATTCGAAGCGGCCGATATAGCCGTAGTCGAACAGGTTGTCGCCGTGGCGCGGGTCGGAGGTGTGGTCGGCGCCGCGTTCAAAACCGAACTGGAGTTGGTAGCTGGCATTGGAAATCGTAACGCGGTTGGCCGAGGAGGCATCGCCGCCGTTATCGCTGTTGCCGAGGCGGTGGCGGAAACGGAAAATGCCCCGATAGCGGTTGGAGTATGCGGTAGGATTGTTTTGCGAATTCAACAACAGCCAGTTGTCGGCCGACCAGCCGTTGCTGGGCGTAAACTGGTTTTTCGAATCGGCATAGGTACCCGTGATGCTGATGTCGATATTGCTCGACAGGCGGAAATCGAGTTTGCCCGTCAGGTCAATATTGCGGCTGTCTTCGTACGGACGGTATTTATAGGTGTCGACACTGTCCAGCGTGATGGATTCGCCGGCGGCCACCACGTTGCCGTTGATGCGTTCCAGCGGGTGGGCGGAGATGCGGTCGATCACCGACTGTTTGGCGTGGTGCAGCGGCAGGGCAGAGGGGTCGTCGTCCTTTTGGCTGAGCCATTGACCCGAAAGGCGGAAACCGATCAGGGTTTCGCCGCGGGTGCCGTCGGAGTTTTTCTTGCGAAGAATCGGGCCGCTCACGTTGGCCGTACCGAGCAGCCACCCGAATGCGTCGAGCCCGTGCGAGTTCTCGATCTCGATGGCGCCGTTGTACTGGCTGGCCGGGCCTTTGGTCACCACAGAGATGACGCCGCCCGTCACGTCGCCGTACTCGGCGCCGAGACCGCCCGTGATCACCTGGATCTGTTCGATGTCCTGTACGGGCGGCGGACTGCCGGCCACGCGGATGCCGTCGATGTAATAGTTCGTGGCATTGGCCCGGGAGCCTTTGATGTTGATACCCCCGCCGTCGATCGAGGTCGTACCGGCCGTGGTGGCCACGATGGCGTTGACGCTGCGCGTCGGCAGATTTTTGATCTGGTCCGACGTCAGGGTCTGGCCGCCCGAGGTTTTGTCCTGCTCGATGAGCGGCACCTTGTAGGCCGTAATGACCGCTTCCTGGAGCACCGTGCCTTCCGACATGGTAGCGTTCAGGTAGTTGATCTGGTTGGTGAGGACCTGGACGCCTGAAATCCTTGCAGTGGTGTAGCCCGTGTAGGTAAACTCCACGTCGTAAGTTCCAGGATCAATGTTGACACGAAACTCGCCGTTGTAGTCCGTGACCTGACCGCGCGCGACATCGGCGCCTCTCAGGATTTTGACCGATGCCCCGATCAGAGCCTCGCCTTTGTCGTCGGTCACTTTGCCCGTCAACACCGTGTTTTGGGCCAGTGCAACGCCGGCGCAGCCGAGCAGCATCGCAAATGTGAGTAGTAAAGAACGTACCATAGAACAGAGGTGAATTTTCAATTGTAGCGTAAAATCGTTCAAAATGGTTGAGCAACAAACAAATCTTGGTCTTCCGGTTATTCTGAGTACTTCCATCGCCGCCTTTGCATAAGAAGCCGCAATGTTAACAAACCGTTTAGGAAGCGCAGGCCTAATTTTCCGGAATGACGGTCAACTGACCTATTAACCTTGCTTTTCCGGGCTTTCTGCCAAAATTGTCGAAATTTTTTCCAGCAGAATTTCAGCCAGCCGGCGCTTCGATTCGTGGGTCCAGCCCGCTATGTGCGGACTAAGCACCACTTGTTCCAAAGTGTACAGGCGTTGATACAGCGCTTGTTCGGCTTCGGAAAATGTCTTCGTTTTTTCGTTTTCGAACACGTCGAGGCAAGCGCCGCCGATGCGTCCGTCTTCGAGCGCGGCCACCACATCAACCGTTTTGATGCAGGCGCCGCGTGAGGTATTGATCAGGATAAATCCGCGCCGGCAGCCGGCGATGAATCCTTCATCGACCAGGTGCCGGGTTTCGGCCGTCAGCGGCAAATGCAGGCTGATGATGTCGGCTTTTTCCTGAATTTCCGCCAGATCGGTTTCCCGAACCCACGGAAAATCGCTGGTGTAACCGGTTTTATATTTATCAAAAGCCAGCACGGTCATGTCCATGCCGGCCAGTTTGCGGGCAAACTGGCTGCCGGTGTGTCCGAACCCGATGATGCCGAGCGTGCGGCCGGCGAGTTCGAATCCCCGGTTGGCTTCGCGGCGCCAGTTCAGGGCGCGCACTTCGCGGTCGGCGCGCAGCAGGTTGTTCGCCAGGGCGAGCAGCATGCCGAGCGCCTGTTCGGCCACCGCGTTGCGGTTGCCTTCGGGGCTGCTCAGTACGGCTACGCCACGGGCGGCCGCTTCGGCGCGGTCCACAATTTCCATCCCCGAGCCCAGCCGGCCCACGAAGCGCAGGCGGGTGGCGGCGGCGAGAAAATCGCGGTCCACGATGATTTTGCTGTTGATAATCAGCCCTTCATACGCGCCGATCACCCTGCGGGTTTCTTCGGGCGTAATATCCGGCTGGTCATCACACACGTAGCCCAGGCGTTGCAGTCCGTCGGTCAAAAGCGGATGGCAGTCATCCGTAATTAGCACTCTTTTCATGCTAATGAATGGTCGAAAATAGTTGGCCTATTTGATATAGGTCTGGAGGAATGAGCGGACGGCGGCCGGGAGGCTGTGAATGCGTCGCTTGGTTTCGTGAATCACCGGGCGGGAAGTTGGCATTTCGCGTGGAGCGGCAGACCTTTGCCCTGCAAACTGCCCGGCTTGCGGCAAAGATATTTATCCATAAAAATGAAACTGATCTTTTTTTTGATTCCCTCCGCGTTGCTTTTTTGCACCTGTACGACGCCGCAAAAGCCTGAAAAACATACGTTTCGCTGCTACGTGCGCTACCTCGAAGACCAGGCCCAGCTGCGCGCCGAAGCCGTCCTTTACGGCCCCGACTCCAGCGTGATAACGCCGCCGGGCGGCATCCTCTACGACGGATTGGATATGAAGGCGTTGCCCGCTCAAGGCATCGGTTACCGCTACCAGCACAACGGGGCCGCCGCAGAAACGGCGCATTTCAGCTGGACCGAAACCGCGGGGCAGCGCCACGAATTTGCCCTGCCGCTGTTGCCGCTCAAAAATTTCGGCTTCGGCCCCGGAACCATTTCCCGCCACCAGACCGACACGCTGCGCTGGACCGGCGCGCCGCTCGACCGGGGCGAAACCCTCGTGCTCATGTGGGAAAACCTCGCCAATGCCCAAACGGTGCCGATGGAGATCTACGGCACTGCGGCGCAACAGGAAATTGTTTTTCCCGCCGCCCAGTTGGCCAAACTCCCGGCCGGTCGCTGGTCACTCTATCTCGTGCGCAAAAAACTGGTCAAAGGCGATGCTGCGGGCGTGTCTTGCACGGGCACCTCGGAGTATTATACAAGGGCTGATACGGTGGAAGTGAAATGATATGCCCTCATTATTTTGTTAACACAACCTTACCGCCCGGCAACTAACAGCGGGTGAGCGAGCTTTCTCTTTATTTTTGCCCACTTTCCCCAGTGAAACCATTCAGCTGCCAACACAAATTTGTTCGATGAAAAAACTACTCTTCTTTTTGTTCCTGCTGCCCGCGCTGGCCTGGGCCCAAAAGCCCGCCAAAGCCGCCCCGCAGAAAGACCAGGGCAACCTCACCCTCACCTGTAAAATCATCGGTCTGGGTCCGAATGCCGACAGCCTGACCCTGTATGAATCCGCCGGCCTGGCCATGACCATCGTGCAACGCGCCGGCATACGCCCCGACAGCTCGTACGTCTTTACGCTGCCGCGTTCCAAGGCCCGTTTCTACAGCGTGGGCTTTTCCGAAAACGGCGCTGCGCGCGTCATCCTGGGCGAAGAACCCGCCGTCACCCTCTGGGCCAATGCCCAGTACATGGACAAGGCCCGCACCGTGAACTCGCCCGCCAACCGCGCTTACGAGGCCATGCGCAAGCGGGTGGAAGAGCTGCAACTGCAAAGCGAAACCCACCGGATCGCTTATGTGCAGGCCGAAGCCGATAAAAACGCTACGCTGCAACAGGCCGTCACCGCCCGTTTTGTGCAGCACGCCAAAACCAAAACCCGCTACCTCGACTCCCTCAAAACTGCCAATCCGTTGCTGTGGCGTGTGGCCAGCCTCTCGCTGACCCCGGATGTCGAAGCCGAAAAAGACCCGAAAGCCTTCGGCAACCAGGCCCAGTTCCTGTCCAAGGAATTTTTCCGCTACGCCACCTTCAGCGATCGCGGCTATGACAACATTCCGGATGTCTTCACGGCTTTTGAGGCCTACGCCAAACTGATCTCCAACCTGGGCGTCGACGCTGCCAAACAATCCGCAGATGCCCAGCTGGCGAAAATCCCGCCCCCTTCAAACGCCTACCGCATGGCGCTGGGCGGACTGGTGTCGGGCTTCAAAACCACCCAAAGCCCGCTGTACCCGCCCTATACGCAGCAATACCTCTCGACCTACCGCAACCAAAGTCTCGGCGAAGTAGGCCGCGTCGAATACGAACTCAAACGCGCCGGCGCCTTCACCCCCGGCATGACCGCTCCCGATCTCGTCGGTATGACCCCCGACAGCCAGCAGGTGGCCCTGTCGCAATTCCGCGGCAACTACGTGATGGTCGATTTCTGGGCCAGCTGGTGCGGTCCCTGCCGCCGCGAAAACCCCAACGTGGTGGCCATGTATGAAAAATATCACGCCAAAGGCTTTAACATCCTCGGCGTAAGCCTCGACCGCGAGCGCGGCGCCTGGGTGAAAGCCATCGAAGCCGACGGCCTGAAATGGCAACACATCAGTGACCTGAAAGGCTGGAACAGCGAGCACGCCCGCATCTACGGCGTCACTTCGATCCCACAAACCGTGCTGCTCGACAAAGACGGGCGCATCGTGGCGCGCAACCTGCGCGGAGACGAATTGAAGCAGAAACTGGTGTCGATTTACGGGGAGTAAAACCGGAAATACGAATGACCAAATCCCCGTGGCGCGTGCGCCACGGGGATTTTTTGTTTTTTTATTGATTACAAATAATCGTTTCACGATTACAGGCTTTTGCAAAAGAAAATACATTTGCCAGGGTATTTTTCAGCAAAACACCATGACCGCGGCTGACGAGCTCGGTCCGTTATGGTGAAAAAAAGTGAATTGTACTTTAGGTGAGATTCGAGATTCCCGTATTCGGCAGGAAGATGAAATCAAAGCCGGCGTTTCGTTTCTCCTCGTAGATGCCACCAGTAAAGAACTCCTGGAAGCCATGCAAAAAGCACAATAGCGAAACAGCCCGGCCTGCTTGGCTTTTCTCCCGTTATTCCTCAAAAAACCCCGCTTTTATTGGCAAAAATTCGAAAACAAAGTAATACATTTGTATTTCACAATATTTCTTCCTAATCCAAATTGATCATCCCCAATCCTTCAGTTGCTCAAAAAAACCAAGTCTATGGATTATTGTAACATCGACGAATTTCTCTCCTTTTCTCAGGAAACCCTCGCCAACAAAAGATGCATTCTGTTCCTCGGCCCACGATTCGGAAAAACTGCCGAGGGTAAAACTGCCGGTGAAACCATTCATGAGAAACTGGCGGCACTACCCGTGCGACCGGGCCAGACCTCCCTCATCGACAAACTGGACGACGAGTTTGACAATCTGTTCATTCTCAAAGACAAAGATGCAGGAACCCAGGCTTACCAGCTCAAAGGTCACCTCGCAAGGTTTTATAAGGAAATGGAACCGGGTGACATTTACAAAACCATCGCCCGCCTGCCTTTCGGGGCCGTGATTTGCTGTACGCCGGACCTCATGCTCAAAAAGGCCTACGACAACCTCAAGGAGAGCCAGAAAGACCTCGATGTGTTTTTCTACTACTATTCGCCCAAAGGCTCGGAAAACAAACCAGTGGAAGACCTGAAAATCCTCGAAAACAAACCGGCAGAGGAGCCTTCCCAACAAAAAGAAAAAGAAAAAGAAACTCGCATCCTGTACAATCTTTTCGGTTCCGCTGAAAACCCGGAATCGCTCATTGTTACCTACGAGGCGTTTTTCAAATTCGTGGTCGACATCCTGGGCACTTCAGAACAACTGCCCGGCACGCTGCAATACATTTTTCAGGGCGCCGAAATCTTTATGATGCTCGGCTTCGACCTCAATAAATGGTACATCCCCCTGATCATCCGAAAGCTGAATCAAGGCAAAGGAGCTGTGACCTCCGAGCGGTCTTCCGTATTAACACTGGACACCACCTTCCGCCCGGAAGCTGAAAACAAATTGTCCACCACTTTTATCGTCGTGGAAAATCAAACCGAAGAAGTGCTCGAACGGATCAGCATGGCCATCACAGACCAGACGCCGCCGCCGCAAGCAGGCCCGGAAACCATAAAACCCGACCCCGTAGAAATTAAAGGCATTCTGGATGCGGCTCAGGAACTGGTTCAAAAAACAGACCTGCCGCAGGCCGTTCAGACATTGCTCAACGATTCCGAAAAATTACAGCTGAGCAAAGAACTCAAAAACAGCCTTCGACTCCTGATGCTCGCCGTACTGAATGCCCAGCGGGATTTCGCTACCCAGCAAATTTCTTATAACGATATGTCGAGCGTTCTGAGTCGTTCAGCCGCTGAATTACTGCGTATCCTGGACGAATTGAGGGGCAGGCAATCTGGCTGATCAGGAAAACACCCCGGTGCTCTTCCAGCACCTCAACAAGCAACCACCATACTTTACCACCCCGCCGGTTAACCAATAATGGAAAAAACAAAAGTCACACTTCCCAATAGATATCCGGGAACCCATCCTTTCGAGCGGGATCAGAAACGTATCTTTTTTGGCCGTGACCAGGATAAAACTAACCTGTTTCGCACGATAAGTGTAAACGATCTGACCGTCTTGTACGGCGAATCGGGGCTTGGAAAAAGTTCCTTGCTCAATGCCGGGGTGCTCCCCGAATTCATTGTACAAGGCGTGACGGCAATCCCTCTTCGTTTTTACGCCTACAATAAGGACAACCCGGTCAACCCTCTTCAAAATATATTGGGCCAACTGAGGCCTTTTGCCCTCGACGAGACCAAAGGCGCAACGGAGTCGATTTTCATGAACGCCGTCCAGAGCGACCCCGCCAAACAAAGCCTCTGGCAACAGGTAAAATCCATCCTGTGGCGATTGCGGGAGGGCCGGACGGGATTGATTCTCGTTCTGGACCAATTTGAGGAAATTTTCACGTACCCCAAAGCATTGATTGAGGAATTCGGACGGGAATTCGGCGAATTGCTCGACAACCGGATGCCCGAATCTTTCCGACAGCGCTTTTATGACATGCTGGAACACGGAGCGCAGGAGCCCGGAACGCCCGAAGAATTGGCCTTTCTCGAAAAATCCCCACCCCTCAAGGTCGTTTTGGGTATTCGTTTTGACAAACTGGGTCTGCTAAAATCCATTGCCCAGTTTTACCCCAACATCCTGCTCAATCAAAACCTTTTCCGGCTTCTGCCACTGACGCGCGATCAGGCCAGAGAAGCCATCGAAAGGCCGGCATCAGAGGCGGGCGATTTTAGCACCCCTCAGTTTACGTACTCAGAGGGGGCCCTGAAATCGATCCTCGACTATCTCACCGACGATAATACCAAGTCGGTAGAAACCACTCAACTTCAGGTTATCTGCCAATACGTTGAGAAAACAATCATCAAACCCAAAGTCGAAGGCCAGATCGTCCAGGCAGGACAGTTGGGTGACATCCGGCTGATTTTCCAGAATTACTACGACAATATTATCGCTTCCCTGCCCGAAAGCGAACAACCCAAAGTGCGCAATATGGTCGAGAACGGACTCATTTTCGAGCCCGAACTCCGCCTGAGCCTCTATGGTGAACAAATCGAAAAACTGTACGGCGTGCTGCCGGAAACACTGGAAGTCCTCGTGGGCAAGCACCACCTCCTGCGCGTGGAAGAACGCTCGGGCGGTTTTGTTTACGAGATCAGCCACGACTCGCTCGTACCGCCTATCCTCAAATCGAAAAACGAGCGTGAAGCCGAACGCGCCCGCATAGAACGCGAAGCCGAAGAAGCCCGGTTGCTGGCCGAAGCCGAAGAAAAAGCACGGATCGAACGGGAAGCACGCGAAGAACAGGAACGACTGGACCGGGCCGCGCGGGCCGAAAAGGAACGCCAGGAACGCCTCCGCCGGCAGAACATCGCCAATTTCCGTTTCGCCGTGGTCACCGGCACCCTCTTCCTGGCCGCCCTCGTTTTCGCTATCATTGCCTACTACCAATCCGCCCAGGCACGGGACGCCAGAAAAGAAGCCGAACAAAAGGCCCAGGAAGCCCAGGAACAACGCATGATTGCCGAGCAAAAGAAAATGGAAGCGCAAACGGAACGCGACAGCGCCGTGGCCCTGCGCGCGCGTCTGAGCTCAGAAACCTATAGCAGCTGGTACAACCAAGGCAAATTGCTCATGGAATCGAAACGGTATATCGACGCCTTGCCCAACTTCCTGGAAGCCCTCAAAATTGATACGCCCGAACGCAACACCGCCGAACTCAAAAGGCTCATCGATGAATGCCGAAGCTTCGCCGGCAGGGAAACCAGTTACCGAAAATTGATGGAGGAAGCCCGCCTGTTGAGCGACCAAAAGAAATACCTCGAGGCATACCCAAAATATCAGCAGGCACTGGCGCTTAATTTTGACAACGCCATCGTACAACTGGGCATGCGCTCCTGTGAAGGCGAACTGCGCAATCAGTTGTCCGACCTGTTGGGAAAAGCGCAGACCTTTTACGACGATGGAAAAAGCTGCAAGTACGCCAGCCTGACGATTCAGAATTATGCCGACCCGATCATAAGAGTGCTGCAATTATCCGGCAAGGACGAACTGTATCTCAGGAGAGATAAAATCTGGAAAAAATGTCCGCATTAACCCGCCCCAAATATGCTTACCACAATGAAAAAGCGCATTGGATTTTTTGCACTGCTCTTCCTGCTGCTTCAAGGCGGCGCCGTGTTCGCGCAAACGCCCGGCGAATGTTTTAAGTTCTTTCTGGAACAAGGCGAGGATGCCTCCAACAACGGCAATTATTTTGACGCCTATGGCTCCTATAAATCAGCAGCGGAATGTTTGGACAACACTCCGGCCCAACAAGCTCAGGCCGATTCCCTCGTGCGGCGCGCCACGTTCCAACTCGACAGCGCCCTGGCCGCCGCCAAAGTCCTCGCCAAAGTCAATGAAATCGTCGGCCAGGCCCTGAACTGGACGGAGCTGAACCCTACGCTCTCCGTCCGCCTCGCCCACGAAGCCTGCAATATTTCCCACAACAGCAACAAACTCGCCGTGGACGTACGGCGGGAATTACTCGAAAAAAAAGACATCGCCTTTTACAGCCTCAACGTCGATTGCGGCTGCCGGGTCGTGGCCGTCGCCGTTTCGCCGGACAACCGCTACGTCGCTTTCGGTTGCTACGACGACGGCGAAGTCAAACTGTACGACCGCGTGCTCGGCGAACTAACCGATGTCGGCAGCCACGACGGAGAGAGTAAAAACAACCCCGGTTCATCGGGGCTCACCTACCGCGTTTGCTTCTCCCCCGACAGCAAACGACTGCTCAGCGGCTCTACCGACGGCACGGCCAAACTCTGGAAACTGGATGGAGAAGAAATCAAACTGCTCAAAACCTTCGAGCACGACGAAGACGTCGGCGGCATCGCATTTTCGCCCAGCGGCGACTCTATCCTGACTGCAGCCGGCAAAAAGGTATTCCTGTGGTCGGCCCAACGCAACCAGCGCTACAAGGCGCTCTATCAGTACGAAATGCCCGACGAAGTGCGCGGACTGGCCTTTTCACCCGATGGCCTCTCGGCTGTCTGCGGTATGAAAAATTTCAGTGCCCGGATCTGGCAAATTGCTGACGAACGGAATTTCAAGGAATTCACCGGCCATGCCCAGGCGGTGTCGCAAGTCAGATTCTCCCGAGACGGCAGCCTTTTACTCACCGGCTCCTCCGACCACACTGCCAAACTCTGGGATGTGCGATCCGGCTCCGAATTGCGCACTTTTGAAGGACACAGCGCGCAATTGCTTTCGGTTGATTTTTCCAGCGATGCACAGAAAATCATGACGGCGGGCATGGACTACCAGGTCAAAATCTGGGACCGCAACGGCGCCTTGCTGCAAACCCTGCCCTGCACCAAAACCTTTTTCGGCGCAGCCGCCCTAACGCCCGACGACGAGTACGTGGTGGCGGGCGACCTGGGCAAACACATTCGTTTTTGGCCCATCAACACCGAAACCTACGGCGACAACCTGCCGCACCGCGACAACATCAGCGGCCTCGCGGTGGCGCCCGGCGACTCGCTGCTGCTCACCGGCAGCACCGACCATACCGCTAAAATCTGGCGCGTCGGCTCCACCCGCGTCATCTGGACCTTCCACGCCGATGATGAAGTGGTAGCCGCCGACTGGGCACGCAACGGCTCGTTCTTTATTCTGGGGCTTTGGAACGGTACTGTCCATATTTTCGATCGCAACCGAGTTATGGTCGGCACGTTCAAAGGCCAGCACGCCTCCTCTGTCATGGCCGTAGCCATGTCGCCCGATGGGGGCCGGTACATCACCGGCGGGCGCGACGGAAAAGCCAAATGCTGGAAAATCACCGGCGCCAATTCAGTACAACAGTTCAATACCATCAAACACACCAAGGAAGTGTCGACCGTGGACTGGTCGCCACAGGGCGACAAAATCGCCACCGGCTCCTGGGACGGCACGGCAAAAGTCGGCCCTGTCAGCGACGCTAAAGCCATGATCACGCTCACAATGCCAGGCGCTGTGCATTGCGTGCGCTTCTCCCCGGACGGCCGTTACCTGCTCGTGTGCGGCGCCGAGGGTACAGCACGGGTCTATAATGCCGCAAACGGCACGCTGTACCAAACCCTCGACCACAGGGGCCAGGTGACGGTAACAGCGGGTGAATTTTCATCCTCCGGCGACACCATCGTTACCGGCTCGGCAGGCGGCTGGATCCGGGTCTGGATACGCAACGGCAAAAACGACAAGTGGATCGACGCAGACAAGGCGCATACAGGCAGCATAAGCGCCATCCGCCAACTCGGCCATACCAATATGTTCATCACGGCCGGCAGCGAAGGACGCGCCCGTTTGTACGACTACGACGGGCTGGCGTCCATCCGAATCTACCGTGGTCACATCGACGATATCAACTTCGGGGTACTCACACCCGATAAAAAAACCTTTATCACCACCAGTCTCGACAGGTCGATCAAACACTGGTACCTCAACAACCGGACCTGGTCCACCCTGCATGCGCGTGGTCCAATTACGGCCATCGCCCCCTTGCCGCCCGATGGCGACGAACTGCTCATCGGAGCCATCGTTGAAAAACAAGGACTCCTGTCGAGGTTCAATACGGAAAAGAAGGACACTTCCTTTACCGTTTCCAAATTCGAGGGGAATATCACTTCCATCGCTACTTTCAACGCCCCCCGAGCCGGATCGCGCTACGCAGCCTGCGACGACAAAGGCACCGTCCGTGTGTTTGAAACCCGGACCCACAAACTATTGAAGGAACACGTGTTCCCTGCGCCGACCTACGCCTTGAAGTTTGCCCCCCGAACCGGCAAATTCATCGTCGTGGGCACCGGCAAAGCCACTGAGGATGATGTCTTCACCTATGTTTACCTGTGGGATTGGGAAAAAGACACGATCGTGCAGGAACTGCCCCACCTGTGGGACATTCATGCCGTGGCTATTTCCGCGGATGAAGAAACTTTCGTCTCCGGCGACGACCGCGGATTTATCAAATTCTGGCGCAAAGAGGACGGAGCCCTGCTCAAGGTGTGCGACAACAACCGCGATACCACGACCAGCCTCACTTTTTCGCCCAACGGCAACTACCTGCTCAGCACCTGCAAAGGAGGCGACGTGCAAATCTGGGATGCCAGCCAAAGGGCAAAAGCAGAATATTGCCTGCTTGAACTGAGCCTGGAAGACGACGCAGTTGTGAGCGCGGATTTTATTTCCAACGACAGCATTATCCTGTTCGGCAAACGACTCGGACCCGCGATTATGCCCAATCGCCTCCAGCAACTCGACCGCGACGATTCACCCATTTCACCCATCACTAGCGCGCAAAGGGAGGAATTCAACATTGAATTTGAACTCGAAGGCTGTAAGAGCTCCAACAATCCGCAGGAGGTGGGCGAGTGTGCGCACTACTTTATCAAACGTTTTCAGGATGCAGACGATGTCACTGCGCTTACAAAGGCAGACTCCCTGTTCGACAAACTGATAGAATTATCCGCAACGGATGAGACATTGCTGAGCGACTATTACGACAGTTACGGCACCAGGGTAGAAGGGCTGGCCAATATCCAGCAGTATGATAAAGCCGTCTATTATTCAGGGCGAAGGGTGAAAGCCGTCCAACAACTGTACATTATCGACTCCACTTCGACCACCTATGGCAACAACCTGTTCAGCGCATACTGGAATTATTCCTGGTATCTCCTCCTCACCGGACAGTTTGACGCAGCCCTCGGCGCTGCAAATGCAGGGCTGGCCGTGCCTTCTGACAGCGAAACTCAAATTGGAATCTTGTCCAACAAATTGCTCGCTGAACTAATGGTCGCCAATACCGACGCTGATTTTGACCGGGTAAAAAAATTGTACGAAAAACACCTCAGCGATCCCTGGGTGGACGAGCGCTTTAAAACCTTCGGGGAGGTATTTGAGGATGACTTCAAGGAATTATTGAAAAACAGACCGGATTTGCCGCCGTTTCAAAAAAACAAGATAGAGCGGATTCGAAAAGAAGTGTTGAAACTGCGTTAAACCAAAAAAAGGGCTGCCTGATGATTCAGACAGCCCTTTTTGTTTGAAAAAATATCACAAACCAGCCATCACGCCGGCCTGAAGGGAAAAAGTATTGATCCGGGCCGGGCGCGGTCCAAATCCATTGGAAGACAAGGACTGGCGATAGGTCGGCTCTACGAATACGGTCCACCTTCTCCCAACTGGTTGTTCGATGCGCAGACCGACATCGGCCGAAGCGTAAACATTGTTGGCCAGTTTGCCGCCACTTTCGAGAGCCCCGCGCCCGGCTTGCCGCAAATGCGGTTGCGCCGTAACGCCGTTGGGGCCTTGTGAAGATGGGGCGGAACCGGGAAACTGAACGGTTTTGTACCGGTACGCCTTTTGGGCTGCGATGTTAGTCGTCACGCCGGCGACGGCATGAACACTCGTCCGGCCCACTTTGCCCAAGCGGCGCGTCACTTTCACAGGCAGGCTGATCAGGTCGGCATCCACATTGGCGAGGTAGGAACCGATGTAGCCGTTAGACACGTTGCCGGCATAAATTTCTACCTGTTTTTTGGGGTCGTATTGTTTTTGGGCGTATGCCATGCCAGCTTCAATGCCCCATTTTCCCTGGCGGTAACCAACCGCGAAACCTGTATTGAACCCTTGCGTCTGTCGGCTTTGGCCGTCGACAAAGATGTTGTTATGATCATTGCCCACATAAGAAGCGAAGTAAAAGCGCTGTCGATGTGGTTTGGCCATGGCGAGTTTGGCATCGGCGGGAATGGCGGGCTGGCTTTTCATCCAGTCGAAAGGCAAAATAGCCGCGCTCAGCAGGGCGAGGGGACCAACCGCCCCGTTGAATAATTTTTCAGATATAAGACCTGCCGGACTGGGTGTACCGGCTTCGGATGTAAAACTATTGGCAACCGCAGCAGGCAATTCAGCCACTGCGAAAGGGTTTGCAGTCAGGGCGGCCAGCTCGCCATTTCCGGAAAAATTTTGGTTGGTCGAGGGGTCGGCAGGGGCCATCCTGGATGCTACATGGCCGCTTCGGGGGGCATCCTGAACGGCAGCTACGGGTCCGTTGAACTTCGGCTTGGGCGGAGCAGGTGGGGTATTGGAGCCAGTATCCAGGTAGCCGCGCAGATTGGTCAGCAGCAACAGGAAAATAGCCGCTTCGGCGGCCTTGGAGATCCACAGACGCATCCGAAGGCGGCGCAAATTGACAAGCCGGTTGGCCAAAAGGTTCCAGTGGGCCGGTTGGTAAGGCGCCTCGATATGCTGCAGTTTGTGGTACACGGCTTTGTCCACCGGGTCCACTGCCGCAGGTTGCTCCTCGGCAAACGGTGCGTCGAGGCGCTGCGCCAAAACGGCCCAGGAGGATGCATCATAGGGCTCTTCCACTCGGTCGAGCATTCCCTTCAGTTGCGTGTCAAAGTCTTTTTCTTTCATAAGGCTATTGGCCTTCTTGTCTGAAAATCAGTTCGTTGAATTAGAACAGGTCAATCGTTCAGTGTGGGCGAACTGTCGGAACGGAAATCGAATTCCATCCGACGGTTGGCAAAAAATTCCTGGAGTTTGATGCGGGCTTTCACCAGGTTGCTCCGCGAGGTGCTTTCCGTGATCTGGAGCGCGTCGGCGATTTCCTTGTGCGAGTAACCTTCCACTACATAGAGGTTGAACACGGCGCGGTAGGCCGGAGACAGGTCCTGTACAGCATCGAGAATTTCGCGCTCGGTCAGGTTACTGAGCACATCAGGCACGTCGTTCGACACGTAGCGCGCTTCGGTGAGGTCTTCCGTCCGTCGTCTGATGGTTTTACGGTAATAATCGATACAGGTATTGACGACGATGGTTCTGATCCATGCCGGCAGGGAGGTGCCGGGCTTATACCGGGCGATGTTCTGAAATACTTTGATGAAGCCTTCATGCAAAAGATCTAGCGCTTCGTCGCGTGAGCCGGCATAGCGCAGACACACTCCCATCATACGGCTGTAGTGTTGTTCGTACAGCTGCTGTTGCGCCCACCGCTCCTGGCGGGAAAGGGCAGAGATGAAGTCATGTTCGGCGCGTTCCAGATTGATGGCGAAATCCATGTGTTGATTTCCGTTGGAAAGTTAACAAGTCGTTCAGGTTCTGGCAAGGGTGCCGTCGTGGTTCCGGATCATGGATGCAAAACGGCACTGCCCCGCAAAACGCTGCCTGAATTGGCGCATACATCGCCAATGAGGATGCTTCCGCAGGTGGAGAATTTTTAGCCGTAAAATTTTAAAACACATTTTGTTGTTTAAAATGACACAAATAGAGGCAAAGCGTGTCGATTAATGTCGTTTTAAACAAAAAATAAAGATTTCGGAAAGTAGCCAAAAAAATTTCTGTTGCAAGTAAGAAACAATTTGTTTTACATTTGTCACAGGGTTTTGCACCCGGTTTTTCAATCCACTTTCAATGCTGCCTGATCATGGGAAAAACAAAATGGTACTCAGATGACGATGCCTTGCCACCGCGCCAGGATGGCCGCACGGGCGCCCAGTCCCGCCGCCGGCCCAATACACCGGGTCGGTATCAGGGATCACAAGGCTTCCCGGGGTCGCACCCGGAGTCTTTCAGAATGCTCCTTCGGCGGCTGCGGAGGAACTGGCTGGCGTTTCAATTCCGTTTCAACCTGATCACTCTCGGGGCATTCCGGAAGCAGGCCGCCTTCAAATTGAGTTTGCTGGCGCTGGTCGGTTACCTCCTGTTCGGATCAGAAGAAATCCTGCCCGACTTCGTTTCCCGCGAGGTACGCACCGAATTCGTCTCCAATGAAGAAGAAACCACCTTCGATGTAGGCGGCGGCGACTCCCCTCTAGGGGTCAAAAAAAAGCCTAAAGGCAAATCAAAAAACGATGCCGCACCCGTAGGCCCTGATGGCGTTTTTGACACGCAGGCCAGGGATTACATTGAGCGATTTCATGACATCGCCATCGCTGAAATGCAGAAATACGGCATCCCCGCCAGTATTAGCCTGGCACAGGGACTGGTGGAAAGCCGCGCTGGCACCAGCCGCCTGGCCCGCAGCAACAACAACCATTTCGGCATGAAATGTTTTTCCAGGAACTGCCGAAAAGGCCACTGCTCCAACTTTACGGACGACAGCCACAAAGACTTTTTCAGAATTTACCAAAACCCCTGGGAAAGCTGGCGCGCGCACAGCATCATGCTTGCGAGTGGCCGCTATGCCAGCCTCAAAAAGTACGGAAGGGACTACCGCAAATGGGCTTACGGCCTGAAACGCCTGGGGTACGCCACCAACAGCACTTACGCGGAGAAAATCATCGGAATGATCGAACGGTACGATCTGCACCGGTTTGATTAGTGGCAGTTGGAGTGGCAATGGCAACTTTTCAAACCTCACCCTTGCACGTACACCACAAATTTTTCTTCGAAAAACGGCTCTTTAAAATATTTCGAGATGGGAAACACCTCTGAATAATCGCGGCCCCGACCTGGCAAAGCGTCGATTTCAGGCCTCAAATCGCCGCCTTTCAGCGCTATAATGCCGTTCGGATAAGCATGAACATGGTTCTTTTTGAGCAGGCGCTGCCCCCAGACCAACAACTGGTCTAACGGCGCTACACCTCGCGACAATACAAAATCAAATGCCCCGTTCATCCGCAGCTCTTCGGCGCGTGCGTGGATGGCTTTGACGTTTTCCAGACCCAGGGCTTCGGCGACTTCTGTGACGACTTTAATTTTTTTACCCGTACCATCCACCAGGGTAAAGGTCACTTGCGGGAAAAGGATCGCCAGCGGGATACCCGGGAAGCCTCCTCCGGTACCCAAATCGAGGAGGTGAGCGCCGTCCTTAAACTGAAATATTTTGGCAATCGCCAAAGAGTGCAGGACATGCCGCTCGGTCAGGTTTGCAATGTCCTGCCGGGAAATCACATTGATTTTGGCGTTCCATTCTTCGTACAGGCCCGGCAGACGGCCAAAGCGATCAATTTGCTCAGGGCTTAGTTGCGGGAAATATTTCTGGAGGAGTTCCATGCTTCAGATCACTTTTTCAGTTGTTCCAACATTTTCGCCGCGCGGGTTTTGCGATCTTCGGAAGTTGCAGAATCGACCACCCGCTCCAGGGCCCGAACGGCTTTTTCACGTACAGAAGGTTCGCTATCAGACAATTGCAGCAAGGCAACGGCCATGTACCATTGAATATCTTCTCCGTAATGGTCCAGATCTTCAATTTTTGAAAGACACTCGATGGCAGTCACCGGATCGCCCAGCTCCATTCGCAGAATGCTCAGAAAATACCAGGCGTCCGACTGGCAGGCCCCCGTGGAATCGAGCACGAGCAGCAGCAGAGGTTCCTGAGCCGCTTCAAACTGATGGTCCTGATAGAGTTGGTCCGACTGTTGCAGAAGGCGGTTGCAATCCTTGCCAGGCGCCATTGATTTACTCGAATCCTCCTCGGCGGAATACCTCAGCTGACGGTCAGCAACAAAACTCTCCGGCGGCAAAAAATTGGACTCAAATACGTCGGCC
>JBGAJY010000239.1:0-8102 GCA_044224705.1 Saprospiraceae bacterium
GGAAGGGTCTGCGGACATCTGCGCGAAACAACATCTGCGCGAAACAAAATCACCCCCTAAACGGCATCTTTAGCAACCCGCCCACCGTCTGGTCCTCCCCCTCGCGGAAACGCTCCAGCCCGAATTCCATTTTCTCCACGTCCGCTTTGCCGGCCGTGCCGAACAGGCGATCCCAAATCGTAAAAATGTCGCTGTAATGCGAATCGGTCTCCGGCTGATGGCTGGAGTGGTGCACGCGGTGCCAGTTGGGCGTCACGAGCAGCCAGCTGCCGTAGCGTTCGAACCAGGCCGGGAATTTCAGGTTTGAGTGATTAAGCAGGAACCAGGGCAGCGCAAAGGTGAAATACAGCACAAAACTCGTCATCGAAACGCCCAGCAGGGGCAGCACCGTCACCTGGGTGAGCGACTGGAACAAAAATTCGAAGGGGTGCAGTCGCAGGGCGCTGGTCGCATCCAGTTCGGTATCGGCATGGTGTACATGGTGCATGCGCCACAACAGGGGCACGCGGTGGTACAACCGGTGAAACACGTAGCTGTTCAGGTCGACGAGAAACATCCCGATGACAATGGCGGCCCAGGAAGTATCGGGCAGGAAAAGCCGCAGCAGCCCGAAATGCTGCGCCTGAGCCGTCATTATGACGCCTGCGATGCCCGCGCCGAGCAGGCCGTTCAGCACGAAGGCAATGCCGACGATGCCCAGGTTGCGCCAGCGTTGTTTGCCGCGGCCGCTGCTGTGTTCGAAGTACGGCAGAAAGCGTTCAAGGGTCATGAACACGGCCAGGAAAACGATGATAATGACCGGAGTGAGGTCGTTCAGGGTGGAGATCAGGTTGTCCATCTTTTTTGGAATTTTTTTGTGAAAAAGATGCGACAAAGGTGCGGGCAAGGCCTGCATGCGGTCGTCCTGCCCGATCATTCGGGACGTCCGGTGTTGTTGGAAAACGTCCTGAATCCTTGGGAAACGGGGCCTCAACCGGCTTGTCTGGCAAATTCCGAGGGCGTTTGGCCCGTCATTTTTTTAAACACGGCGTTGAAAGCGGCTTTTGAATTAAAACCGCTTTCAAAAGCAATAGCCAGCAGTGAAAGGTGTGCATTGTTGGGATCGGTCACGGCTTTTTTGAAATGCTCCACGCGATAGCCGTTGACGAAGTCGGAAAAGCTTTCGCCCCGAAACTGGTTCAGTAGTTGCGACACCTGGTGCGGCGAGATGCCGAGGCGGGCGGCCAATTGCTGAAGATTGAGCGTCGGGTCGAGATAAATTTTTTGTTCGCCCATGAGCTGATCCAGGATGCTCAGCAAAACCTGAGCCTTCGATTCCGCCAGTCCCGACTTCTCGTATTTGCCTGCCGCGGGATGCACCAGCGAGAGGTTCGATGCCTCCGGCAAAGCCGCTTCGCTCACGTCGCTGAAAATTTCCGGCTGCCGCATCGCCCGGTAGCCGAACACGTAAATCACCACCGACATGAGAAAATTGGATACCGAATCGGCCCAGTTCATGTCGTAAAACGAACAAATCATGCACAGCACAATAATGGCAAAACCCGTGTACAAAAAGTGCAGCGACCAGGTGAGCGACTTGTTCAGCGGGCTGGAATACACTTCCCGGATCACCCGTTCGTGCCGATAAATAAGCACGATAGAACCCAGAATGCACGAAAAATTGACCAGGTTGCTGAAGATGAAAATGTAGCGCCATCGCTCGGGCAGCTGGGTGTAACTGGCTTCCAGTATCGCCCTTTTTTCATCGGCAGGAAGGCTGTAAAAGGGGATCAATGCAGTCAGCACGATGAATGCTGGCAGCAGCAGCAGGGTCCAATGCCGCCAGTCGGCCTTGAAATTTTTATGGGTCAATGCCAGGATGTACAACAAAAAGGGTCCGCCCTGCATGGCGCCCAGAGGGATATGCAGCAAGGCAAAATGTGGCACTTTCAACACCCAGCGGGTGCTGTATGCCATAATACTCAGCATGGTGAAAGAAAAAACGAGCAGGAACAGCGCCAGAAAACGGTTGGCCAGCCGGTTGCCGCCCGGGAGTCGGAGCAGTACCAACCCGAAAAAAACGCCTTGCACGGCGCCGATCAGGGTGATCAGATTGACGAAATCCTGCATGGTGGGCAAAGAAAAGCAATTGCGGGGTTTTGTTTCACGCAGACGTACGCAGACCTTTCCGCAGACGTTCGCAGAAAAATTTCCTCAAAAAAAATCTGCGAACGTCTGCGGAAAGGTCTGCGTACGTCTGCGGGAAACAACATCACACCACCACCACCACCACCTTCCCCACCGTCTTCCCGGTCTGGAACAGGCGCACGGCCTCCGGCAGTTTTTCAAAAGCGAAAGTGTGCCCTACGTGCGGTGCGGACAACTTCAGAACGTCCAGTTCCGTCAGCAGCCGGCGCATCAACTCGGCGCGCTCGTACAACCAGATCAGGTTGAAACCCAGCACCCCGCGGTTGGTCTCGGGCAGTTTTTGCGGATCGATTTTCGGGCGCCGCAGCCAGGTCCGGAGCAGGTGCAGACGATTGGGCCGGTCGCCCGGCGTGGCATAACGCGCCGAGCCGAACACGACCACGCGACCCATCGGCGCGAGTTTGTTAAAAGGAATGCTGAAATACCTGCCGCCGACACTGTCCATCACCAATTCCAGCGGGTGGCCCGCCAGTGCCTGATCCAGTTTTTCTTCAAAATCGGGGCCTCGTACGATGACCCGGTCGTAGCCTTGTTTCAAGGCAAATTTCACCTTGTCCAGACTGCCTACGGTACCAATGGTGAAGCAGTCGAAGGACCGTGCAATTTTCAAAGCCTGCAGCCCTACCCCACCAACAGCGCTGTGAATGAGCACCGTCATGCCATGCTGCAGAGCGCCGAGGTGTGTCATGCCATAGTAGGCAGTGAGGGTTTGCACGAGGTAGGCCGCGCCGGTGGGGTAATCCCAATCGGCAGGCAAAAGCGTCACGTAGCGCGCGTCGATGTTCAGGTGCGAGGCATAGCCGCCGAAACGCGTCACGCCCATCACCCGGTCGCCGGGCCGCAGGTGATCCACACCCGCGCCGACGGCGAGGATATCTCCAGCGTATTCGAGGCCTGGGGTGAATTCGCCCTTGGGTGTAGCCCCGTAGAGGCCCCAAATCGCAAATACGTCGGCAAAATTCAGTCCGATGGCTCGTACGGCGACAGAGACTTCGCCCGGGCCGGGCGGCGGGAGTTCGAAAGACAGGAGATGAAGATCGGCGAGGGAGCCGGCGCGGAGCAGGTAGTGTCGTGGTGAGTGCATGGACCTGATATTTCAGGCTGCAATTTTCAAAATCCGTTCGGCCCTCAGCGAGCGGATAGCGTCTTTTTCTATGTCGTAATAACGCAGCACGGTCAGGTATTCCGTCTGCTCAATGGATTTCGGCGGCTGCACGAACAGGTCGGGCCGCAGGGTGCCGACGGCCTGGCGGATTTCGCCGTTTTGTTTTCGAAAAGTGAAGCGGACCAAACCCTGTTGCAGCGCATGGAACAGGCGAAGCACTTTTTCTGCGGCAGTTTCGGCGTCGGACTGGCTCAAACCGGGGTTTTTCTGCCGGATGGCCCAGGCCAGGTTTCGAAGCTCCGAACGATTCAAGCTGATATTTTTCATAAAAACCGATGCAATTTGAAACATCACAAATATACCACAATTTGTGTTTAAAAATAAATGCAAACCCATGTAAAACAAGACTTTAACAATCCATTATTCATTTGTTTTGAGTCGCCGTTTTTGAAATATATTATTTCATCTTCTTCGGAATCCGCTGCCAGGGAATTTATTTTTCACCAATCAATTCTCTTTCAAACGAACCGAAGTCATCATGAGCGAAATCATCATTTACCAGGCCGAAGACAACCAAGCACAGGTGGAAGTGACCTTTGAACGGGACACCGTTTGGCTGTCGCAGAAGCAGATTGCGGCACTGTTTGGCACTAAACGCCCGGCAATCACAAAGCATCTGACCAACATTTTTAAGTCAGGAGAATTAGAAGCGGATTCAGTTAGTTCCATTTTGGAACATACTGCCAGGGACGGTAAAAATTATAGGACGCAATTCTACAATTTGGATGCTATCATTTCCATTGGCTATCGCGTCAATTCCACCCGTGCTACCCAATTCCGCATCTGGGCCACCCGAACCCTCAAAGAACACCTCCTTCGAGGCTACACGCTCAATGAAAAGCGGCTGCTGGAATTCCGCCAGGGGCTGGAGGATTTGGAGCGGGCAGTGCAATTGATCCAATCCACCGGCACCTCGGGCGCCCTCGATCTTCCCGAGGTGCAGGGCCTGTTGGATATTCTGGGGCAATACACCCAATCGTTCATCCTGCTCAATCGCTTCGACAACCGCGACCTGCCATCCGGACCGCTAAACAGCGATTTCACCTACGAAATCACTTACCCCGAAGCCCGTGCAGCCATCGCCGAACTCAAACACCAGCTGATGGTCCGAAAAGAAGCCTCATCGCTCTTCGCCCACGAAAAAGACGACAGCTTTCAGGGCATTCTCGGCAACATCGTGCAAACCTTCGACGGTCAATACGTTTATCCGAGCATCGAGGAGCAGGCGGCGCATCTGCTCTATTTCGTGATCAAAAACCACCCGTTCAACGACGGCAACAAACGCACGGGCGCCTTCCTGTTTGTCTGGTTTCTCGAAAAAAACCGCCACCGTTTCAAATCTACCGGCGAACTGAAAATAAATGACAACGCACTGGTTGCACTCGCTTTACTGGTGGCGCAAAGCGACCCGGCGGAGAAGGAGTTGATGATTAAACTGATTATCAATCTGATCATTTCAAGATGAAATGGATTCGACATCTGTCACCACGTAAAAGGCAAAATCATATCCTTCCATGAGCCCAATCATATAATTCCGACACCTCTCCAGGCGAGTTTTGTACACACCAAACTCAATCCGCCATGTCGCCCGTCCCGGCAGTCAAGCCCCTTTTCATTTCTGAAAGCGCCCGAGCCGAGTACTTCCAGGCTTACGACACCTTGCTCATGCGCTATGACATCCCTGTGAAGGACCACTGGATACACACCCATTTGGGCCTGGTCCACGTCATCGAAACGGGCAACCCCGAAGGCGAACCGGTCGTGATGCTGCACGCCGCGGGTTGCAGCGCCGCCGAGTGGTACGGCAATTTTGAATGGCTGGGGCTGGACTACCACCTCTTCGCCGTGGATACGCCGGGCGACGCCGGTAAAAGCGAATTGGGCAGAGTCCCGGAAAAAATCGCCGATTACAACCAATCCCTGCTGCAGGTTTTCGACGCCCTGCACCTCCACCGGCCCATTCTGCTCGGGCATTCCATCGGCGGCTTTTTCGCAACGGGATTTACCATCGCCCATCCCGAGCGGGTGGAAAAACTGGTGCTGCTCTCCCCCGTGGCCACCCACGTCCCCATTCGTTGGTACCTGCGGCTCATGCTCCAATTCACCGGCCGGCCCGGCACGGGTCCGCACGCGGCCACCACTTTGAAAATGCAGGCTTTTAAAGGCTTCGAGCCCGAACCGCTTTTTGCCAGCCTGATGGAGTGCGTGCGCAATTATTGCACCGTGGAAATGCTCTTTCCCTATGTGTATTCCACCCGGGAATTGTCGGCGATTCATATCCCCGTCTTCCTCATCGTCGGCACGAAAGAGCCCCTGTGCGATTACAAACGTTCGGTACGATTGGCCAGGGAAAAAATCCCGAACGTCCGGGTGACGGTCATGAACAACACCGGACACACCCCCAACATGGAGCGGCCGAATGAGACGAACCGTTTGTTGATGGAAATTTTCCGGGAAAAACCCTGATTACCGGATGCCGTACCATACCCAGCCCTCCGCAGGCAGGGTGACGTCCAGTTCCGCCTCGAATTGCCGGTTCAGGGTCAGCGTTCGTTTTTCCGAATCATTAAAAAAGACGGCCTTCGCCTCCAGACCCGTGTAGTACAAGGGAATGCGCAAGGTGCGCGACATCGGTGTTTTCAGCGGATTGTACAACAACACGAAACCTTTGACGGGCAGCGCGGGATTGACGTGCAGGATGCCGTCCCAATCGCGCCCGTCGGCACGGCGCAGGTGGATGATGTCCGAATTAAGGATGTCGCGGTAGGTTTTGTACCAGGTGATGGTGCGTTGCACGAGCTGCCGGGTCGCCTCGGTATCGTACAATCGCGGACCGCGGTAGCAGGCCTGAACACCGGCGCCGTAATACTGGACCATCAGTTGTTCGTAATCGCGGAGGTGCTCGCTCAGGGGTTCGAGTACGGCTTCGGGCCCGCCGCCCTGGTAACGCGTGAGCGGCACAAAACCCCAGCCCATCGACGGCGTTTTTTCCCAGGTGCCGTCGTAGATATTTTGGCGGTTGAGGATCATCTGGTGGTCACGCGGCAGGGAAAAATTCACCTCCCGGTACCCGATGGCGATCTTGTTGGTGCCGTCGAGAAAATACCAGTCGGGCGCATTGACGTACACCCCGTGTTCATTGCACCAGTGGTAAAGGCTTTTTTGCAATTCCATCTGCCGCCACTGGCTGTCGTCGAGGTTTTTGTGGCCTGGATGCGTGGTCGAAGCGCACACATCGCCGGGGTACGGTCCGTCGTTTTCAAAAATATCGAAGCCCGTTTGGGTCATGAAAAATTTCAGTTTTTCCAGGTAGGCCAGGCCCCAGGGGCTGCCCATACAGGGCGCATGACCGAAAAAAGCCCCGCCCGGGCGACCGGTTTTCGGATCGATGACGTCGTCCGCGTCGCTGATCCGGCGGCTGCTGAACAGGGAATAACTGCCGAGCAGGATGTGTTTGCCGTGGGCGTAATCGGCCAGCGATTTCCAGCGGGCAATATTCGCAGCGGAGGTGTCTTCCATGTTGCAATGACTGCCGAAACTGAGAATGATGCCCTCGTAACCTGTCGCGGCGCATTGATCCACGATGTCGCGCACCTGCTGGTCGTTCTGGCTGATGAGGTGCATAAAAATCGGATTTTGGGTGGTCCAGGGCGCGAGGGTGCGGTACATCCGCCGGATGGCCAGGCCGCGCCGCTCGCGGTCGTAGCTGTCGAGGAGCAGCTCGCAGCTGCGCACGGAGCGAAAGGTCTCGCCAGGTTGCAGCGCGATGCCGGGCGCTTTTTCCGGATAAATTTCGAGCACGCAGGGTGTTTTGTAGTCGTAATTGACCTGCGAGGTGTACGCGCTGTCGGTTTTCCAGTGGGTCGTCTGGTCGCTGATGTCGTAGCGCATGGCGTTGTTGAACGCGTAATTGGTCTCGACGTACAGCCCGTGCTGCTTTTTCATCTGTTCGGGTGTGCCCACCACGGCGCTTTCTTCTTCCACAAAAGCCAGGATTTCGTTGGTGACGCGGTTCAGTTGGTAGCTATGGCCACCTGTATTCTCCACGGAAAGCCATTTGACCACCAGGGGCAAACCGTCGTACAATTCATAATGGATTTGCACGGTCAATCCCTGCAAGGCAAGTATGGCAGCCTTGTAAACAAAGGTCAAGGTTTTGCCCGTCGGCTGCTGGTGGTTCATGGCCCAGGTGCGCGACTTCCAGTTCAGGAAGGGTTTCAAGGGCTCCACTTCGATCTCAACTAACTGGAAATCATGGTTTTGCCGACCCAATGTATCGACCCATTCGGGAATGAGGTAAGCCTTTTCCGATTGTCCGGACAAGCCCCCGAGCGCATAATTTTTCCCGTCGATCATCAGCCGGGCTTCGGGCGAAACCGCGCGGAGCAGCTGCTGATTATTGGACAGATTGCTGAAATCCGTGCAGGCCACATCGGGAGCGATGCGGAAAACCCGCTTCAACAAGCCATTGTACAGCACCAGGTCTTTGCCATCGGCGCTGCGGTACACTTCCGCTTTTTGCAGACAAGGCTTGACCAGCCAGTCGGCCGGTGCGGTTTGGCCAGGCGATTCATTCCAGACGGGCAAGTCCGCAGGAATCTGGGCAAAGGCTAAAACGGGCAGGAGCAGAAGAGAGAGTAGTAGCAGTTTCATACGAACCATGGACAATAGCGCCGGCTTCACCGCCGACAGGTTTTTTTTGACAGGATTGACAGGATAAACAGGATTAGCGTCGGCCTCGCCGGCATAT
>JBGAJY010000240.1:0-8099 GCA_044224705.1 Saprospiraceae bacterium
TTGTCGTAGGGCGGATCGGGCTCCACTTTGCGCCGGTTGTAATAACTGAACTGGTGCGACACGCCCAACCGGTCGAACACCCGAGACAGGCCCATGTCGGGAAAGGCCGAAAGGACCAAATGAAAGGGCAGGGCCGCTACTTTTTCATAAAACCCGGCAAAACGCGCCTGTTGCTGCTCGTAAAATTCTTCGATCTGTTCGGCCACCGTCGAACGGGCCCGGGGCGAGGGAAACAACAACAATTCGTCGGCGGGGAATTGCATGGCCACGTTCGGGTTGTCTGGAACCCCCAAATGCCGGCACAGATCGCCGAATACTTCCACACCAGGCAAAATTTCAGGCCCGAGAAACAAGACGCAGCGCTGCTGCTGAATAGCTTGCAACAGCTTATCCCATTCGACACTGGAAACGAGAAATTCACTGCGGGTTTCGGTAAAAGCAGGGGGCGGGGTATTCATAAGGCTTTGGCTTTCCGGCAAATATAATATGCCGTACCCTAAACATATCAGGTCAAAAAAATTTTGCAAACAATTCCAAAATGGTCTTTCACCTGTCCAAAAACCCTGTACATTTGTAGCGAACTTTCGCTGAAAAAATGAGGATTTGAAGATTTGAGGATTTGAGGATTTGAATACGCGATTCTGTCAAGCCATTTTCCTGATCGCGTATTCAAATCCTCGAATCTTCAAATCCTCGAATCCTCGAATCTTCAAATCCTCAACAATTATGTCCGATACACTCGTCCAACCCGAAGTCCTCAAAGGCGGTGAATTCCTCATCCGCGACGCCCAACCTGAAGACATTTTTATCCCCGAAGACCTGAACGAGGAGCAACTGATGGTCAAAAAAATGGCCCAGGATTTTCTCGAACAGGACATTTTTCCCAACGTACTAAAGATTGAAAAACAGGAGCCGGGAGTGACGCCGGGGCTGCTCAAAAAAATGGGCGACCTGGGTCTGCTCGGCGCCCACATGCCTGCCGAATACGGCGGCACAGAGATGGACACCAATACCAACACGGTGATCACTGACGTGTTCGGCCCCATGGGTTCGTTCAGCGTACCCTTTGCCGCTCACACGGGCATCGGGATGCTGCCTATCCTGTATTTCGGTACGGAAGCGCAGAAGCAGAAATTCCTGCCCAGTCTCATCACCGGCGATCTGAAAGCGGCCTACTGCCTCACCGAACCGGGCAGCGGCTCCGACGCGCTCGCCGCCAAAACACGCGCCGAGCTCAGCACCGACGGCACGCACTACGTGCTGAACGGCCAGAAAATGTGGATTTCCAACGCCGGATTCGCCGACATCTTTATCGTCTTCGCCAAAATCGGCGGCGAAAAATTCACCGGCTTTATCGTCGAGCGCAACTCGCCGGGGCTCACCCTAGGCGCTGAGGAGGACAAAATGGGGATCAAAGGATCTTCCACCCGTCAGGTATTTTTTGAAAACGTCAAAGTGCCTGCTGAAAACGTGCTGGGCGAAATCGGCAAAGGCCATTTGATCGCATTCAACGCCCTCAACATCGGCCGTTTCAAACTGGGCGTGATGTGCATTGGCGGCAGTAAAAGAGTGATCGATATGGCCGTTCAATATGCCAACGAACGCCAGCAATTCGGCCAGCCCATCGGCAATTTCGGCGCCATCCAGTTCAAACTCGCCGAGATGGCCATCCGCACCTTCGCCGGAGAAAGCGCCATGTACCGCATTTCAGAACAAATGCAGGAACGCAAAGCAGCCGGAACCGCGGCAGGCAAATCTTTCGGACAAGCCACGCTCGATGCCGCGGAGGAATACGCCATTGAATGCTCCATTCTGAAGGTGTACGGCTCCGAAGTGACCGACTACTGCGTGGACGAAAACGTGCAAATCCACGGCGGCATCGGTTTTTCAGAAGAATATCCCGCCGCACGGGCTTACCGCGACAGCCGCATCAACCGCATCTACGAAGGCACCAACGAGATCAACCGCCTGCTGATGGTTGATCAGCTGTTCAAACGCGCCCTGAAAGGTCAGTTGGACATCGTCGGGCCGGCCTGGGCGGTGCAAAAAGAACTGGCGTCCGTACCTTCTTTGGATAAATCGGAGGGCGCTTACGCAGAAGAGCGCAAAGCAATAGCCGATTTCAAAAAGATCATTCTCATGTGCGCCGGCGGCGCTGCAAAAATGCAGATGGACGGCAAACTCAACCTCAAAGACGAACAGGAAATCCTGATGAACTGCGCCGACATGCTTATCGACCTGTACGTGGCCGAGTCGATGTTGCTGCGCATTCAAAAACTATCCGACCGGACGGAAAAACCGCAGCCTCAGGAAGTGTATGACGCTATGTTGCAGGTGTTCTTCCACGACGCTTCGGCGCGTATCGCCAAAAATGCCACCGATGCGCTGGCCTCTTTCGCCGAAGGCGATCTGCTGAAGACCTTCCTGATGGGCGTTAAACGGTTTACCAAATACCCTCCGGTGAATGTGAAGGCCAAACGCCAGCGAATCGCAGCGGCATTGCGGCAAGCCAATGGCTGGAGCTTCTGAATGTATCGCATTTACTGAAAATACAATGGCCCGAAGTGTTCACACTTCGGGCCATTTTTATTGGCCTCGAGGCAACGTCTGATCTGACTCTACCCCCTTTTGGGGGTATTCGTCCCTATTCCTCAAAATCTTTTCAACACCGGCAGCGCATTCGCGCAAAATGTATCTTGTAATTTTCCGACGCTGAAAAAGCCGATTCATATTTTCTCACCAACCAATTGTTTCCCATGCGTCTTCTATTCCTTCTTTCTCTGCTGCTGCTCTCCAAGCCGGCATTCACACAGGATTGCCACATCTACGATCTCACCGCCACCGTAGTGGATTGTGCCAACGGGCAATTCTACGTCGTGCTGAATTTCCAACACGACAACACCGGCAACGAGGGTTTTAAAGTACAGGGCAACGGTGTCAATTACGGCTCGTTCCCTTACAGCAACGTGCCCCTCACGCTCGGCCCCCTGGCCGCCAACGGCACCACTTCTTATGAATTCGTTGTAAGAGACCTCGTTTTCCAGGATTGCCAGGACGTGGTCCAGCTCGGCACCGTCACCTGCTCCGACAACGCGCCCTGCGAAATTTACGACCTCGTGGTCGAAACGGGCGACTGCAACAACGACGGAACCTATAACGTTTGGATCAACTTCCAGGTCCAAAACCCGACCGACGACCAGTTCGACGTAGTGGGCAACGGCCAAAACCTGGGGACCTATTTCCTCGCTGACCTTCCTCTGCATATCACGAACTTCCCATCCAGCGGCAATTCGGGCGCTTATGTCAAAGTATGCATCAACGATAACGGCGATTGTTGCAGGATCAAACAATTCGTCGCTCCGGTTTGCAACCCGGCACCCTGTGAAATTTACGACCTCACGGTCCAAACGGGCGACTGCAATTCCGACGGCACCTACCACGCCACCATCAACTTCCAGGTCCAGAATCCGCCCAATGATCATTTTAACCTTTGGGCCAACGGCCAACTGCTCGGCAACTACGCCCTCAGCAGCCTGCCCTTGACCATTCCCAACTTCCCGGCCGACAACAACGGCCCGAACGATGTGGTCAAAGTGTGTATCAACGACAGCGACTGCTGCCGCATCAAAGAATTCCCCGCGCCCAACTGCGCCGGCCAGGGCAACTGCGAAATTTACGACCTCGTGGTGGAAACGGGCGACTGCAACGACGACGGCACCTACCACGCCTGGATCAATTTCCAGGTCCAAAACCCGGGCAACAACTTCTTCGAAGTGTGGGCCAACGGCCAGTACCTCGGCTACTTCCCGCTCTCCGCACTGCCCTTGCACATCGAACATTTCCCGGCCGACAACAACGGGCCCAATGACTACGTCAAGGTGTGTATCAACGACAACGCCGACTGCTGCAGGGTCAAAGAGTTCCCCGCGCCCAACTGCGCCCCGGAACCATGCAAAATTTACGACATCGTAGTCGAAACCGGAGATTGTAACGACGATGGCACCTACAACATCTGGCTCAACTTCCAGGTGCAAAACCCCAGCGATGACCAGTTCGACCTCTGGGCCAACAGCGGCACTTACCTGGGTTCCTTCAACTTGTCCGACCTGCCCTTGCACATCGAACATTTCCCCACCGATGGCGGCGCCACCGACCGGGTCAAAATTTGCATCAACGACAACCCGGGCTGCTGCAAAACCAAAAACTTCGAACCGCCGGTATGCCCGGGCGACGAATGCAAAATCTGGAAACTCAAGGTGCAAACTACGCCCTGCGTGTGCGGCCAATTCTTCGCCCTGCTCACCTTCCGCTACAAGAACACCGGTACCGAAGGCTTCGACGTAATGGGCAACGGCCAGAATTATGGCAACTTCCCCTACTCCACCACGCAACCCATCGTGATCGGCCCGCTCGCCGGCGACGGCACGACCGACTATGAGTTCGTAGTCAAAGATCACGTGAACCCGGATTGCCAAGACGATGTGCACCTCGGCACGGTGAACTGCGACGACAACCGCCCGGCCCCACGTGCGAAGAAATTCGACTCTTCTTCCCTGAAACTCTCACCCAACCCGGCCTCCGACCGCGTTCTGGTGAGCATTCAGAATCCTTCGGGCGTTCGCGTGGGCCAGGCCACCGTTGAAATTTTTGCCGCCGACGGCCAGTTGCTGCGCAACGAAACCGTGTCCGATGGCAATACCTTCACCCTGGACGTGGCAACACTCCCGACCGGCGTGTACCGCGTGCGTGTGATCGGCGACAACGGCGCCTTCGCAGGTGATTTCGTCAAACAATGATTTGACTGTCGAGATCAATACAAAACTGGCGCCACCCGGATTCGGGTGGCGCCAGTTTGTTTTATCAGGTATAAAAGTCAAAAAAACCGCCTGTCAAAATAAGCCAATGCAATTATCAGTGTTTAATAATCTCAAACTTCTGTTGCCAAACCTGACCCGAGCTGTCCAGACGGGCGAAATAGACCCCTCCGGGCAAGTCTGAAATATCGATTGTCGTCAGGCCATTGTCGACCAGTCGCCTCCGCACAGTGTTTCCCAGCAGGTCTGCAATGGTCAACGAGGCCGTCCCGGCCGCGTTTTGCACCGAAAGGAATTGTTCCGTAACAGGATTGGGAAAGAGCTGCAGGACATTCTCCCCGGCACGAAGTTCCTGCACGTCCGTGGCCGGCATTTCGCAGTCCGGCGGATTGTTCCGGAGCAGTAAAACATTGCCCATCAGGCGAATATAAGCGGCCTGCGTATAAATGCCGGGTTCGGTAAGTTCCCAGGAATTCTCCGGCCAACCGGTATTCCAGGCTTTAAAGGATTTTTGCACGGGCTGGTTTTGAGGCGGACTGATCACACAGTTGCAGGACGGATCGGGGTGGAAATTGGGATTGGCGCCACCTGCAATCAACCCCGGAACGGGTCCGACATTCGGAGCAGCATTCAGATCATCCCACGGCGTTCCGTCGCCAAACCAGCCGTGATACAGGCTCGGAACGGACGCTTCGCCACCCAGAGCGCCCATGTTGGATAGGTAGCAATAACCTGTGGGATTCACGCCGTGCAGGTAATGCGCAAAACCGAATGCCGCATCGCGGTAATTCGCCGCATTAGCCGCATTCAGGTTGTATTGGTTCATGGAAAAAAACATATTGCCTTGATGGGATTTGGTGGTATTGCTGCCCCAGGTATAATTGTCGGAGCGCAGATAAGCCAGGTAGGCGTCGTCGCCGTTGAGGAAAGCGGGTAAGTTGTCCGCATTGTTGTTCTGCATACTGGCGGCGAAGGTGTTTCTGATGTCGTTTTTGACGGTGGGCGTCGCAGCGGGGCTTTTCCCGTAAAATAAAAGGGCGTCCTGTGTGGCGGTTTCGAACGGATAGGCGTAGCCCCATTGCATCAGGTGTGCATCGGAGTAATGTGCGTCAAAATAGGTGTGATATGTCGCAGCGCCTGTCCGGACAAACAAGAAAGCAGCCGCGGCCAGTTTGCGCATATTCCGTTCATAATCATCCACTTCGTTTTCTCCCGCCGCAATGACGCCCGAATTGTAAAACGTTGCGCCAGGGTTCGTTTCCGCCCAGTTCCAGGCATTCACTGCAGCCGCTTCGAGGGTGTCGGCATAGGCAGACCAGGCCGGGAAATTATCGAACTGGCGGGCCGCCAACGCAAAAGTTGCCGCCACCGAAAGACTCGCGGCAGTCGTTGCCGGGCCATAAAAACGCTGCGCCGCATCGGCGCTGGGCGGGCTGGCGCTGGCAAAATTCTGCACGCCGACCACACTCAGCACTCCACCGTTGGGTTGTTGCATCCGCAGCAGCCAGTCGAGTTCGTATTTTACCTCGTCCAAAAGGTCGGGCGCGCCATTGCCGGATTCGGGGATGCCGTTGGCGTCGTCCCAGGCCGCAGGGTTTTCTTCATAAGCCAGCAGCAGATCGATCAAAGTGCCGTAGGTGAAGGTCACGTATTTGTTGTAGTCGCCCGCGTCATGCCAGCCGCCGTGGAGGTCGCGCACAGAGCCCGAGCTTGGGTTTTGGATGTTCCGGCAGGCATTATCCTGCTGGCTGCCGCGGTGGCAGGTGGCAGCGTCGGTCCAGGCCGCGGCGGCGAAAGGAGAGGCTTTGGGTATTCCGCAGCGTTGGTAATACAGGGCTCGCAGGGCCGCTTTGAGCGGCTCGTCATAGGCGCAATCGCTGATGAGGAAAGTCCAGGAACGCAGATTGTTAGTGCTGTCGAAGAGGTAGTATTCGCCGGCGGCGCCCAGGGCAGAAAAGTCGAAGTGCCAAATTTTGTCGCCGGACTGGTCGTGCGTGGCGCCACCTTTCCAGGCAGTGAGCGGGCCGGAAAATACCGTGACATTATCGCTGACGCGTTTAATGCGGTAAACGGCGGCTGGCGCCAGTGCATTCGGGGCGTTATAACCCGTTTGCGGACTGGCAATAACGGCAATTTTGGGTGAGGCCGGCAAATAGCCGAAGGGGTCGATGTGCAGACGGGCGTCAACCGTTCCCGCGGGTTGTGCCGCAACAAGGAGGGGTAAAAATAAAACCAAGGGCAAGCAGAAAATCGGTTTCATGCTTTGAAAATTGATTAGTCAAGAAATAAAAAAGCCGTCCCGAAAGTAACCACTTTCGGGACGGCTACCGGGATGAAAACCGGTTTTTAAAGTCCGAACCGGTATCCGGCTGAGAATTCCAGAGCGCGGTTGAACGACCGTACGAGCCCGATCCCTGTGCCATTATCGTCGGTCACCTCCAGTTCGGAACTGGGAAGAATGCCCCAGATTTGTCTGCCGGAAAGGAAAAAGCCCTCTCCAATACGCCATTCCAGACCTGCCACGAGGCCCAGGTCAAAACTTTCATACACCTTTTGCGCTTTCAGGTCGGAACGCCCGCCATCGAATTTCAGCCAGGCAGCGCTCAGGACGCCCGGTTCCAGACCGCCCTGAAGAGAAAGCCCTTTCCAGACCTGAAAGTCGGCCAACAGGGGCAAATTGAAATAGCGCAATTGAATTTCTGCTTTCTGAACACTGTTGTTGACGCCCACACCAAATTCCGTCTTGTAACCCTTTTGAGCATACAGGAAGCCCCCGAGAAAGGAAAACCGGCCATCGATAGGAATGCGTACGTCGGCGCCGGCATGGAAGCTGCCGAGCTGCTTAAAATCTTTGTCCGGATCATATTCCGAACCATCCACGATCAGTGACTTGCCCGTCTTGATGTGCATGGTGCTGAGGGTGTAGCCGACTCGCGGCCCGACGAAAATGTCTTGTGCAAAACCACAAGTCTGCGCCAGCAGAAAACCGGCGGCGAACAGGATCATTTTTCTTTTCATGGTGAAATAGTTTTTGACAAGACGCTGCCGGGGCAAGTTTGGTTGGCTGGGTAAAAGCTGAAAAGCGTTAATACAGGGCTTATAAAAAAATGACTCATTCCGAATTTTAAGTAAGACCAAGGATCGCCTCTCAAATGCTTTACAAAGGGCTCAGGTGTAGTTCAATCTACTGAAAATGTGGAAGTTGACTAACCCCCGACTTCAGTCGGGAGGCAAAGGGAGATGCCCAATTCTATCGGGGTTTTAACCCCTGAATGCTTCCAGGGG
>JBGAJY010000241.1:0-7954 GCA_044224705.1 Saprospiraceae bacterium
GTTAGAATATGTGATAAAGGAGTTTGCAAGCAGATGACAGGCAGAGGGCGTTTTACACAAACGGGGTAAAAAATTGTGGCTTTGTGCTGGTTGGCCCCGGCGATTCAACGCCAGACAAGGCTTTCAAAACCCCAATCCCTCCCCTCTTTTCGCCATTTTTAAGCATGGTGTAGTCGTGGTGAGGTCCATTATTGCCGCTTTCGGGTCAGCATCACCTAATTTCATGCTGGAAAAAATCCGGGCGACCGAATTTTTTGCCAGAAAATGAAACGACCCCGTGAAGCCGTAAAAACCGATCGATGCGTTTGTTGAGAATCCTTTTCCTCCCGCTGGTATGCTCTGCATGCAGCGCTGCCGGACAGCCGCCCG
This sequence comes from Saprospiraceae bacterium, assembly GCA_044224705.1. GTDB lineage: Bacteria > Bacteroidota > Bacteroidia > Chitinophagales > Saprospiraceae > M3007. The sequence continues at coordinate 370 of JBGAJY010000241.1, forward strand.
CCGCGCCCTCAGGGGTAATTGCCACCGGCTACGAGCGCCACATCGAATTGAGCTGGGCGCCCGTCGACGATGCCGCCGTGACCAATTACCAGGTGTACCGCTCCAGCGACGGCGTCGATTTTTCCCTTTTAAAAACGGTGCCGGCCAATACGACCGACTGCATCGACTGGACCGGCGACGAAGGCCTGAACCTGACCCGTACCTACAAAGTCAAATCGGTGGCCGGCAATCAAAGCAGCGCTTTTTCCGACCCGGCCGTGGGGAGCACCGCAGCCATGACCGACGAGCAATTGCTCGACATGGTGCAGCGCTCCACCTTCCGTTATTTCTGGGATTTCGGCCATCCCGTAAGCGGCCTGGCCCGCGAACGCAGCAACGGCAACGACAATATCGTGACCTCCGGCGGTTCGGGCTTCGGCATCATGGCCTTGATCGTGGCCACCGAAAGGGGCTGGATCACGCGCCAGCAGGCCGTGGACCGCATGGTTCAGATCGTGTCGTTTCTGCAGTTTGCCGACCGCTTCCACGGCGCATTTCCGCACTGGATCGACGGGACCACAGGCGCTGTCGTGCCGTTCAGCCAGTACGACAACGGCGCCGACCTCGTGGAAACGGCCTTTCTGATGCAGGGCCTGCTCGCCGCGCGACAATACTTCGACCAGGACACCCCGCTGGAAGACGCCATCCGGCAGGTCATTACCGGCCTTTGGGAAGACGTGCAATGGGACTGGTTCCGCAAAAACAACGGCCCGGTGCTGTACTGGCACTGGTCGCCGAACTACGCCTGGCAGATGAATTTTCCGCTGCGCGGTTTCTTCGAAGCCCAGATCGTGTACATCCTCGCGGCCGCTTCTCCAACGCATCCGGTGCCGGGCAGTCTTTATCAAACCGGGTGGACCTCCGGTAGTTATGCCAACCCGGCCTCGTACTACGGCTACCCGGTGTATTGCGGGCCGTACGGCGGCGGACCGATGTTCTTCGCGCATTATTCCTATCTCGGGTTCGACCCGCGCGGCAAAAAGGACGCGTTTTGCAACTACTTCGTGCGCAACCGCAACCACGCCCTGATGCAGGTCGCCTACGCGGTGGCCAACCCGGAAGGCCACGAAGGCTATTCCGCCCAATGCTGGGGCCTGACCTCCTCCGACGATCCCGTCAACGGCTACGATGCCCACGACATCAACCCGCAGCACGACAACGGCACCGTGGCGCCCACGGCGGCACTGGCTTCCATGCCCTACGTGCCCGCCGAAAGCATGAATGCCTTACGGCATTTTTACCGCGACCTCGGCGAAACCCTTTGGGGGCGGTACGGTTTTTTTGACGCATTTAACGAAGACCAGAACTGGACGGCGCCCTCCTACCTGGCCATCGACCAGGGCCCTATCGTGGCCATGATCGAGAACCAGCGAACGGGGCTTTTATGGGACCTTTTTATGTCCAATCCGGAAATCCAGCCGGCCCTCACCGCCATCGGTTTCGTACCCGATGCCTCGGCGTTGGAGGAGCTGGAACTTTCAGAAAAAGGATTTTCGGCGCAGATTTTCCCCAATCCGGCCAGCGGGGGAAAGGTGCAGGTACAACTGACGCTTTCCCGTCCGCAGCAATTAACAGCCGCGCTTTTTTCGGCAGACGGGCGGACGATGCGGTCCGTTTTTTCCGGTAAAAATTTCCCGCAGGGAGCGTTTCTGGAAAATGTGGAAGCCGTGGCGGAAGGTGTCTGGGTGTTGAAACTGATGAATGAAAAGGGAGAAGCAGTGTATCGGAAAGTATTGGTTGTCAAGGAATAAAAGAATAGAATGATATAAATGAAGTCCCTCATCCAACCACATCAAATTACATCTCATTTCATCACTAACCATTACTAATGAAGCGCGTATGAAAAAGTTTTTCCTCGCTGCAACGCTGGCACTGTTCGGCTGCCTTGGTTTGAACGCCCAGATCGTCTATGAAGACTTCGAAGGCGGCGCAAGCCAGACCTGGACCGGCCTGAACGGCGTTTACAACGGCGCTGTCGCCAATCCTTCGCCGGATGCCGTGAACGGCTCGGCCACCGTTGGTTCGTACACCAACGTGATTGATTTCGACTTCTGTTTCGCCCTCGCCGACCAGGCCCAGGTGATCGATGCCTCGGAGTACAATCAGTTCAAAATGAAAGTCTGGTCGCCCGTGGCCGCCGGCAAGATCCTCTTCAAACTCGAAACCATCGGCGGTGGCGCCGCGGCGGAAAAGTTTGTGGACATCACCGCCGCCAACCAGTGGGTCGAATACACCTTCGACCTGTCGGCAGGCGCGGCCGGCACCACGTACAACCGTTTCACGCTGTCGTTCAACTCCTTCGTGTTCGACAACAGCACCTTTTACTTCGACGATATCCGCGCTGAAAAAGCCAAACGGGTGATCGAAGACTGGGAAACTCCCTCGGGCATCAACTGGAGCAGCATCAACGGCACGTTCAACGGCGCCATCGCCAATCCCGGACCCAACCAGGTGAACAATTCGGCCACGGTGGGCTCGTTCAGCAACGCGCCCGGCGCCGACTACAATTTCGCCTTCGGTACGCTTGCGCAACCGCTCGACCTGTCGGTGTACAACCAGTTCCGCTTCCAACTCTGGGCCCCGCAGCCCACCCAGGTGCTGTTCAAAATTGAAGGCGCCGGCGAGTTCAAGGAAAAGGTGATCAACGTCGCCGTGGCCAACCAGTGGCAGGAATACACGGTCGATTTTTCCGGAGCCGCCGGTTTTACCACGATCAATAAAATCCTGATCGTGTTCTCTCCCGGCGTTCTGGGCAGTTCGGACACCTATTACATCGACAATATTTACGCCGTGCCGAATCTCTGCGCCGCCGCGACGCCCGATCCGGAGACCATCGACGACTACGACTGCAACCGCAACGCCGTGTACAGCATCGGTTGGGACAGCCTGAGCGTCGTGAAAAACCCGCACATCGACGGCGACAACACTTCCGCCCACGTGGGCCAGTGGAACCGCCCGGCCGGCCCCGGCACCGAGTACGCCGCGCTGGTGATCGATTACGAAAATCCAATCGACCTGAGCAGCTCCAACCAGTTCAGCGTGCAGGTTTGGGCGCCGAAAACCGGCACCATGCTGCTCAAAATCGAGGGCCCGAACGGCAACAAAGAGCAGAGCTTCCTCATCACCCAATCGCAGAAATGGATCACCTACACCGCTGATTTCAGCAGCCAGGTGGGTCTGGGGCATAAAAAACTGGTCATTTTCTTCGGCGCCGGCGCCAACGGAGAGGCCGGCGACGTGTACTACGTGGACAACGTGCGCCTCTTCGCCCCCACCGAACTGCCGCCCATCGAAGACTTTCAGGGCAATGCCACGAACCTGGGATGGCTCGGGCTCGACGGCCTGAGCGTGTTGCACGGCACCTTCACCGGCCCGACCAACAACCCGGCGGCCGGCGGCATCAACACCTCTACACAATCGGGCTGCTACAGCAAAGGCACTTCGGCGCTCTCCACCCTGCAGGTGCTGTCGGTCAATGCCTTCGACCTGTCGCAGTATCCGCAGTTCAATATCGACGTTTTGAGCCCGAACACCGCCGTGGCCGGCTCCACGAAAGTGATCATGAAACTCGTGTCTCCGGTTACCGGCGACGAGCAGATCGAGGTCAAAATTCAGCATCCGGGCGAGTGGGAAACGCTCAAATTCGACTTCTCGAATTACAGCGCCATCACCGACTTTAATGAAATCCGCCTGCTGTTCGATCCGAACAACTCCAATCCGGGCGAATCCTGGTGCGTCGACAACCTGCGTCAAAGCAAGACCACCACGGACCCCTGCGCCGACGTCGTGCCCAACCCGAACATCATCGACGATTTCGAGTGCCAGCGCAACTACAACCAAATTTATTACGGCGCTTCAGACGTGGCCGTGGTGAACAACCCGCACCTCAACAACGACAACCCGTCCATTAAAGTCGGCGAATACTCGGATCCGGACAATGAGCCGTACGCCGGCATCGGTATCGAATTTGCCCAGCCGATCGACCTGAGCACCTACAACCAGCTGCAACTGAAGGTCTGGTCGCCCAACGCCAACGTGCCCTTCCTCTTCAAACTGGAAGGCAACGGCCCAGGCGTCGAAATTTTCGATACCCTGACGGATGCCAACAAGTGGTTCACCTTCAACATCGATTTCAGCGCCGCCAACCCGACGCTGCACAACAAACTGGTGATCTTCTTCAACGTGACCAACAACGACGGCAATACCTACTTCGTCGACGACATCAAATGGGGCCGCAAAGGCTACAACGGCTGTATCCTCGATTTCGAAACACCGGGCACCACCATCACCGCTTTCAACTACTTCGACCAGGGCTCCTACAACCAGCCTTTCGAAGTAGTGGCCAACCCGAATCCCAGCGGCATCAACACTTCCGCCAACGTGGGTAAATTCGTGAAAGCTGCCGACGGCGGCAACTTCACCGGTTTCTACACCGACCTGGACGCGCCCGTGGATTTCGCCGGCGTCAAACAAATGCACGCCAAAGTCCTGATGGATCACCTCGGCGTATTCGCCCTCAAAGTGGAACAGGATAAATCGGGCAATGCCTTCGGCGCTACCGAAGTGCCCGTGAACAACACGCTCGTGAACCAGTGGGAAGAGACCTTCCACGATTTCAGCGGCGCTCCCGAGGGCGCCAAATACTATCGCTTCACCATTTTCTTCGACTGGTTCATGCCCGGCAACGGCGTCTCCGACGTGACCTCCTACTTCGACGACGTGTCCATCGGCGCCGACCAGTGCGGCATCGTGGGCACCTGGCAGCCCATTCCGGTGGAACCGATGAAGATTTCGCCCAACCCGGTGAGCACTACCCTCAAAGTCGAAAACTTCAAGGACGTGGATCGCCTCGAAGTATTCAACGCCTACGGCCAGATGGTCATGTCGCTGAACACGAACCTCGATCTGCGCGTGGACCTCGACGTGTCGGCCCTGCCGACGGGCGTGTACCTGCTGGCCGGCTACAACCCGAGCGGGTTGCTGCTGAGCAATGCGAAATTTGTGAAACAGTAAGGTTAATATATTATTAGTCAATTAGTTAAGAACCTTATCCTTCTTAGGCCCCACCCCCTGCCCCTCCCCCTCCGGGGAGGGGAGTTTGCCCTCAGCAGGGGCATGCCCCCCCTCCCCGGAGGGGGAAGGGGGTCGGGGGTGGGGCCTTAGGATGAGATGCTTAGCCACCTGTTCCACCTTTCAACTATCCTTCGCCAATTATCCCGTGCGCTTTGCCCTGAACGGCGATTCGCATCCAACTTCCACCCTCCATGCTGCGAAGCATTTACCTCCTCCTCCTGCTTTTTTTACCCATGTTCGGCGCAAAGTCGCAGGAGCGTTCGCCCAGGGTTTTGTCCAAAGACCAGATGGTGGTCCCTTTTTCGCTGGACGAATTACAGCGCCGCAACTTCCTCTTTTTCTGGGAGTTAGCCGATACGGCCAATTGGCAGGTGCCCGACCGCTACCCTACCCTAACTTTTTCCAGCATCGCCGCCACGGGCTTCGGCCTGACGAGCTATCTCGTGGGCGCGGAACGCGGCTGGATCACACGCCAGCAAGCCGCCGACCGCGTTCTGAAAACTTTGACCGTTTTAAAAAATCTCCCGCAAGGCCCCGACCCGAGCGGCGTTTCGGGCTATCGCGGCTTTTTTTACCACTTTTTGAACCTCAAAACCGCCCACCGTTACCAAAACGTAGAACTCTCCTCCATCGATACGGGGCTGCTCATGGCCGGCATCCTGTCCTGCATGACCTATTTCGACCGCGATGACCCTACCGAAAAGGCCATCCGTGAAACAACCGATTTTCTCTACCGCCGCGTCGAATGGGATTGGTTCATGAACGAAGAACACCGCATGAGCATGGGCTGGTTTCCCGACCGCGGTTTCCTTGCCTCCGACTGGCGCGGCTACAACGAGGCCATGATCCTGGTGCTCATCGCCATGGGCTCGCCTACGCACCCCCTCGCGCCCGACGCCTGGGAACAATGGTGCAAACCTTATTTCTGGGACGAATACAAAGGCCAGCAAATGGTCAATTTCGGCCCGCTTTTCGGGCATCAGTACAGCCATTGCTGGGTCGATTTCCGGGGCATCCGCGACCGCTACATGCGCGAAAAAAACTGCGATTATTTTGAAAACACGCGCCGCGCCACCCTCGCCAACCGCCAGTATTGCATCGACAATCCGATGGGCTGGGAAGGCTACGGCCCTAATATCTGGGGACTCACCGCCTGCGACGGCCCACAGGATGTGCGCAAAAACGGCGCCCGCCATGACGTGTTCAAAGGTCGCGAAGTCATGTTCAACGGCTACAATGCCCGGGGCGCCGCCGCCGACTATGACGGCAACGACGACGGCACCATCGCGCCCACCGCAGCCGGCGGCTCGGTGCCTTTTGCGCCCGAATTCTGCATCCCGGCACTGGAAGCCATGTGGACCGAATATGGTGCGCAACTGCTGGGTCCATATGGTTTTAAAGACGCATTCAACCCCAGTTTCACCTTCGAGCCCGGCTGTGAAAACGGCTGGTTCGACGTGGACTACCTCGGTATCGACCAGGGCCCGATCGTCCTGATGATCGAAAATTACCGCTCCGGGTTCATCTGGAACCTGATGAAAAAAAACCGCTACATCGTAGCCGGTTTGCAACGCGCCGGCTTCCAGGGCGGCTGGCTCGACGACGTAAAAATACCCCCCGCCCCGCGACTGGCCGAACGCCCTGCCAATGTGGATGTGCCCATGGAACCGGCCGGTTTTTTTCGGCGGGAAATCTATACCGATGCAAAAGGCTTGAAACTGCCGTACCAGTTGATGGAACCTGCCGGGTATTCCAGAGCCGCCCCCGCGGCTCCGGAACGGAAATACCCGCTCGTCGTATTCCTGCACGGCTCCGGCGAGCGCGGCACCGACAACGCCGCACAAATGCGCAACGGCGTGTACGCTTTTTGCGAAAAAGAAAACCGCGCCCAGCACCCCTGTTTCCTGCTCGTACCGCAATGCCCGTCCGAGCAACGCTGGGGCGGCACCAGCCGCGACTGGCAGCCTTTGTACACAACAGAGCCCACCGACCCCGGCCGCATGGTGCTCGAACTCGTGGATAAAATGCTGCGCGAAAACCCGTCCATCGATCCCAACCGCGTGTACATCACCGGCCTGAGCATGGGCGGTTTCGGCACCTTCGACCTGATCATGCGGCGCCCCGAATTGTTCGCAGCAGCCCTTCCGCTCTGCGGCGGCGGCGACCCGAATTACGCCGACCGCATCAAAAACGTCCCGATCTGGGTCTGGCACGGGCGTCTCGACGACGCGGTGTATCCCAAATTCAGCCGCCGCATGGTAGACGCCCTGAAAAAAGCCGGCGGCAATGTCCGCTATACCGAGTACAGCACTTTCGGCCACAACATCTGGGAAGTGACGTATTACAATCCCGAAGTGATGGGGTGGTTGTTTGCACATAAGAAGAAGTAGAAATGATCAAGCACACTCACGGATAATACACACATGGCGCGAATCAAAGAAGAGACCGGCTATTGCTTTCCCTTTATCAGGCC
>JBGAJY010000242.1:0-7935 GCA_044224705.1 Saprospiraceae bacterium
GGCGAAAATTCGAGGCCATAAGCGCCCCCCAACTCGGGCAAAGCCACGGTCAGAACATACGACAGGAGGCCGTTTGCGGGATTGAACGCAAACAAATCGAAACCGCCGGTGCCGGGCAACGCGTTGGCGAGTTGGGTGCCGGCGTGGTTGAATTTTAATTGACCATCGCGATTGTCGCCGTTGAGGTCGAAAACTGGACTGCCGAGGGAAATGGTGTACGCACCTTGCAAAAGCGGTGGCGTACTCGGATTGGAAGTAGTCAGCGTATTGACCTCAAATAATTCGTCGTTCAGTGATTTGCTTACCACGAACCAGAGGCCTGGTGCGCCGCAATTTTGAGTAGCTGCAATTTTATCGGACATAGGGGCTTGAGTGAAGGGAACGCTCATGTTATTGGGCCCGAAATCGTCATAAAAACCCCCTAAACCTTGATTTTTATTCATATCGATAACGGAAAAATAGTGGAACGTGGCGCTGTTGGCGCCCGTGCCGAAGACGCCGAACTCAGAAGAGGAAAGTGGGAATGCGAGGTTGCCGAGGGTCAATTTGTTGCCGTTTAATCCAGTGGCGCTCGGTAGAGGATTGTGGTTTCGATCAAAAATCGTTTCGCCATCGGTGTATAACACCATCCGCCCGCCGCCGTCGCAGGCCACCGCTGTAGCGCCCGGCGCGTCGGTGACGCCGTCGTTCAAAATCGTGGGCGGATCGGTCGAAAAATCGAGCCCCGCATGCTGCCCGAAGTACCAGATCCGTGCCCTTTCGCCGTGGCAGTCGGGGCACTCGCAAGCCGGATCGACGCAGTCGATCAACTGATTGTAATCGTCGCTGACGCCATTGTTGCAGATTTCCGCACAGGGCGTGCCGCAGGGATAGGTGGGCGCGGCCAGATAAATGTCAACGGGCGAAGCATTGTTCGCGTTCAGCAGCAGTGGATTGGGGTAAATGGTCCAGTCGAAGGGCTGCGTGAGCACGCCCGGCAACTCCGTAGCAGTCAGGTCCAGCCCAAATTCGGACCCGCACACTGCGCCCACGTCGCCGTTGGAACTTTTATAACGGGCCAGGAAATAGCCCGCCGGGCTGATGTATTTTCCAACGACGTACACATACCCATTCTTTTCCACCAGCATACTGCGGCCGAAATCCTGATAACCAAAACTGTGACGGGTCCATTGGATCTGGCCGTTTTTGTCGGTTTTGAAGAGGAATTCACGGGTCAGTACATAATATCCGTCCGCACCGGCCGACAGATTTTGCACATAAATATTGGTCGAGGAACTGTTCGGGTTATAGGCGGAGTACAATCGGGTCCACAGTACCGTGCCATCCGGGGCAATTTTGGTGAGCGCGACCTTGTTGCTTTGAATGCCCGGCGTGGTATCGAAACGACCCTGCAAGGAGACGAGCATCGAATCGCCGTCGAACACGATGCCGGAAGCTTCGAGATAGGGCACCGCGATGGATGGCACCTGTATTTTTCGTGACCACAAGACGTTGCCGCCGAGGTCGTATTTGACGAGCACCGGGGTGCGCACGGAAGCGGGCAGGGGCGTGGATTCCGTTTTTCCTACGGCGAAAACAGCCCCGTTGTGCGATTTTACGGCCCCAAACTCTTCGCTTTTATCCAGATCAAAGGCGTTTGAAAAACCGCCTCCGGTCAATTGGCCCGTATTCCGGTCCAGCTCCAGCAGCACGGGATCGAAATCCGGATCGCCGGCCGATGCGCCGGAAGGGTAGCTGCCGCCGAGCAAATAATTGCCGTTGGGCGTGATCTCTTCGATGTTGGTAAAGCGCGACAATTTGGATTCCGCTTCTTCCCTAACCCAGATCACGGCATTGGCCGCGGGGTTGTATTTAAAGGCAAATCCGGCGAAGGCGATGTTGGCCAGTTCGCCGTTTCCAACACCCACGAGATTGCCGTCGCTGTCGAGCGCCAGGTCGATCAGGCGGTCGTTGCGGCTCGAAAAATGGAACTGCCGGCTCCAGAGCAGGGTGCCATCGGGTGAAAAATTGAGCAAAATCGTCTTGTTGTTGCGCCATCCGCCCACGTAAAATGTGCCGTCGGGCGCAGGCAGGATGGCTGTAAAGGTGTTGTTCCCGCCCTGTTCCCCGATCACCTGGGTCCAGGCGGCTTTGCAGGGCAGGGTAAGGCAGGCCGGGGCGCAGAGCGGTTCGGGTACGAGGTCGTAGGGCAGGACGCCGAATCCCGGAGTATCGTCCCAGGGCAGGAGGGCCCCGGTGGAAAGCGTTACATCGGAGAGATTGCCGGCAATTTGAAAAGTGACCAGTGAATAGGATTCTCCGGGGCATTCACCCGAAAGGCCCGTGTCGCCGGTTTTCAGCCAAAAAATATCGCGGTCGTTGCCGCCGGACGAAAATCCGGTAAACAAATAACCGCCATCCGCCGAGGCGCTGACCTGAGCAATCTTACTGTTGCCATTTCCCCGGTAACCCTGCCTCCATTCTTTACCGGTATCGTAATCCTGCCCAAAGAGCAAAGCAGCGGTCGAGTCACTGGCCTCCAGCGCATTCGTAGCCAAAGCGAAATTTGTTCCGTTCCCGGGTATCACCAGATCATAAAAACCACAGTTTTTGCCTTCGCCTTCATATCTGTTTCCAGTTAAAAGTGTAGCGGAGAGTAATCCAGTGAATAGGAGCCCACTGTATTGGGCAGTAAGAGCAGCGCCCGATTCAGTTCCGCTGAAAACAGCATAAGGCCCAAAGGAATTCATGGCAATTTCTACATTCCACAACGCCCGGTCGGTTCCCTGCGACTGGGGGCGGCGCGCCAGTTCCAGGCTTCCGTCAGGCCCCAATTGCAGCATCAGTGCATCCCGAATGCCCGAAGGCTGTCGCGTGTAAGCGGAGACAAGGAAGCGCCCGTTGTCGTCCTGGGCCACGTCCGTGGCATACACGGACTGGCCCGGAATCCCAAAAGCCTGCGCCCAATGCTGATTGCCCGCGGCGTCGATTTTTAGCAAATAGGCGTCCGCCAGGGTGTCCGAAGCGCTGGATCGCACAAAACCGCCGGCGATGTAGCCGCCGTCGTCGGTCGGGTGAATGCGGCGCAGTCCGTTGCCGCCGGGTGAGGTCAGTTTGCGTTGCCACAGGAGGTCGCCGTTGGCGGAAAAAGCCGCTACGGAAGCCTCGGATGCGCTGTTCCAGTTGTCGCTGCTGAGCAAAGCGAGGAAGCCGCCATCCGTTTTGGGCGTCAGGTATTGCAAATATTCATCGCTGCCAGCGCCGCCGAAGCGTTTGGTCCACAGCACGTTACCGTCGGCGTCGGTTTTGATGAAAAGCGCCTCCCGCCCTGCGCCGGGTACGTCGCCGTCGCCGCCGACGAGGTAATTTCCGTCGTTCAGAAGGATCGAAGCCACGCCGCGCTCGTCGTTGGCCGTGCCGAATATTTTTTGAAAAGACTGCCCTTTGCAGGAATCCTGCACGGTGACGATCAGCGTTTTGGAGGTAGCGCACGCGCCGTTGCCGGCTTCCAGGGTGATGGAATAACTGCCCGGTTCGGGGAAGTCGAGGCTCGTCAAATTTGCTCCCTGCGATACGCCATTGAGTGACCAATTCAACTGTGTGGCGCCCTGGCTGGTATTAGTCAAAGTCACCGAACCGCCCGTAAAAACTTCCAGGTCGCTCAGCAGAAAATCGGCCCTGGCCGGGCAAATCACTTGAATTACAACGCTCGCCGTTTGCGAGGGACAAAGCGCCGGATCGGCGCTGAGGGCTGTGAGCACGACGGAAAAAACGCCCGTTTGATCAAAAACATAGGAGGGACTGGCGCCGCTCGAAAACGCCACCCCGTTCACCGTCCAGCTGTACGACGCGGCGTTTTGGCTTTGGTTGCTGAACGACAGCGTCGAGCCCTGGTCGGCGACCAGGGCGCCGGGTGTGAAGGCGGCTGTGACGAGGCTGGGGCAGGGTGGCGCACAGCCGTCGGAGGCGAGCAGGCTCTGGCGGGCGTTTTGCACGAAAAAATTCATACGTTCGGCTTGTCCGGACGTGAAATCGTTCAGGCAGGCCAGGTTGCCGTAGTCCATGAAGTTTTTGGTGTCGTCGGGCAGGTCGGCGCCGAGGCCCGACTGGGTGTCGGTCGAACAGGTGTTGACCGTCTGGTCGCAGGGCAGGGCGGCGGTGCTTTGGTCGGGCGGCGTGTCGCACACGTGGTCGCCCTCGGCCAGGCAATCATTGTTGGCGCAGCCGCCTTCGAACGTGTGGTAAAGGCCGAGGTAATGCCCCATTTCGTGGGCGGCGGCGCTGCTGTTGGCCGGCGCGCCACTGAAATACGCGGCTTCGAGCACGATGCCGTCGGCCGCCGAGCCGTGGAACGCGGGCTGCGTGGCGTAGCCGTACACGCCACAACCCCAGGCCGTGGAGCAGATGGATCGCACGACCCAGATATTGATGTAACGCGTTGGATCCCAGTCGATCAGGTCTTTGAGTTGCCAGTCGTTGTCTTCTAGGTTCAGCACCGTGAGGGGCGTCAGCACCCGGTTGATGCCCGTGGTAGCCGAACCGTCGGGCGCTCGGGTGGCGAGGCAAAAGCGGATCTGTGCGTCGGCGCCGCTGCCCTGGTCGTAAAATCCGGCGTTGGCGTAGGCTTCGTTGAGCCGCTGGACGGCCTGCTGCACCTCGGTGTCGGAGAGGTTTTCGGGGCCGTTGCTGTGCATGAGGTGGACCACCACGGGCAGGGTGACGATGCTGGCCGCGCCGTCGGGCTGGCTGTTTTCCTGGAAAAATTTGTGCGCCGCGTCGTTTTGCAGCAGCCATTTTTCAGAAAGGGCGGAATCGGCGGAGAAGGCGTTTTGCCAGAAAACAGAACTACCGCAATGGGGCGTTTGCGCGGAAGCCGGCGCAAATGCCGACAGGAAAAGGCAGAAAACGGCGAACAGGCGGTAGTTTTTCATTTATTTGATTTGATTGAATCCGTTTCCAATTTTAGAGAAACCGGCCGAAAGCGCCGGCTTTTTTTTCGAAAAAAACTGCCGCCTGTTGTCATTTGCTGTTCATCGGTCCCGGCCCGGCCAACTTTCCTAAATTTGCCCCATGTTTCTAAAAATGGGACACGGATGACATGGATGCGGGCAGCACGGATTCAAACGGATTTTTTAAATCTGTGTAAATCCGTGCTGCCCGCATCCGTGTCATCCGTGTTCAATATGCCCAATTGTTTTCAATTTCCAATACATGCCCACCACCATTCAAAACTACCTCCTCGGCCGCTGGACGCCCGGTGAAGGCGATCCCACACCGCAGTTCAACGCCTATACCGGCGAACTCATCGGCACCGCCGCGTCGGCCGGCATCGATTACGCCGCCGTGCTCGATTACGCCCGCAAGGCCGGCAATACCGCCCTCCGCCGCATGACTTTCCACGAGCGCGGCCGCATGCTCAAGGCCCTGGCCCTGTACCTGCTCGACCGCAAAGACCGGTACTACGGCCTCAGCCACCTCACCGGCGCCACCCGGGCCGACAGCTGGGTCGACATCGAGGGCGGTATTGGCAACTTGTTCGCATACAGCAGTTTACGCCGCAGGTTCCCCAACGAGACCTATTTCGTGGAAGGCGAAACCATCCGTTTGTCCAAGGAAAACACTTTCATCGGCCACCACCTCCTCGTACCTAAGCGCGGCGTGGCCGTCCATATCAACGCCTTTAATTTTCCCATCTGGGGCATGCTGGAAAAAATTGCCGTCAACCTGCTCGCGGGCATGCCGGCGGTGGTCAAAGCCAGCGAACAGACCTCTTTTCTGACCGAAGCGATGGTGCACGACATCGCCGCTTCGGGCATTCTGCCGGAAGGCGCGCTGCAACTCATCACCGGCACGGGTCGCGGTATCCTCGATCACGTGCAAAGCCAGGACGTGGTCACGTTCACCGGTTCGGCCGGGACGGGTAAAAAACTGCGCGCTCACCCGGCCATCCTCGCCAATTCAGTGCCCTTCACGATGGAAGCTGATTCGCTCAACGCCGCCATTTTGGGTGAAGACGCCGTGCCCGGCAGCCCTGAATTCGAGATTTTTATCAAAGAAGTGCGCCGTGAAATGGTGACCAAGGCCGGTCAGAAATGCACGGCCGTGCGCCGCATTATCGTGCCTGCCAACCTGATCGACGAGGTGCAAAAAGCCCTGTCCAAAGAATTGTCCAAAACCGCCGTCGGCGACCCTTCGGTCGAAGGCGTACGCATGGGCGCCCTCATCAACCGTCAGCAGCTCGATCGTGTGCGGGAGAAATTGCGGCTTTTGGCCGCCCAAACGCCCATTGTGCACGGGCACCCCGACGATTTCGAGGTGCTCGGCGCGAAGCGCGAACAAGGCGCCTTCCTGCCGCCCATCCTGCTGCGCAACGACAACCCGCTGCACGAGGGCATCACCCACGAAACCGAATGTTTCGGCCCGGTATCGACCATCATGCCTTACCATTCGCTGGAAGAAGCCGTGGAAATTGCTGCGATGGGCCGCGGTTCGCTGGTGTCGACCATTTGCACCTTCGACCGCAAAATTGCCCGCGACTACGTGCTCGAAGCGGCCGCCTGGCACGGTCGAATCCTGGTGCTCAACCGCGAATCGGCCAGAGAAAGCACCGGACACGGCTCGCCCATGCCCCTGCTCGTGCACGGCGGACCCGGCCACGCCGGCGGCGGCGAGGAAATGGGCGGCATGCGCGGCGTGTTCCATTACATGCAGCGCACGGCCATCCAGGGCCACCCGACCGACCTGACGGCCGTCACCCACCAATACCAGCCCGGCGGCGCGCAGACGGAAACGCCTGTGCACCCCTTCAAAAAATACTTCGAGGAATTGTTTGTCGGCGAAACGCTGGTGACCGCCAAACACACCGTAAGCGTGGCCGACATTCACAATTTTGCCAACGTCTCGGGCGATAATTTTTATGCCCACATGGACGAAACGGCGCTGGAAGGCACGCCTTTCACGGGTCGTGTGGCGCACGGCTATTTCATTTTGTCCAAAGCCGCCGGTTTGTTTGTCGACGCCAAAAAAGGCCCCGTTTTGCTGAATTACGGCCTCGACGAATGCCGTTTTACCAAACCCGTTTACCCGGGCATGACCATCGGCGTGCGTCTGACGGTGAAAGAAAAGATCGAGCAGGAGCACGACCCGGCCCGCGAAGGCATCGCCGCCATCCCGCGTGGTATCGTCAAATGGCTGGTGGAAGTGTACGACGAGACGGGCGAGACAGTGGCCATTGCGACGATTTTGACAATGGTGCGGAGGCGGATCGAATGACCGGATTTTTGAAAATTCATTGGTCTTTTCTAAGAAAATACTCTTGTATTATCCTGTGTCGCCAACGCCAGGAACCGCCACCGGTTTCGGTGTTGAGGTTGCCGTCAAACTCCAGTAAGTGACGACGGGACATTTCATTGAGAAAGTAGACAAGTTGGAGCGGGAAAGTTCCTTGGAAGTAAAGAGTCAAGCGAAGAGCAATGTGTTTGAAAATATTCGGATTGAAGTTTTTCAAAGATGCTGTCAGCCTTTGATATGGCGTTGTGATTTTTAAAAAACGGTCTTCATAAAACCAACTCCCAGTTAGTCCGAAAAAGGGGAATGCCAGAATCCATAGAAAAGATGAAATGATGATAGTAGCTTCTATTTCAAAAATGGAAATCTTGAATGAATTTTTTATAAAAAAACATATTAATGTTATAAAAGCAAGCCCTGCCATGATCAACATGGTCATTACCATACTACGAAAAAATCTACTCCAACTCCAAACTCTAATATCAGTTGTGTAAATTCCAGAATTTATCCAACGGCCCCTCCCACTGTTGTTTACCCATCTTAAATACGCTTCATACCCTGGACTTGTGTGGTGTTTTTCTAGCCAATCCGATAGTTTTTCAAAAAACCATAGAATTATCCCTAAAAACCCACCCACTAAACAGCCAAAAACCGATAAACCTAAAATTT
>JBGAJY010000243.1:0-7933 GCA_044224705.1 Saprospiraceae bacterium
CAAAATTTTCTGTTCATGGAAAAAATCACGCAGAGCCTGGCCGGGCGTGTTGCCTTGTTTAATCTGCTGCCTTTTTCCATGCAGGAATTGCAAGGGACAGCCTTTCAGCGCGAACAGTGGCTGGATTACCTGTTTACGGGCATGTATCCCAGGGTTTATGAATCGGGCATTGACCCGATTTATTATTACCCGAATTATATCCAGTCCTACGTGGAACGTGACGTCCGCCAATTGGTCAATGTGGCCGATTGGTCAAAATTTCGAACCTTTCTCGAATTGTGCGCCGTCCGCGTGGGTCAACTGTATAACCAGCACAGCCTGGGAAATGAACTGGGAATCGATCATAAGACAGCTGCTCGTTGGTTTTCGCTTTTAGAAACGAGTTTTATTGCGTTCACGCTACGGCCCTATCATCGAAATTTCAACAAACGCATCCTGAAAACGCCCAAAATTTACTTTTACGATACTGGATTAGCCTGTTCTCTCCTCGGTATTCGCACGCCAGAGCAATTGGACAGGCACCCGCTCAAGGGCCCTCTGTTCGAAAATTTTGTGATTGTTGAGGTGTTCAAAAACTTTCTCAATCGGGGTATCCGCCCTAATCTATACTTCTGGCGCGACCAAACCGGCAATGAGATTGATTTGGTAGCCGACGAAGGCGGAAGGATGTACCCGATTGAAATCAAATCCGCACAAACCTTTCACGCTGAATTTTGGAAAGGCATTCGGTACTTCAATGCACTGACGGGCAATGACCCGGGTTTGTCCTATCTCATTTACGGTGGCACGCAAAGCCTGGATAGCGAACAGGGGAATCTGCGCAGTTGGAATCGGTTGCCATATTTCGAAACCTAAGCGGTTTTGCCAAACAGCCGTACCTTTGCGCCCGCTTATGCTCAGTCTCTCCAACATCTACGTCCAATACGGCAACCGGATCCTGCTCGACCGGGTCAATTTCGTGCTCAAACCCGGCGAACGCGTCGGCCTCGTCGGCCGCAACGGCGCAGGCAAATCCACCCTGCTCAAAATTATCGCCGGCGAGATGTCGCCCCACGAAGGCAACGTCGTCAAACCCACCCACTTCACCCTCGGCTACCTCCACCAGGACATGCTGTTGCCCAAAGGCAAAACCGTGCTGGGCGAAACGCTTACGGCCTTTGAAGAAGTGCTGGCCCTCGAAAACCGCCTCGAAACCATCCATACCGAACTCGCCGTCCGCGAAGACTACGAGTCCGACGCCTACCACGCCCTGATCGAAGAGATGGGCGACCTCACCGAACACCTGCACCACCTCGGCAGCCACCACAGCCAGGCCGACGCCGAAAAAGTGCTGGCGGGCCTCGGCTTCCAGGCTTCAGACATGCAACGCCTCACCGACGAGTTCTCCGGCGGCTGGCAAATGCGCATCGAACTGGCCAAAATGCTCCTGCGCGAGCCCGACCTCCTGCTCCTCGACGAGCCCACCAACCACCTCGATATCGAAAGTATCCTCTGGCTCGAGGATTTTCTGAACAATTACAGCGGCATGGCTATCCTCATCAGCCACGACCGCCGCTTCCTCGACAACACGACCAACCGCACGGCCGAAATTTCCCTCGGCAAAATCTACGACTACAAGGCCGCCTACTCCAAATACGTGGAACAAAGCGCCGAACGCCGCGAACAACTCGCCAACGCCGCCGAAAACCAGCAGCGCATCATCGCCGACCGCGAACGCACCATCGCACGATTCATGGCCAAAGCCACGAAAACCAAAATGGCCCAGTCGATGCAAAAACAGCTCGACAAAATGGAGCGCATCGAGATCGACGACCAGGACACGGCAGTCATGAACCTGCGCTTCCCCGAACCGCCGCGCTCGGGCGAGATCGTCGCCACTGCCGAACACGTGACCAAACGCTACGGCAACCTGAAAGTGCTGGAAAATGTTGATTTTCAACTGCTTCGCGGCGAACGTGTGGCCTTCGTCGGCCAAAACGGCCAAGGCAAAACCACCCTCGCCAAAATCCTGACCGGCCAGGAACCGGCCACTTCCGGCAAGGCCGCACTGGGCTACAACATCCACCTCGGCTACTACGCACAAAACCAGGCGGAGACCCTCGACCCCAAAATCACCCTGCTCGAAACCATGGAAAAATATGCGCCGCCCGAAATGCGCACCAAACTGCGCGGCATCCTCGGCGGCTTCTTGTTCAGCGGGCAGGACGTGGACAAAAAAGTGGTGGCCCTCTCGGGCGGCGAACGCGCGCGCCTGGCCCTCGCCTGCATGCTCCTCCGGCCCATCAATTTCCTGGTGCTCGACGAGCCCACCAACCACCTCGACATGCTCTCGAAAGACGTGCTCAAACAAGCGCTGCTCGACTTCGAAGGCACCCTGCTGGTGGTGAGTCACGACCGCGAATTTCTCAGCGGACTCACACATCGGACCATCGAATTCCGCGACCACCGGCTCACCGAGTACCTCGGCGACGTGAATTATTTCCTCGAAAAACGCAAACTCGACAACATGCGCGACGTGGAAAAAAGAAGTGGCAGCAGCAGCAGCAGCAGCAGCGGCCACCGTTCGAGCGATTCGGGCGTCGTGGTGCTGAGCAGCGAAGAGAAAAAACAACTCCAGCGCGTGGTGCAAAAGGCCGAACGCCGTATCAGCGAACTGGAAGGCGAAATCTCGACCCTGGAACAAAAAATGGCTGATCCGAACTTTTACGGCAGCGCGGAGTCGGACAAGGTGTTGAAAAAATACGGCGACCTGAAGGCTGAACTCTCGCAGACCTACGGGGAATGGGAGAAAGCGGTGGAGCAATTGTAATGCTTTATTCGAGAACAAGAGTCCTGCAAGTCAGGGGTATTTGAAATACGAAACCTGAAACCTGAGATTAGATTTTAGAATTGGAAAAGGGTTGGGGTGCTCTCATGCAATACTTGCCAATGGCGGGCATTTGAGAGCACCCCAACCCTTTTCCAATTCTAAAATCTAATCTCAGGTTTCAGGTTTCGTATTTCAAACAACAATGCTCCATACCCCGCGAACAACCTACTGAACCACCACAGCCATCACCCGCACCCCTTGCTCACCCCGCAAACGCAGCGAATACCGACCTTTCGGCAAATTCAATTGCGTAAACGGCGCCACCGTCAGGCCCGGCGAAACCAGGATGTCTCCATCCTGAACAACTCGCCCGGTGGCGTCCAGCAGGTCAAAACGCAGTCGCTCCGTGGCAGTTCCGCGGATTTCCAGGCGAAAATCGCCGCCGGTTGGATTAGGCACAAGCCGCAGGTTATCAGGCTGTTGCAAAGTATTTGTTCCAACGCTCAGCACGAGCGGCAGGGAATCCGCCGCCATTTTACAGGAGTTGCTGGAAAACAATCGCACCCAGTAGGTGCCGCCATCCGTATAGGTATGAACGGGTGAGAAATCCGTACTCGTCGCGCTATCGCCAAAATCCCAGAACCATGCCGACGCATACTGACTGAGGTTGTTAAAACTGACCTCCAGATTGTTGGTCGCGGCCGTAAAATCGGCTGTCGGAAAGTGAAGCGCCGTGAGCAATTGTTTGGCCGTATCCGAGCCGATGGGATTGCTCACCACCAGCCGGACCTGTTTCAGCCCTGCAGTCGGGTAAAATACCTCGTGCGGGCCGGGACCGAACGCGAAGAGCGGCAAAGCGCCCGAACCGAAGGCCCAGTTGTACTCCGCCGCATTGCCGGCAGGCGCCGCTTCAAATACCAGCGTGTCGCCCTGACACAAGGTATCGGAGGCCACAAAACTGGCCACCGGCGGCACTACGTTGTAGGGTTGAATGCCGATGTTGTCCAGGAAAATATTGTTGCCATAGTCATTTGTGGACACGAGCCGGACCAGCACCGTTTGTCCCGCAAATGCGCTTAGATCGATCACTTCCGAGCGCCAGTCGGCAGGTTCGTTGGGCGCAAAGCTGCCGTTCGTCGCCGTGGTCGTCGCCAGTTCCGGGTCGGATTTTTGCCACACCACCACCGGCTGAGCCGAGGGATCGCAGCCCGGGACGACCTCCACCCGCAGTTGCTCGGTCTTGCTCGTATACCGGGCGTGCGACACGTCAAATGCCAGCGCCGGAGCTGCAATAGCCGACAAATCCAGCGGGATCAGTTGAATGGCATCTTCCTGTCCTACGTTGTCGTAATTGTAACAATTGATCCACAGCGCGCGGGTCGGGGCGCCATCGATGCCGGTCACATTCGTGCTGCNNNNGATTGATCACCGACCAGCCCAAGGGGGGAAAATCCGGGCTGCTGAAACCCTGTGAAAAATAGGCGTCGGCAGGCTGGGTCACTACAGGCACGACCAGGCGAAGGGTATCGTTCCACTTGAACTGATCCTGCGGATAAGTCGCCCAAATGGCCAGATGCAGCGAATCATTCGTCGTGAGCGGCAAATTTTGCTGAAAGGTGTGCACGACCGCCAGCCCTGAGGGCAGTGCCGGCAACGCTTCATCCACCACCGGGTCATTATTTACTTTTAAATGAATAATCGCACCGGTAATCGGGTCGAGACCTTCGTTCCGTACCAGTACGGAGATCGGTTGCATCACTGGGCCGCAGGTAAAAACACCCGAAGGTTCGGGGTCGTTCAGCGCCCGTACGCCGAGGTCGAGCGATTGCGGACAGTCTTTCAATTCACCGGGCCAGCCCACAGCCACGGCACGGCGGCCTTCGAGTCCGCTGGAGCCCGAGCTGCGTACGGAAATCCATTTTTCCGTCAGGGCATTGTCGATGGGAAAAGTCAGCGTGGGCACGGCCGAGGCGCCCACGAGCTCCATGTAGCGCTGCCCCAGGAGGTACACCTCGTACGATACCGTATCGTTCACGGCCGTCCAGGCAACGGTAATAGAGTCCGGACAAACCCGCGTGATTTGCAGGTTTTGCGGCACCCCCACGATGTTGAAAGCTGCCGTTTCATGAGAAATGCCGTTGCGGGTGAGGCGCAGGCGGGCCTTTGAGGTGACGATATTTTGCGGGACGGTCCAATCATAAAATTGCTCGTAATAGGCCGGCGAAGCCAGCGGCGTCCAGTTTTGTCCGTCAAAAAATTCGAGGGTAAAATTCTCCCCCGGCGTGGCGCCGAAAGCGTCCCAGCGGACGCGTTCAGTCTCGCCCGGCACGAATCCCTCGCCGCCGGCAGGGTACGTGATCTGCACGGAATCCGTAAAAAACTCCCAGCTCAGCCAAAATTGCTGCGGCCCTGAAGGCACAGCAAAACTGTTCACCGACGCCTGAAAAATGCCCGGGGCTGGATTATTCAACACCACCTGCTCCACGTTATTTAATGAATCACGGGCAGGCATGGCTGGGAAATCGAGCGTTGTGGCATTGGGCGCGGGATTCAGGACGAGCGGCAGAAAGGCGTTGCCGGTCGCGGTCTCCGTCACCGTGAGGTCGAGGTCGTTGACCAATATTTTTGCCGCGCCGGGCAGTGCCGGAGGGTCGGCCCACAGCAACATGATCCGTGCCTGACGCACACCGGGCGGCACGGTGATCGACAATGTTGCGCTTGGGTCGTTCGCATCCATTTCAGCGGTCCAGTACCTTCCCTGGTGCAGCAATTGCCAGGCGCGCCAGGCATTCACCTGGCCGTATCCGTAACGAAAATCGGGCCCCGGATTACCGAGGTCGGTGGCTGAGTTCAGCAAAGCAGATTTGAGCAGGGCCGTGGGAGGGTTCTGACCGTTGTGCTCCTGTTTCCAGCCCTGCGTCAGCTGCGCCAGGCAGCCGGCGATCCCGGGCGATGCCGCCGAGGTGCCTCCGAAGGTGATATAAGTGTTGTTCGGGCTGGTGGAAGCCTGGTCGGTGCCGTTGGCGGCGATGTCGGGTTTGAGGCGTCCGTCGGTGGTGGGGCCACGACTGGAGGTCTCGTCGAGGGTGCCGTCGGGGCGCAGATTGGCTGTGGCGATGGCGTTTTTGGCGATCTTATGGCCGCCGGTTACGTTGCCCCAGCCCAGGCCGGCGCCGTATCCGCAATTGGTATTGCCGCGGTTGCCGGCCGAGAACACGTGCATCAGGGTCGGGTGTTCGTAAAGTTGCTGGTCCACCGTTTGGGCATTCAGGTTATAGCCCTGGTTGCAGAGTTCGGAGTAAGAGGAATTGGTCAGGGTAACATTTTGGGTCAAATGCAAAGGCAGCGTTTCATCCTGAAAATCAGCATTGTAATTGATCACGAATACATCGGCGCCCGCAGCCATGCCGCGTTTGGAAGGATCGCGGTTGCCCGCGCCGCTCAGCACCCCGGCCACGCCGTCGCCATGCTGGTCGGCGAGGTTGTCGGTGCTGAGGTTGTGCAGGCGGCCCTGAAAATCGATGTGCGGCCCCACCAATCCGTCATCTCGAACGAGGACACCGACGCCGCTGCCGTCGAGGTGCAGACCGTTGGCGCCGGCGCCGTCGAGCAGATTGGAACGGTGCAGCGAACGGCCGCGCGTATCGTCGGGCACAGCCGGCGCCGGCGCCAGGTCAAGGTATTGCACAAAAGAAAGCGCCGCAGCGGTTGGAAGTTGATCCAAAGGAATCTGGACCAGCAGGCAGCCGTTCTGACGGCCTTCCTGCAGCACGCGCCACCCTTTTTCCCGGCAGCGTTCAGCGCCAGCCTCGATGCTGAGCAGCGGATACACCTGCATTTGAACGTCGAGCCAGTTGCCGTGGATGGCCCATTCGCCGTAAGGCGGTTCGCGCAGGGCGCGGCTCAATTTCCATTCCGGCGCTACCGGCACCATGCTGACCACATCCAGTGACAGGAGTTGACTGCGGTCAAAATCTGCAGGCAAAGCGATCAGGTATGCCCCGAAATCGATATAACCGATGAACAATACCCCCAGGGACTCGAGCCGGACACGCAATGCGGCATCGGGCAAAACCTCGCACTGAATCAGCCGCACATAATGGCCGCCGATGATTTCCGCAGGCGACGGGCCCTTTAATGGGTCCCAGAAATTTTCCGGTAACAGCACCGGGCCCCGCTCAAAACGCACGGGCGGCAGGGAATTTTGAGCCAGCGTGCCATTCAGGCTGAGCACTGCAAACAACAGAACAAGGAATTTTTTCATGGAACAGTTGATCCGGTTTAATCGAAAAAAACGGCCGTCCGGTCGGAGAAACGCGCCGAAGGGCAACCAAATGGGCTGGGCGCCGTTTTGTTGGGCCATGCGTCAAAAATAACTGTGCTGACGGAATAGCCCGTATTTTGCCGCCAACGGGGGGTAAAGGTCGTCGTGAAATAGCCAAATCAATGGTTTTTCTACGGGCACCTTGCACCCATTTTGCAGCCATTACCAACGTTTTTCGGGATGATCGACCCTATTGTTTGGATAGCCTTTATCGTGCTGGTCCTTGGCCTGATGGCCCTGGATCTCGGTATTTTTAATAAAAAAGCCCATATTCCAAGTGCCGGCGAGGCATTGCGGTCCACCCTCGTATGGGTCACGCTGGCCATGGTGTTCGGCATTTTTATCTTCTACGCTTACGAGCATAAATGGCTCGGATTGGGAATGTATGAATTTGAACCCATGGACGGGCGTACGGCGGCAATCAAATACCTGACCGGCTACCTCCTGGAAGAAGCCCTGAGTGTGGACAATTTGTTCGTCATGGCCCTGGTGTTCGCGCAGTTCAGGGTGCCCAAAAAATACCAGCACCGTATCCTGTTTTGGGGGATTTTGGGTGTTTTGATCTTCCGGGGCATACTGATTGGCGTGGGCATAGCGCTGGTGCATTATTTCACGTGGCTGTTTTATTTCTTCGGCGCCTTGTTGCTCTGGTCGGCTTTTAAAATGTGGCGGCAGGGCGATGAAGAGCACCAGGACCTCAACGACCACGGGGTCGTGCGGTTTGTACGGCGTTTCTATCCGGTGTCGACGAGTTACAAAGGCGGCAATTTTTTTACGGTTGAAAACGGCCGTCGCGCGGT
>JBGAJY010000244.1:0-7927 GCA_044224705.1 Saprospiraceae bacterium
TTAACAGTTATTTGCTCCCGGGTCTGTTTTTGTTTGTGGTGCTCGGGCTTTTTCCTCTGCTGGTCGCGAAAGGGCTGATACAGCGCAGGGCTTTGCCGATCGCCTATGTATTCAATTTTTACCGCGACCGGCACTGGGCCTGGACCTATTCGCTTGTCGTGGGACTGGTGTTGATCGGTTGGATCAACGTGCAAATCGCACTGGTTCCGTATTTTTGGATGCAACCCCTGTTCCTCGCGGTAGGCCTGCTGGTCCTGATTCTAACGCTCTGGCCTTCGGTCATGCGATATTATCAAAAAGGAAAATGAAACGCCCTCTTTACCATAAAACCGCTTTTACCTTATCAGTGATTGTTGCATTTCTGGCAGCACTGGCTTCGGGCGGGGGGCTTTTGTGGGAAGGCGCGTACCTGGATCCTCCATTTTTTCGGTCGGCTTTTCAAGGCAATGACATGGTCACGCTGGCGGTGGTGGTTCCCGTTTTTGCCATCACGCTTTATTACGCCGGAAAGGGTTCCCAACGGGCTGCACTGGTTTGGGCAGCTTTGCTGGGCTATATGTTGTACAACTATGCCTTTTACCTGTTTGGAGCTGTATTCAACCATTTTTTCCAGGTATATGTAGCCTTGTTTGCCTTATCGATATATGGATTGATTTATCTTCTGAGGTCCTGGGATGCGGAGGCAATAAGTCAGCAATTCAGTCGCCACACTCCGCTCAAATGGGTGAGCGCTTATCTTTTATTTATTGCCTGCTTCCTGGGGATATTCGAGCTGAGCCGTTCCTTCAGTTTGTGGCTCCACGGAACGCCGCCGGAAGACCCTCCTCTTGTTTTTGCCCTCGATTTGTCGCTCATCGTGCCGGCCATGGCGCTGGGGGGCATGTGGCTCTGGCGCCGCAGGCCCTGGGGGTTTATCCTCGGTGTCATGATGACCGTGAAAGGTGCGACGTACGGGCTCGCACTGCTGGGAATGGTCTTTTTTGTCGGACGGGCCACCGGCAAGTGGGACCCGTTCACTCCATTTTACGGCTTTGTTGCAGCAGGCGGTATACTTGGATCATGGGCGCTGTTGCGTTCTTTTTCCGATTCTATAACCGACAAACCTTGAACCATCATGATTCGTTATCTTCTTGCTTTCCTGCTGTTGGCCCACGGGCTGATTCACCTGATGGGTTTCTTCAAAGCGTATAAACTCGCGGAAATACCGCAGCTCAACGCACCCATTTCCAAACCGGTTGGCATGCTCTGGCTTGCCGCTGCGGTGCTGTTCGTGTTGTCGGGCGTGTTGTTTTTTCTGAAAAAAGATGCCTGGTGGATGCCCGCCACAGCGGCAGTTTTGCTGTCGCAAATGCTGATTTTCAGCGCGTGGCAGGAAGCCAGATTCGGTACTGCTGCCAACCTGATCATCATCGTCGCAATCGTGTTCGGTTATGGCATCTGGCATTTCAATGCAATGGTTAAGAGTGAACTATCTTCCTTTTTACCACAACAGCTGCCGTCGGCAAGCACCCTGACATCTGAAAAGATTGCGGAATTACCCACAGTCGTCCAGCAATGGCTGCTGCGCTCCAACGCTGTCGACCGGCCCATCACCAATACCCTTCACCTCGACCAGAACGGCGCCATGCGCAGCACGCCCGATGGCAAATGGATGCCCGTGCAGGCCGAGCAGTTTTTTACCGTCGAGCATCCCGGTTTCTATTGGATGGCCGACGTGACCATGATGCCGGGCGTCCATCTGGCCGGGCGCGACAAGTACCAGGAGGGTCACGGCCACATGCTCATCAAGGCGTTTTCACTGTTCCCGGTCGCCGATTCCAAAGGCCCGGAAACCGATCAGGGCTCGATGTTGCGTTACCTGGCCGAAACCTGCTGGTTTCCCAGCGCCGCCGTGCGCGAGTACATCCGCTGGGAGCAGTTGGATTCCGTGAGCGCCAAAGCCACTATGCGCTATGGCGGCGTGGAGGCCTCGGGTACTTTTCATTTTACGGAAGAAGGTGATTTGAAGAGCTTCGACGCGCTCCGGTATTATGACCGGAAAGGCGGCGCTACGCTTGAAAAATGGCATATCGAAAACGACCTCACGAGTTTCCGCGACTTTGAAGGCATCCGGATTCCCACGAAATCGGAGGTGAGCTGGCAACTGGCCGGCGGAGATTTTACCTGGTACCGGCTCGAAATCACGAATGTCCAATACAACGTTCAACAAAACTAAGCGCCATGCGTGCCATTCAAAAATACCTGCCCAATCCGCGCCACACGGAAATCAACCGCATTTTTGTCAAAACACCGCCTGCGGAAGCCTGGGCCATCGCCCGTCATTTCGACGCATCCAAAATCCCCTGGGTGCGCCTGCTGTTCGATATCCGGGCCATACCCGATCTGATCAGCGGCAAGCGAACCGAAGCCGACCGCCGCATCGGCGTCGACCAGATCGTGGCCAATGAGACCGGTTTTATGATCCTCCACGAAACGCCGGGGCGTGACGTAGTGGTGGGTTCCGTGGGCCAGTTCTGGCACCTGAACATCCCTTTCGCGCACGTCGATCCGGCTGATTTTTGCGATTTCGCGGAACCCGGCTGGGGCAAACTGGCCTGGGTGATTTCCGTTGAACCCTTCGGCGAAGGCTCCACGGTCAGCCTCGAACTACGCACAACCGCCACCGATGACGAAAGCTGGGAAAAACTCCATCGCTACTACTCGGTTATCGGTATCGGTTCCAAACTGATCCGGTTCTCGGGAATGAGCTGCCTGGAAGCGCAAATGGGCAAAATGAAACAGCCGGACGAAGACGATATCGCCCTGCCGGGCGACGAGCGCCTGCCCGACGCCCACTATTTCCTCAACCATAAAATCGACATCGAAGCGCCGCCTTCCATCGTCTGGCGATACCTCATGCAATTGGGCTGCGACCGCGCCGGCTGGTACAGCATCGACGCCCTCGACCATGGCGGGACGCCCAGTGTGGACCACCCCGTGCAGGGTTGGGCGACCCGCAGCCCCGGCGATCTGGTCGCCGTGACGCCCGAGAAAAACAGTTTTTATGAGGTTTTTGCGGTGGATCCCGAGCGCAGCTTTGTGATCGGCGGCTCGGCCGACCGGCTGGGTGCGCATTTTTCCATGACCTGGGCCTTCGCGATTCAGCCCATCGGCGACGACGCCTGCCGCTTGTTCACCCGGGTGCGGATCGAAGGCACGCCGCTATGGAAGGAATGGCTGGTCGCCGGAGTGTTTTACCCGCCGGTACACGCCGTCATGGAACACGCACAGTTGAAAAACATCAAGCATTTAGCGGAACGGGATGCGCAGCAACGCTGAAGAAGGGGGCAACAGTAAGAGCCTACCCCCTGCGCACGGCATTTTTCCCAAACCGGTTCCGCACTTTGTCCATCGCAGCCAGCAGCCGCGATTCCTTTTCCGTATCATCGAACAGGCTGAGCTGGCTTGACCCGGGTACCAATTCACTGAAACGCACTCCTACCAGGCGGATGGCTTGCCGGCGTTCGTACAAGCGGTCAAACTGCGTTAGCGCATGTTCAATCAGCAGGCTGTCCTGAGCGGTATAAGGAATTCTGGCCTGTTTGGTAAACGTGTTGAAGTCCGCATAGCGGAGTTTGACCGTGACGCAAGCAGTCAGTTTTTGAAGGGTGCGTAATTCATAGGCCAGTTGAGCGGCCAGCGCGCGAATCTGGTCATGCAGAAAACGCATGTCGATGGTGTCGGTATGGAAGGTGCGTTCGCTCGAAATCGAATCTTGCTCACGGTAAGGCACGATGGGGCTGTCATCTTCTCCATTCGCTCTTTTCCACATGATACGGCCATGTTTACCAAATTCCCGCTCCAGCAGACGAGCGGGGACTTCACTTAAAGCGAGGCAGGTACGCACCCCCATCAGGGCCAGGCGCCGCTCCGTTTCGCGGCCGACAGATGGCAGTTTCCCTACGGGCAGGGGAGCAAGAAAACCTTTTTCGGTGCCGGCCAGAATCAGTTTCGTACCATTGGGCTTCGCTTCTCCGGTGCCGACTTTTGATACGGTTTTGTTGACTGACAGCCCGAACGACAGCGGCAAGCCCGTTTCCCTGATGATACGCTGTCGTAGTTCCGTACTCCATTTAAAGCATCCGATATGTTTGTCCATGCCAGTGAGGTCGAGGTAAAACTCATCGATGGAGGCTTGTTCAAAAGTGGGCGCTTGCTCTTCAATGACATCTCGCACCAGGTTTGATTGTTTCGAATATGCTTCCATATCGCCACGAAGCACAATGGCGTCAGGGCACAGTTGCAGTGCATGGCGCATGGGCATGGCCGAGCGTACTCCAAATACCCGTGCTTCATAGCTACAAGAAGCCACCACCCCTCGATTGCTGCTGCCGCCAATGATTAAGGGTTTTCCTCGCAAACTATCATTGCGAAGCAGTTCCACGGCGACAAAGAAAGCATCCAAGTCCAGGTGAAGCACAGAACGGTCGAAAGAGGATAATGTCATGGTGTTTCTCTGCTTAGTTTGGGTAACGAGCATCCGTCCGGTAGGGCAATCTTTCCATACTGCTTGCTTCCAAACTGACAAATCCGAAGTCTGATACCAGCCTTCCACGAATGCGGTAAATCCCACGCCCACGAAATGGAGCTTTTTTCAGCTGATCCGGGAAATGTACCGTATCGAAAAAAAGACCCTCCCGATCAAGCCAGGTGCCAAAATGCATGAGATCGCCCTTGACCGTGCGGGTATCCTTTCGGCAGACGTAGTATCCGGTCATCGTGACGAGCTGATGAATATGGTCAGCCATCTCCCGGACCGGCAAGCCTGGCGTCTCTTGCTTGATTGCATCCGGAAGGAGATCAAAAGGAGAGCACAAAGGGAATCCGAGTAATTCCAGTTCGTCAAATGCCTGATCGTAACTGCTTTCTTCCAGTATTGGCAGATGGTAGGCATCCGATTCATCCGCAAAAAGCAAGTTGGTTCCCAAGCCACTCTCCGGGGTAAGTACCCGGCTTTTTTCCCACAAGAGTTCGCTTTTTTTCATGCCCGTGAATCGAAATGCGCCGATGCGGATCAGGGTGTCTAGTTGTGCTGGCGAGATGCGGACACGTCGTACAAAGTCCTCCAAGGACTTGAATATGCCGCACTCGGATCGTTGACGTTCTAAATCTACAATCGTCTGGTTTTCCAATCCCCGTACATGGATGAACCCAAGGTAGAGGTCCCTGCCTTCGATGCGCGTCAGGTTACGACTACGGTTGACACATGGGGCGTGGATCACGGCGCCAGCCATTCGTGCTTCATGCACATAAAACTCGGTGCTGTAAAACCCGCCGAAGTTGTTGATCACGGCCACCATGAACTCCAGGGGGAAATACGTTTTTAAATATAGGCTTTGGAAAGACTCAACGGCGAAACTGGCCGAGTGCGCCTTGCAGAAGGAATATCCACCGAAACTCTCAATTTGCCGCCACACCTCCCTGGTCAGCGCCTCGGGATACCGACGGGCGGCACAGTTGTCAAAATATTTCTGCCGCAGCCGTGCAAAAGCCTCGGAGGAACGCTTCTTCCCCGTCATCATGCGGCGCATGACGTCGGCCTCATCGAGGCCTAGTCCGGCGAAGTGGTGCAGGATTTTCATCACGTCCTCCTGGTATACCATGACCCCGAAGGTTTCAGACAGGTGCTCTTTAAAAACAGGATGCGGATATTCAAAAGCCTGCGGCCGATGGAAGCGCTCAATGTATTCCCGCATCATGCCCGACTTGGCAACGCCGGGGCGGATAATGCTGCTGGCGGCCACGAGGTGCACATAGGTATCACAGCGAAGTTTGCGTAGCAATCCGCGCATAGCCGGACTCTCGATGTAAAAGCAACCCATACAGCGACTGCTTTGCAATTGAGCACGTACCTTCTCATCAGTCTTTAAGCGCTCTACGTCATGCACGTTCACCGCCTTGCCCTGGTTGTCGCGCACCAGGTCTACGCAGTCCTTGATATGCCCTAAGCCACGCTGACTGAGCACGTCAAATTTGTGAAAGCCCCAGTCCTCGGCAGCATACATATCAAAATGGGTAATGGGGAAACCCTTGGGCATCATTTGAAGAGCCGCGACTTCATGGAGTGGTTTTTCGGAAATGATGATCCCGCCTGCATGAATGGACAGGTAGTTGGGGAAATCAACCAACATACTTCCGTAGCGGAGGATGTGCTTTGCCCAGGGGTGAAGAGGAGGAATATCGAGAGTGGGCTTTTTAGCCTGGCCATTGGATGAAGCGGGTGGTGGCATACTTTCTTCTCCCTTGCGTGATCCCCATTCCCAGGTACCGGTGGTCAGGGCAGGTATAACATCCACAATGGCATCAATCTCTGCTTTGGGCAGTCCGAACACCTTGCCCAGTTCACGGATTACAGCCGCGTACTGAAACGTACTGTACGTAGCGAGCAAGGCCGTGTGTTCCCGGCCATAGCGTTTGAAAATGTAGTCGGTGACGTCGTCGCGCTCGTCCCAGGAAAAATCAATATCGAAATCCGGCGGGGAAGTGCGTTTAGGATTGATGAACCGTTCGAAGTACAGGTCAAGTTCCAACGGTTCCACGTCGGTAATGTAGAGGCAGTATGCTACGATGGAATTGGCCCCGCTACCGCGCCCTACGTGGTGGTATCCGGCAGACTCAGCGTAACGCACGATGTCCCAGGTGATCAGGAAGTAGGCGGCAAAGTCAAGCTCTGCGATTACTTTCAATTCCTTGCGCACGCGCTCCTGTGCCTGGCGATGCCGCGGCCCGTACCGGCGTACACATCCGCTTTCGGCCAGTTTGGTAAGCAGTTTAAGATCGCCGTCTTTCGTACCCATGAAGCTCTGGCGATTCAAGTGCAAGCCGGTCTCAAAACGAACGGCGCTGGCATCCAGCAAGCGCGCGGTGTTCTCCAAGATTTTCGGATACGGCTCAAAAGGGCCAAGCAAAGCAATTTCGGAGAGGAAACTTTCATCCGGACGAGCCATCTGAACGCCCTCCAGTTGGGTCACCAAGGTATTCGCATCGATGGCCCGCAACAGCTTGTGCAACCGGTAGCCTTCCTGATCAAGAAACGTGATCGGCTGCCAGATCACGAACTTTTCCTGATGCCGCCGCCAGGGAGAAAGGAACAGTCCGCTTGCCTGAGCGGGGCGAATGCCCATGTATTCATTTGGGCGAAACATCTCGAGCGGCTTGACGTCCCGCTCGTAGATGACAGAAACGCCTTCAAGGGGAGGTGCAACAGCCGGCAGCGGCTTGCCGCTTAAAGAATATTCGGTCAGAAATGCACACAGTGCCGCCCACCCCGCATTGTTCCTGGCGATACCCGTAAAAAGAAAACGATGCGCCGCATCGCGAAACTCGATCCCGAGGATGGGCTTGATGCCTTTAGCCTTACAAGCATGTACAAAGTCGAGCGCTGCCGACGTGTTGTTGATGTCCGTCAGTACCAGTGTTTTTACCTGTCTTAGGGCAGCGGCTTCCACCAACTGCTGTGGTGAAAGGGTGCCGTAACGAAGACTAAAGAAGGTGTGTGCGTTAAGGTACATGGACCGACGCGGGTTTTCTCAATACGCATGTTGGAGACTTGCCTGGGAGGGATGGGCAAAACAAAAGGCGGGCAGGGAGGGATGATTTCTGAAACTATTTGCTGCGAAAATAAACGAGTTGTTTCTTGTAAGCCAATATTAAAAACAAATAGTTTTTCAAATCATACCTAAAACATGGAGCCGACTTTCATTAAATGCTCAGAAATTAGACAAAAGGGAAAGGAGCGCTTTTGAGGGAAAAAGAAAGGCGGAGCGATGTTCATGAAAAGAAAACCCTATATTTTCACGATGGTTTTTTAGGGTTATATTTCTGACGGCAGGGCGTAATGCCCTGCCGTCGCTTGCCAGGGTCAGCCTAATTCATTGCCACCCTGGCT
>JBGAJY010000245.1:0-7911 GCA_044224705.1 Saprospiraceae bacterium
ACACCCCACTCGTCGTTGATCATGTTGGCAAAATTGATGAAATCGACGCGGAACTGGATGGCGTTGCGTTTTTCCCCCACTTTCACACCAAATTCCTGCATAATAGACAGGTCCAAACGATGCAGCATCGGGAAAAGGGCGGCGTTGCGCTCGGCATATTTGCCGCGGTTGGCGCTCAGGTAATCGTCCTGTTGGATGAACAGTTCGAAAGCGTCGCGTTGTTGTTCGGGAGTGAACGTAGCGATGACGGCACCCGTGGAGTTTTTGATTTCCAGCAGATCGAATGTCAAATCCCCGGCAGCATTAGGAATATAGAGCAGGTCGTTGTTCGAGATGCCGTCGCCGTTCATATCGCCGGCGTAGGAGTAGGAATAACGCGAGGTGATGATACCCGCCGAGGGGTTCAGGGCGCGGCGTTCGCCGACGTAGCCGAGCGAAATCTGGGTGGCGCCATTGAATTTGCCGCCGTACTCGATACGATAGCCCAGGACGCCTACAAGACGATCCGGCATATCCTGATCGGCATAAGCCAGATCCAGTTGGTTGTTGCCGTTGAGGCTGCGGACGCTGGTGAACGAACCGGAAGCGATGGAGCCTGCGCTCATCAGGTCTTTGGCCTGACTGTAAGTGTAGGCGAACATGCCGTAGAGACCACGTTTAACGGGGTATTCCAGTTTGACGGTAGCCGACCAGAAGTATCCCTCATCGGTGGTGGTCATCACTGCTGCGCGCGAAACGTTGTCGACCACGCGGATAGCTTTGCTCTGGTTGCTGCCGGTCAGGCCCGAACCCGGGAAGCGCGGACGTGTATCGGGACCAGTGAAATTGCGGGTAGCCGGTTCGAGATTGGCGTCGTAATACAAAACGCTGTTGACGTTTTTGTTGTACAGGAACTCGCCCGTGATCACAAAGCCGAGCGGCAATTTCTGGTCGATGGCCAGGTTGGATTTCCAGATTTGCGGGAAGCGGTAGTCGTCGGCAGTGACGGCGATATCAAAGGTGGAAGGCAGCGTCGGCGTTGCCGGCGTGAAGATGCTGGCATCCGGGCTGAATTTGTAAAGCGTGGTATTGCGGCCTTCGATAAAGCCCGTGAGCACGCCGTTGTTGCCGATTTGGTTGGAGACCCATACATAAGGCGGCCGGCCGGTGAAATAGCCTGTGCCGCCGCGCACCTGGGTGGTTTTTTTGCCTGTCACATCCCAGTTGAAGCCCAGGCGAGGCTCCCAGAGGATGTTGGCATCGGGCAATTGGTCGGTCAGAATCTTGTAGTTCCGTTGTCCGTCGATGCTCAGGAAGGTAGAATCAGCCAGCGTGTTGTTGCGCAGGGATTCCGTTTTACCCATGTCGATCAGGCTGGCCCGAACGCCGTAGAGCAATTTGAAGTTTTTGCCCAGCTGCCATTCGTCCTGAGCGTAGAAGTCGTACTTGCTGACTTTCAGCACCTGAAGCGGGTCGGCGCCGCCTTCGAGGGCCGAATAGCGGTATTGGAAGAGTTTGAGTTTCACCGGCGAGGTGTCGCCCGTCCAGTCCGGATCGGCTGCTGTGTAAAAATCCTGCAGCGAATTGAACACATAAACGCCGTTGGAAGCGGGGAAGAACGAGTTGTTCGACTTGTAGTATTCGTAGTTGGCGCCGACCGTCACCGTGTGATTTTTCAGATAAAGAGAAACGTTGTCGGTCGCGTGGAAGGTGTAGTAATTCAGCAGGTTGCTCGGCGTGAACGGATCGAAGCCTGCGGTGATATAGGTGCTTCCGCCCTGCTGGATGTCGATGGTGGGGAACAGGGCGCCTTTGTATTTGCGGTCTTCGTTCTGTTTGTCAAAACCGATGATAAAGTTGTTCGACACTTTATCGGAAAAGGTGCTGTTCCACTCCGCCACGATCGAGCGGGTGTTATCGCCGATGTAGTAGCCCGAATTTTGGTACGACATAGCGGCCGTTGAGGTACGGCGCGGGCCTTCACCTGCCGAGCTCGAGTTGCTGATGAGCTGATCGGCCAGCGAGTTGTGGTGGGTATAGCGAAGCGTGAATTTGTTGCGATCGTTGAGGTTGTAGTCGAGACGAACGAGGAACTTGTCGCTGGTTGTCTCGTTGTTGTAACCTTCAAAAGGGCCGGTATTGTAGCCGTAGTTCGTTTGAAGGAAACGGCTCAGCTCCTCGAGATCAGATTTTTTCACGCGGGTCACCGTACCCGGAAGTGCGGAACCGTCGGCGACATAAGTCGTAGCCGGTTCGGTACGCCGGACGATCTCGCCGCTAATGAAGTAGAAGAGTTTATTTTTGACGATAGCGCCGCCGAGGCGTGCGCCGACGATGTATTCGTCAAATTTGCCGATCTGGACCGGTTGGCCGAAGGCAGTTTTTCCGTTAAAAGTCGAGGAGTTGTTGCGCCAGTTGTAGTAGGCCGAGCCGGCGTAGTTGTTGGTGCCTGCGCGGGTCACGGCATTGATGCCCGAACCGACGAAACCCGATTGGCGAACGTCGAAAGGCGCCACGTTGATCTGGAGTTCTTCGATGGCATCGAGTGAAATGGCCGTGGAGCCTGTGCGCCCGCCGGCCTGCGTTTCGGTCCCCAGGCCGAAACCGTTGTTGAACACCGAACCGTCGATGGTGAAGTTGTTCAGGCGGCTGTCCTGGGCGCCAAAAGAACCTGTACCGGTTCCGTTCGGGCTGTACCGGGTGATGCTGTTCAGTGACCGGCTCCCGATGGCCGGCAGGGAGGCTACCTGGGCATTGCTGAAGGTTTGGGCAGCGCCGGTGCGTTGGTTGGAGAAAATATCGTTGCGGGTAGCCGTGATCACAATTTCATCTACGGCAACCCCCGACTCCTGAAGTTGAAAATCCACGTTGGAGGCCACACCCAGGTTGGTGAAGACGTTCTCGCGTGACATGGTTTCAAAGCCGGTATAAGTAACCGTAACGAGAAAAGGACCGCCTACACGAACGGCAGGCAGTACATAATGGCCAATGGCATTGGTCGCAGTGCCATAACGGGTACCGGAAGGCACGTGCGTGGCGACCACCGTCGCACCGATGAGCGCTTCTCCCTTGGTGTCAGTAACCGTACCCGAAATCGTCGAGGTTGTCACCTGGGCAAAGGCTGTCAAACCGAACAACAAAAGCGCCAGGGTAAACAGTGCCTTGCCGAACGGAATACGAAATGTAACTTTGTTCATACTTCAAACGGATTTAAGTGAAAATTTGGAACTGCAAAGAGCAAGGTTATTTGCACGCGAAAATACAATTCCGCCATTAATTTCCAGTTAAGTTTTCAGTCCGCCATACCGGGTTTTTACCACACATAATTTTCGAAATTGCGCACTTCCACCAGGCTTTTGAAACATAATTTTCCCAAAGCACAGATTTCAGGTAATTTTTTCAAGGTCGGCAAGAGGCCCTCCCACGGTTTCCGCTGCTCGGGCACGGGGCAATTGTCTACTTTTGAGGGTTCCTTTTTTCCAACTCACCAACGCAAACGAACAAACATGAAAAAATCTCTGCTCGCTCTTTCGCTCCTGTTCGCGGTACTGGCCACCGGCAATGCCCAGATCGTGATCACGGAAATTATGTATAACCCTCCCGAAAGCGGCACCGATTCGCTGGAATACATTGAATTGTATAATAAAACCACCAGCGCCGTGGATGTATCCGGCTGGACCTTCACCCAGGGCTTCGAATATACTTTTCCGGCCAGCAGTACCATCAGTCCGAATACTTATATCGTCCTTGCCAAATCCGCTTCGGCCTTCCAAACGATATTCGGTTTCGCACCCTACGACGTGTGGGTCAGCGGCGGCGCCCTGACCAACAACCCCGGCGAAGACATCGCCCTCCACAACGCAGCCGGTGCGCAGATCGACTCCGTGGACTATAAAAATGCGGCCCCCTGGCCGCTTGGCGCCAATGGACAGGGCAACTCGCTGGTCCTCTGCAACCCCAATTCCGACAACGCCGACCCGGCCAACTGGCAGGACGCCTCCACTTCCACCGGGGTCACCCTCAATGGAAAATTGATCTACGCTAATCCCGGGGCCGCCTCGGGCTGCTCCTCCTCCACCATCGCCAATCCCGACAACGCTTCGGTGCTCTCCGGACAGTCGTCCTACTTGTCTGTGCAGGACAACGACGTGAAGCCTAACCCGATCACCGGCTTTACTATCACCGGCAACCCCGCCCACGGTACCGCCATAGTCGACGGCAACGGCATCCTCTACACGCCCAACGCCGGCTATTGCGGCCCGGACGCCCTGGTATATCAACTTTGCGATGTCGCGGCCTGCGACACGGCGGTCGTCAACCTCACCGTGCAATGCTTCAACGTCTTTACCATCGCCGAAGTGACTACGGAAGACGGCGACGGCGTCAACCCCTCCGTCAATCAAAGCGCCGAACTGCACGGCATCGTCTACGGCGTAAACACGCGCGCCAGCGCCACGGGGATACAATTCACCCTGATCGACGACAACAATACGGCGGGTATCAACGTGTTCAGTGCCCAGGAAACCTTCGGTTACACTGTCCAGGAAGGCGACAATATCACCGTTCTGGGCGTCATCGGACAGTTCAACGGCCTGAATCAGATCGCCCCGTCCAGCATCGCGTTCAACAGCCAAGGCAACCCACTGTCGCAGCCGCTCGTGGTGGTCAAACCTGACGAATCCACCGAATCACGCCTGATCCGCATCCTTAATCTGCACCTGGTCAATCCCTCGGAATGGGCTACCGGTATGGGCCCCGGTTTCAGCGCCCGAGCGGTATCCGATGATCATCCGCAGGACACTATCCTGATCCGCGTCGATAATGACGTGACCGATGTGTTCAACTCAGCCCCACCAAGCGGCGCCTTCCATCTGGTCGGCATTGGCGGTCAGTTCGATTCCAGCATTCCTTTTACGGGCGGCTATCAGATCGCTCCGCGCTACTTGGATGATGTACAAGCCATCGTGGGCGTCAAAAATGTCGATTTCAGTGCCAATGTGCTTCTGACACCCAATCCGGCCCAAGACTTCGTGCTGCTACAAACCGACCTGCAATTCGACCGCCTGCAACTGATGAGCGCCGAAGGGCGCCTGATCTGGATCATACATCAGCCGGGTCAACACGAGCAGATTTCACTCGCCGGCCTGCCTTCGGGTACTTACACCCTGCGTTTTGTCAAAGGCAATGCAGCCTGGACGACGCGTATCGTAAAAATGTAATTTGCGTTGCGCTAATAACCCATAAGGGATGCACCTGCGTGCATCCCTTATTTTTTCCATAATGGCCAAAATGGCCTCATTTTTGAAGAAAACGGTTCCTCTGCTCCCCGCCCTTTCATCAGAAACTACGCTCTTACCTTCATGTCAAGGCTCGCTGACTTGCTGCTGTTTTTTCTCCCTGTCCTTCTTTTTTCACAATCCAAACCGCCGCGTCGAAGTGTTCTTCCCGATCAGGTGCGTGAAGTATCGGGTATGACCCGTACGCCCGATGGTCGGCTCTGGCTGCTGAACGACAGCCGCAATCCGCCCGAACTCTTTTTATTCGACCCCATCTCTGGCAAACTACTCGAAACCCGCCGCCTCCCTGCCCTCAACCGCGACTGGGAAGACCTCACGCACGACCCGGCCGGCAACTTATTCATCGGCGATATCGGCAGCAACCGCAATGCCCGCCGCAACCTGCGCATCTACCGTTACAACCCGGTCAGCGGCGCCCTGGATTCGATCCTGTTTCGCTATCCCGACCAACAAGCTTTCCCTCCGGCCGACGAACGCAACTGGAATTTCAACTGCGAAGCGATGGTGTGGTTTCAGGACAGTCTGCACCTTTTTTCCAAAAATAGTTTTAAAGGAAATGGCTACACCAAACACTACGTCCTGCCTGCCCAACCCGCACCAGGTGCTCCGGGAACAGCGCCAATAGAGTACGTCGCCATCCTCCGCGACAGTTTTTTGATCAAGGACCGGGTCGTGACGGGCGCCACGCTGAGCCTCGACGGCAAAACGCTGGCCCTGACCGCCTACATTGTCCGAAAAAAATGGGGCTTCCTGCCGCACACCCAGGCCGACGTGTTTTTCTTTTCCGGCTTCCCTGGCAGCAATTTTTTCAAAGGCAAAAAAACCCGCAAGCGATTGCCTAAATTCATGATTTTCAGGCAGTTCGAGTCAGTTACACACTGGGGTGGCCGCTGGTGGCTGGTGGCCAACGAACGGCAGGCCTCGCAAAAACCCTCCGTCTGGCGGCTACGTCGCTGACTGGTAGGCCGGACTTTAGTACGGTCAAATTTTTTCCGAAAAACGCCCCTTCCCAAAATTCTCCCAAAGCGCCCGAAACTCCCCGCGCAACGCCCCTTTCCAAACCAACCAACCCAAACCGCCTCCCCATACCAGCGCTTTCGCCACCAACTTTATCCCAAACCCCGGAATCAGAATATCCGCCAAAACGACCAAAATCGCCACCGGCGCCAGGCCCTGCAACAGCTTTCCCGCAAAGTGCAGCAAAGGTCCGAACGCCACCCCGCAACGCCCTGCCAGCCAGGCCAACAAGGGCAGTTCGAACAAAATTTTGGCCGCCACCCGGCTCCATGCCGCGGAGGCCGTGTCGGGACTGCACCATAACACCAGGCAAAGCACCGAGTTGGCCGCCAGCGTCCAGGCCAGCAACCAGGTGAACAGCAACTGCGGCTTCCCGATACCCCGGGTCAATTGCGGGAATACCGCAGCCAATGTCCGCACCAGCCCCGCCACCCCGAAGGCACATAACAAAGGCGCCGAAGGCAGCCAGGCCGGACCGTAAACAAGTTGAATCAGTTCAGTAGAAAACAGCGCCAGCGTGGCGTACACGGGAAACAAAAGCAGCGCCACATCGCGGCTGGCCCGCTGAAAAATGGTCTGCCGAAGGCTCAGATCGCCTTGCGTTCTCGCAAACAGCGGAAAGGTAACCCGGGTCACCACATAACCCAGCCGGGCTGTAGGCAAAGTGCCGATCGTATAAGCCAGATTGTAAAAACCGAGGGACGAGGCGCCCAGCCATTTGCCTACGATCAGGCTGTCCAGCCAATTGGCGAGGTAATCCGCCCAACGCGCCGAAAGGTCGAACACGGCAAAACGCAAATAGGGCATTATTTCGGATAATGGACTGATTTTCAGCCATTTCACAGGAAAATGCCGTCGCGCAGACAGCCAGCATCCAAGCGATGCCAACACATTTTTTACAATAAAACCCGTTGCCATGGCCCAGGGTCCCCAGCCCTTCCAGGCCAAAAAGGCCACCGCCAGAAAACTCAAAGCGCCGCTGACGACCTGAATTTTGGCGGCCGCATCAAAGCGCAGGTCTCTGGCCAGCAAGGCGCCATATTGCGCACCCAGCGGCGTTGCGAGCAGCGCAATGCCCATTACCGGAAGCAACGTAGCCAGTGCAGGGCGTTGGTACCATGCGGCGACCCAAGGCCCCAGAAGCCATAATGCACTGAATATCAACGCACTTACCACAAAATTCAACCACGATAACGTAACGAAATGCCGCGGCGTAAGCGCGCGGGCCGACACCAGCGCCTGGCTCAATCCAGCCTCAGCCAGGGGCGTCAGTAAACCCATGAATACCGCCGCCAGAGCATAGTCTCCAGCCTGTTCGGGCCCCGCCAGCCGTGCGAAAACGACCATTTGCAAAAACTGGAAGAGGGTCGCGCCGAAAGACCCGATCAGCGACCAGCGAACGCCTTGGCGAAATTGTTGTTCCAGTTCCTGTTGCGGCATGGTCGTGGATATCCGGTTACTCGTGGCGCGGTTTTTCACCGCTAAGGCGTTGAGACGCTAAGAATTCGCGATTTTTTTGCGAATTAGCACCTTAGCAGTGAAAAACCGCCAGGGCAAAAATGGAGTTTGTACACTTGCCGCAGGCTTGAATTTTTGTTTTAAGAAAATTGACGACCGT
>JBGAJY010000246.1:0-7885 GCA_044224705.1 Saprospiraceae bacterium
GTACCCAATACAATCCGGCGGGCAAATCCCGCACTTCGATGTTCTGGCTGGCAGAACCCGACAAGTCGCGGGTGAGCACCACGCGGCCGTTTTGATCGGCAATGCTCAGCCGCCGGGGCTGGTCCTGTTCGTCGGCGTATCGCAGGGTAAATTCGCCGCTGCTCGGGTTGGGGCTGATCCCGAACTCGGGAGCCACCGCAGCGGCGGCCCGGGCAATGCTCTGGGCTTCTTCGGCATTGAACAGGCGGGCCAGTTCGCCGAGGTTGCCCAGTTCGAGATTGCCGGTAAAACAGACCAGAACGAACTCGTCGGGCGAACCGACCAGCAGGATCAGGTTCGACACGACGGCATCCTCTTCCCTGACCCAAATGCGGACGTCGTCGGTCCCGTCGCGCACAGTGAGCAGTTCGTCCACCTCGTCGGTGGGCACGAGCGCCAGGGCTTCCTTGAACAGTGCCCGGCCGGTCTCGATGCTGTCGGCCGCGAGGATGCGCAGGCTGCCGATGTTTTTGACCACGTTGTGGAGTTTTTTCCAGTTCTGGTCTTCCACCCGGGTTTTGGACACGACTTCAAAAAGATCCTTGCTGAGGTAGGCAAAGGTGAAGGCTTTGTCCTGCCGGTATTTCTCGATAAAACCGTTGAGCGCCTCGTTTTGGGCGGTGGCGATGTGGGCTGTCAGCGAAATCGCTGCGAGCAAAAGGCAAATTTTTTTCATAGCTAATCCTTGATGAGTGACGTAATACGGAGGAGACGAAAATACCTTTGGCGATGTTACAGCCCAAACACAAATTATGCAATACACCATCGCCGGCATCGAGCCGTTTGAAATCTCCCGCGGGTTTACGGCCCGCATGATCCACACCGAAAACATGACCCTGGCTTTCGTCGACATCGAAGCCGGCGCCGAACTGCCGGAGCACCACCACGTGCACGAACAGGTCGCCAACCTGCTCGAAGGCGAGTTCGAATTCGTACTTGGCGGCGAGCGCATGCTGCTTCGCGCGGGCCAGACGCTCGTTATACCGTCCAACGTGCCGCATTCGGGCAGGGCCCTCACGGCCTGCCGTATCCTCGACGTTTTTCAACCCGTGCGGGAAGATTTCAGATCGGGGCAAGTGGCCTACGCGGTCCGTTGAGCGATGGAGACCACAAGCCTGTTGCTGGTGCTGTGTTCCGCCGTTTTGCACGCTATTTGGAATTTTCTGGCCAAAACCATCCCCGGCGGAGCCGCATTTGTCTGGCTGCTCGCGGTGGTGATGTCGGTGTTGCTGCTGCCTTTTTCCTTTGTTTACATCGCTTTGTACGGCTTCGAATGGTCGGCGCTGAACGTGGGCGCCCTCCTGCTTACAGGGGTGCTGCACCTGGTGTATTTCCTCGTTTTGCAAAAAGGCTACGCCGTGGCGGACCTGTCGGTGGTGTATCCCCTTGCCCGGGGCAGCGGGCCGGTGTTTGCCACCCTGGGCGCGGTGCTTTTTTTGCATGAACGGCTCAGTCCGTTCTCCATCGCGGGGCTCGGGCTCGTGGTTGCCGGGGTGCTGCTGATCTCCGGTATCGGCCGCGCGAGCAGCGATCCGAAGAAGCGCCGCGACGGGTTGGTTTACGGCATTACCACGGGTGTCCTTATTGCATCGTACACCGTCTGGGACGGCTTTTCGGTAAAAACCCTTGCCATACCGCCTTTGTTGCTCGAAGCCAGTTCCCATCCGATACGGGTGATCGCGCTGGCCGGCGTGGCCCGCAAGCGCCGGGCGGAGATCGGCCGGATATGGCGGGAGCACCGCTGGAAAGTGCTGGCCGTGGCGCTTATTTCGCCTTTGGGTTTTTTGCTGGTGTTGTACGCCATGCGCACGGCCCCGGTGCACATTGTGGCGCCGGTGCGGGAATTAAGCATCGTGATCGGGGTGTTTTTGGGCGCGCGGCTGCTGACGGAGGAGCATTTCAGGATACGCTTGCTGGGGGCAGGATTGATCCTCGCCGGAATCGTACTTTTGTCGGGCTAATTCCTGTCCAACGTTCAAACTTCCTCACCCCTGAACTTCGCGCTACCCATACTCGCCCTCGCCTTGTCCTTGTGGAGCATTTACCAGTTCCAATGGCGCCAGCGTACGTTTCCGGCCATAACGGGCCTGATCGCCGCGGCATTCCTGCTGCGCTGGTGGATGGCCGGAGTCGATCCTTTTTTGCACGACTGGGACGAACGTTTTCATGCACTCGTGGCCAAAAACATGATTCAGGAGCCCTTCAAGCCCATGTTGCGGACCAATCCTTTGTTCCCCTACGATTACACGGAATGGTGCTGCAACCACGTCTGGCTGCACAAACAGCCGCTTTTTCTCTGGCAAATGGCGCTCAGTATGGGCGTTTTCGGGGTTGATTCATGGAGCCTGCGCTTGCCCAGCGTATTGATGGGGGCCTTGATGCTGTGGCCGGTGTTCCGTATGGGCACGCTGTTGTGGGATAAAAAAACGGGGTTTTACGCGGCATTTCTCAGTGTTTTCGCGGGCTTTCAACTCGAACTGGTGTCCGGTTTTCAGGGCATGGACCACAACGACCAGGCCTTTTTGTTCTATGTCACGCTCAGCCTGTGGACTTTGATGGAATACTTCGGCCAGGGCGACCGGCCCTGGCGATGGGCCATTGCCACTGGCGTATTTGCGGGCATGGCTGTGTTGTGCAAATGGCTGACCGGGTTGCTGGTGTTCGGGGTTTGGGGGGTCGACTGGCTGTGGCGGCTGCGCAGCGACGGCAGATGGCTGGAATTGCGGCGAATGTTGGCGGCGTTTGCTGCTGCTTGTGCGGTTTTTTTGCCCTGGCAGTTGTATATCCATCGGGCTTTCCCGAAGGAAGCTGCCTATGAGCAGGAATTTACCAACCGCCATTTGTTCGAAGTGCTGGAGCGCCATGGCGGCGACTGGACTTTTTATTTCCGGCATTTTGCCGAACACTACGGCTCATGGATGTGGCTGGCGGCACTGACAGGGCTAGCGGCCTTGTGGACAGGTTCGGTCGGGGCAAGGCCGCGCCGCGCCGTGCTGACGGCACTGATATTGGTTTACGGTTTCTTTTCCTTCATTGCACAAACCAAGCTGACCGGTTACGTCTATTTCAGTTCTGCGCTCGTTTACCTGCTGTTCGGCCTGGCCATTCGTTGGGCGGTTTATTTTTTCGAAAAAAAAGCGATCAACCAGGCCATCATGCCGGCATCCGCAGCGCTGCTCCT
The DNA here is from genome assembly GCA_044224705.1 of Saprospiraceae bacterium. Lineage (GTDB taxonomy): Bacteria > Bacteroidota > Bacteroidia > Chitinophagales > Saprospiraceae > M3007. The sequence goes on from JBGAJY010000246.1 coordinate 3,221, forward strand.
GCTATGCGGCTGCCTCACGCTTCAACCGGATCGGATTTGGGAAAATCATCTTCATCCCGGCGACCCCGGCGCCCTTGCCCTGCGCGAACGCAAACTACACAACCTGCCCATCCTGCGCAGGATCAACGAGTGGGTGCCACCGGGTGGGGCTGTATTCAATTTCAGTAAAACCAACGACTTCGAATCGCTGGAGGCCATGTTCTGGTCCGACCGCACGGCGTACAGCTGGTACCCCGCTCCACCCGACCTGAAAGACCTCGAATCGCGTGGTATCCCGGTGGCAGTGTTCGATCATCCGGACGGCGTGCAGGCCAAAGATTATTTCAAAGCCGACTCCCTGGTGATCCTGATCCGTGAACCGCTGATGCCGGCAAAGTAACGGCTGTCGTTTTGAAAAGGCCCTTTTCATCCTGGCAGGTGTTGTACTTTTGTCAGTATAAAATTTGATCAGCCATGCCAATCGCCAAGCCCTTCAACCTCCAGAACTGGATCAATGACAACCGCCACCTGCTTCAGCCGCCGGTGGGCAACAAACAGATTTACGTCGATAACGACGATTTTATCGTCATGATCGTCGGAGGCCCCAACGGCCGCAAAGACTACCACTGGGAAGAAGGCGAAGAGCTGTTTTACCAGCTCGAAGGCGACATCCAGGTCAAAATCATCAACGAAGACGGCAAACCCGAGACCATCGACATCCGCGAAGGCGAGATGTTCCTGCTGCCGCCGCGTGTGCCGCACTCGCCGCAGCGCCCTGCCGGCACCGTAGGCCTTGTGCTCGAGCGCAAGCGCCACGAGGGCGAAGTGGACAAACTCCTCTGGTTCTGCGAAAACTGCGGTGCTCCGCTGCACGAAGCCGGTTTCCCGCTCAAAGACATCGGCACGCAGATCAAACAAGCCATCGGCGAATTCAAAGACGATGTGGCGGCGCGGACGTGTCAGCAGTGCGGGACGGTGATGGAAATGTGATTTGAATGATTCGATTGTGCGATTGGCCGATTGATTCAATTATACACGATCGCGTACAATCGAATCAATCGGCCAATCGAATCAATTATTCAATCTCCTTGTGCCTTTCCCAGTAGTTCTGATCCTCCACTTCTTCCAGTATCCCGAGATAATTGATGTAGCGCAGCTCGCTCAGCTCGCCTTTTTTCACCGCCTCGCGGACGGCGCAGCCGGGTTCGTTGCGGTGCAGGCAGGAGGCGCCGAAGCGGCATTGATCGGACAGTTCGAAAAATTCGCGGAAGCTGTGCGCCACGTTTTGCGCGTCCTTGTTGTTGAAACCCAGCGTTTTAATGCCCGGCGTGTCGATGAGGCGGCCACCGAAATCCAGTTCGAACATTTCGGCGAAGGTGGTCGTGTGCTGGCCTTTGCCGGAGTAATCACTGATGTCGGCCGTGCGCAGTTCGAGCTGGGGCTGGATGGCGTTGATCAGGCTGCTTTTCCCGACGCCGGATTGCCCGCTGATCAGTGTGGTTTTGTCTTTTAAAATGTCGCGGAGGGTGTCGAGGCCTTTGTTGTCCACCACCGAAGTGGCGATAACGCGGTAGCCGATCTTTTCATACACCTCTTTCATGCTGAAAAACAGGGCCACGTCGTCGTCGGTGTACAGGTCGCCTTTGTTGAACACGATGGTGACGGGGATTTCGTGGGGCTCGGTCATCAGCAAAAAACGGTCGATAAAACCCGGTTTCAGGTTGGGTTGCACGACGGTCACGATGAGCACGGCCTGGTCGATGTTGGCGGCCAGCAGGTGCAGGTCGTGTTTGCGGCGCGGCGACTGGCGCACGACGAAGTTGCGGCGCGGCAGGATTTTGTTGATCATGCCTTCCGCATCCGACACCCCTTCGCGATGCACTTCCACGCGGTCGCCCACGGCCACCGGGTTGGTGAGCGGCACGTCGTCGAGGCGGAATTTGCCCACGATGCGGCATTGCAGCATTTCGCCCGTGTCGTCGAGGCGGACGTTGTACCAGCTGCCGGTTGATTTGGTGACGGTTCCTGTGGGCATTTTTAATGGATTCGATTGTTTTGATTGATTCGAATAATCCGATTGTACGCGATCCCGAATAATCGAATCAATCGTTCAATCGGATCAATCGAATCAATCCAGTAAAATTCTCACCGTCTCGATCTTCCGGTCGCTCACCAGTTCCAACACGAAAATTCGGCCGTTCAGTTCGATCCGGGCGCCCTGTTCGGGGATGTGTTGCATGGCATGCACGAGGTAGCCGGAGAGCGTTTGGTAATCGCCTTCAGGGAGATTCAGTTCGGGGTATTTTTCGTTCAGGTCATCGACGCGGAGCCGGCCGGAGAAAATGAATTCGCGGTCATTTACGCGGGCTTCGATGAATTCCTCGTGGTCGTGCTCGTCGTCGATTTCGCCGAACAATTGCTCCAGCGCGTCTTCGAGCGTGACCAGTCCGGCAAGGCTGCCGTATTCGTCCACCACGCAGGCGATGCTGCTGCGGTTTTTGATAAACTTGTTCAACAAGTCTTTGACCGAAATCGTTTCCGGGACGAAATAAATCGGCAGCGCCATACCCCGGATGCTCTGCGGCAGCGCAAAAAGCTGCTGCACGTGCACGTAGCCAAGCACGTGATCGAGTTCGCCGTCGGTCACCAGGATGCGGGAGAGGCTGCTTTCGACGAACAATTGGCGCAGTTCCTCCACGGAGGCCGAAACGTCCACGTACACGATTTCGGAACGCGGCGCCATGCAGTCGTGGGCCCGCACGTCTTTGAGTTGCAGGGCGTTTTCGAGCAATTCCACTGCGATTTCCTCTTCCTCTTCGGTAGCGGAGGTATTTTGCTGAACGAAATATTCGAGCAGCGCGGCGTCGCCTTCGCGGGGTTCGTTTTGGTAGATGTTTCTGAAAATCTGTTTTTTGAACAACAGCAGCCCCACAAAAACCAGCATCGACAACAGCATCGGGGCCACCCAGCCCGTGCCCAGGGCGAAATAAAACTGCGGCAAGGCCCACGCGGCCAATCCCACGCTCAGCAGGCACAACAGGAGCGTGGCCCCGAAGGAATGGCTACCGATGCGGAAGCCGGAAAAACGAGATCGGGAGGCGTCAGCGTCCATGGTGCCGGGTGTTTATTGCAAGGCTTTGTCCACCTGTTCGGCCTTGATTCGGCCTTTGGGGACGGTGATTTTCCAGTAAGAGAAATCCTGGTTGGCTTCGAGGCCGTAGCCGTAGATGATCTCGCCGGGTTTGGTCACTTTGACAAATTTGTCCGTAAAAACCTTCTCCGTTTTTTCATCCCAGATGAGTTCTTCGGTTTCCAGGCGTTCGCCGCGCGCCGTGGTGAGCACCACCGAATCCCGTGCGTGCACCTGCCCTTTTTCCTGACGGCGTACGGCGGTCTTGGCGGTCAGCGTGCTTTTGATCTGCTGTGCATCGTCGAGAAAATCGACTTTGATGCCGCCGGGAAATTCCTGGCGCGGATCTTCCCGTTCCGTAAAATTGTGCAGCAGCGGGCCGGTAATTCGCACCCGCACCCTCGCGCTGTCGGAATACAGGATTTCCACGCCGCGCGCCACTTCCACCACCACGTCGTTCTGGGTAAACACTTCCTGTTCTTTACGCAGGGCGTTTTCACAGGCGCCGAACAACAGGACGGCCAGGAGAAGCGGTGGAAAGATGTTTTTTACAAAAAAAATCACGTGCAGAGGAGGAACAAGCATGAATGGTAAACGCCTCAGCGGGCGATCAGCTGCTTCAACCCGAAGCGGAAGGCCAGCAGCAATCCTACCACGATCAGGATCAGGTACTGCACCGGTATGTAGGCAAAGGCGATGATATGGGTGCGGTCGAGCAGGTACATCAGCACGATGACGGCCCCGATCATCATCATGAGGCTCGATATTTTTCCAAAACCCGGAATGGTGTCGAAACTGGTGTTGTTGCGGATCAGGGCCAGCGTCAGCAGCATCGAAACGATGGGCAAAACCTGGATCAGCACATTGGCATTCATGATGCTGCCGCGTTCGAAGAGGAAAAAATACACGCTCAGCGCCACAGCAAAAATGCCAGGGATGCATACGCCGTAGATCAGCAGGCTGTACAGGTATTTCCAGGGCGATTCGTGGCCTTCGCCGCGGCCCAGCACGCCGGCGATGAGCGCAGTGATCGGGATCAGGGCAAAATAGGCCAGCAAAACAAGCGGGTTTTCGCCGAGGTAATCGAAGAAGGCACGGAGCGTCATGGACAATGGATGAATGAGTGAGTATGCGAAAGAGTAAGTAGCACCGCTTTCGCCGTATTATCGCGCTGATGTCCGCAAAAGTATCAAAAGACGAGCGCAGCCGCCAAACGGAGTACCGGGAATTGTGCCGCCGGGCCTGGCTGCCCCTGCACTTCCAGCCCTGGTGGCTCGATGCGGTGTGCGGCGGCGCCGAGCATTGGGGCGTGTGCGTCGCCCACGACGGCGGCGGCGTAACGGGCGTCTTGCCCTGGTTTCGCAGGCATCATTGGGGGTTGCCGGTGGTACAGCTGCCGCCGTTCACTAGTTATGCCGGGCCCTGGTTTTTTTATCCTCAAAATATTGATTTTAAAGTAATTAGCCGGCTTTCTTTTGAAAAAAAAGTGTGTTCGGAGCTGATCGCGCAATTGCCGCGCACGGTTTTTTTCCGGCAAAATTTCCGGCCGGAAATCG
>JBGAJY010000247.1:0-7880 GCA_044224705.1 Saprospiraceae bacterium
CAACTCGACGCTTTGCCGGCAGGCAGCTATTTTTGGGAAATTACGTGGGAAGACGGTGGCAGGGCCGTTGGGCGTTTGCAAAGAATAGAATGACCTTAATCATAAAATGAAGGCCTTAAAGTTCCGGGCCCCGCACTATATCTGCACATTTGCTTTGTTTACTTTTAACCTCCCTTCATGCCGGAACTTTTTATCCAATACGTTTTCCTGATCCTGATTATTCTGGCCCTGGTCATGCTCGCCGGAAAGCTTCGACTGGCTTACCCGATTGTGCTGGTGCTCGGCGGACTGGCCCTCAGTTTCACTTCCAGGTTTTCCGACATCACGATTGACCCGGAGCTGGTATTTTTTATTTTTCTGCCGCCCTTGCTTTACGAAGCGGCCTGGCAGGTCTCCTGGAAAGAATTCTGGAGATGGCGGCGCATCATCCTCAGTTTTGCGTTTCCCATCGTGGTGCTGACGTCGTGCGTGGTTGCCGTGGCATCCTGGGCATTCATTCCGGGGTTCACCCTGGCGCTCGGGTTTCTCCTGGGCGGCATCATTTCCCCGCCCGACGCCATTTCGGCGACGACCATCATGCGGCAGGTGAACGTTCCGAAAGCCTTCGTGAGCATTGTCGAAGGAGAAAGCCTGCTGAACGACGCCGCGTCGCTTATCGTGTTCCGCTTTGCCCTGGCGGCCATCATTACCGGTCAATTTCACTTTCAGCAGGCCACGACCAACTTTTTCGTGGTGGTGCTGATGGGAACCCTGATCGGCCTCTTTATCGGGTTGATTTTTTATGCCATCCATCGTTGGCTGCCCACCACGCCGAGCATGGACATCGTTTTGAGCCTGGTGATCCCTTACTGCATGTATTATTTCGCCGAATACTTCCACTTTTCCGGGGTATTGGCGGTCGTGAGCGGCGGGCTGCTGCTCTCCGGCAAACGCCAGAGCATGCTTACGTACCGGAGTCGCATCCAGGGCCTGAATTTTTGGTCTGTCCTGGGATTTGTGCTGAACGGACTGGTTTTTATGCTCATCGGGCTCCAGTTGCCGTCCATCACTCGGCAACTCGGCGACACCGGCATCGCGGAAGCGATAGGCTACGGGGTGGCCATTTCACTGGTGCTGATCGTGTGCAGGCTGCTCTGCACCCTGGGGGCTTCGGTGTTTACGCGGTTTATGAGCCGCTTTATCCGGGTGGCCCAGGCCAATCCGGGCTGGAAAGGACCGGTCGTGCTGGGATGGGCCGGCATGCGCGGGGTCGTGTCGCTGGCGGCCGCGCTGTCTATTCCCCTGGTCGTCAGCGAAGGGCAGCCTTTCCCCCATCGCAACCTGATCCTGTTTATCACATTCGTCGTCATTCTTTTCACCCTGGTGATCCAGGGCCTTACGCTCCCCTGGGTGATTCGCAAACTCGATTTACAGGACGAGTTGAACCCGATTCCTGAACAGCAGCAGGAGAAGATTATTCAAAAGAAAATCGCGTACACCTCCCTGCAGTTACTGGAGGGAAAATATAAAGACGACCTGGGCCAGAACGAGCATTTAAGGAACCTGTACGCGAGGCTCCAGCTGGACTTGGAATTTTTCCTGCAGGATTTGATGGAAGCCGACCGCGCGACGGACAATGCGCTGGCAAAATTCCAGCGGGTGTATCTGGAGTTATTGGAAGGACAACGAAAACTGCTTTATGAAATGAATCACCGGGCGGAATTCGATGAAGATTTGATCCGGAAATATCTATCCCTGATCGACCTGGAAGAAATTAAGATTCAGGATAAGATGGCACGGGATACTGAAGAGGGTTAAGGGGGGAGAGAACACAAAACACCAAAAATCACGGTCGCGTTTGCGCAAATTCATTGTACCCGTGCATCAGACTCTGGTAAAACAGCTTGCCCTGCGCCGCGTACCCGAATTTCGTGTAGTGCACCGAATCGGAGGTCATCAATCCGCTGGACTTCCAGTTCTGGGCCGATTTTTCCCCGCCGCTCAGTGAGAAAAAATCCCAGCAGGCATAGCCTTTTTCCTTGGCATATTGGACAATGGTGGCGCTCACGACCGGCAGATAGGGGTTGAATCCTTTGCCGCGCAGGTACGAATCGGCCGGGGTGGTGAAGAGCAGGCAGGCATTGGGCGATTGTTCGAGCAATTGCTTTACCAGCCCGTCGATCTGGCGGTAAAAGGTGCGGGGATCCATTTTGCCCTGCGCTTCGTTGGTGCCGAAGGACAGGATAATCAGGTCGGGCGACAGCTTGCCCACCTCCGTGGCGAAGTTTTTGGCGCGGGCGAAGTCGAAATACTTGCCGCCGTTGACGCCGATGGAGTGGTAAAGCACTCCGGAGAGCTCGTTTTCCAGTTCGATACCGTCGAGTGCCAGCGATTTCTGGCGGGCGTCGGTGCGTTTTTGTTTCAGGGTAAATTGTCCGACGGGGCGGTCGAAATAGAAGGAACTGGACAATTCGTCTTCCAGAAAGAGTTGTGCTGTTTGGCCGGTGAGGTCGTCGCTGATCTCCACTTCCGGCGTTTCCGGTGATTTTTTATAAAAAAGCGTCACTTTGGTAAACAGGCGGGTTTCGGCGGTGGCCGTGTCGCGCAGGCGGAAGGTGAGGTCGCAGGTGGCATTGGAGGTTTCGAGGCAAAAGCCCGAGATGCCGTAGGTGGTCGATTCGCCCAGGTCCTGCTGGCAGTTGGAGGAGCGCCAATAGCGGCAGCCGCTTTCGACGAGGAAATCGCGCGGGCCGTTGGAACCGGCCAGTTTGTATGGGAAAATGAGGCCCCGGCCCGCGTCGCCGAAGTTTTTCTGCATGCGGGTCCGCACTTCCTGGGTCAGGAAATTGCCCAGAATGTGCGAGTCGCCGAGGTGCACGATATTGATTTTCTGACCGCCCTGGGTGCGCTGGATGTAGAGTTTTTGAAAAAACGGTTCAAGGTGGGCGGGGTTTTCGATGTCGTTGCTTTCCAGTTGGAGGAAGCCGTAACCCACGGTGTCTTTGTTGGTAATTTCCACCTGTGGCGGCCTGAACTGCGACTGGCACTGGCTGATAAAAACCACGCTGAATGCCAGGCAGGCCATCAGGCGGAGCCGGATGGCAGTAGGAGAGAGGGAGGACAGGATGGTCATAAGCGAAATTTAGTGCGTGGGTCTGTTTGAGTTACGATTAATAGATTGCATGATTGTTGATTTTTGAAGTAAAAAGGGTTGGCGAGCCTACTGCTCTCCCCTTTTACCTCTACGATCCAAATTCTACCTCTAAAATCAACAATCATGTAATCTATTAATCGTAATTCAAACAGATTCAGTCGAAGGTGTCGCGGAATCAGTTGGGCATGTTGCGCAGGTGATCGATTTTGCGAACGGAAATGACGCCTTCATGAATCTCGACCAGGCCCGTTTCGCGGAAGTCGGTAAGGGTCCGGATGAGGGTTTCCTTGGCGGTGCCGGCGAGGGCGGCAAGGTCTTCCCGGAGCAGATTGATCTCTCGGTTACCCTGGTCGTACAGGTACACGAGGGCGGCGGCGACGCGGCGGCGCACGGAGTTGTAAGCCAGGTCGATGAGTTGTTGTTCCTGGTCGGCGACGTGGTTGGCGAGCAGTTTGAGGAATCGGGCCGTCACGTCGCGGTGGCCGTAAACGAGCGTGTAAAATTCCTGTTTGGGGATCAGTTTGATTTCGCAGCCTTCGAGGGCGGTGGCGCTTTCGGTATAATTGTCGTCGTTCAGCAGGGCCAGGTAGCCGATGAAGTCGCCGGCGGTGGCTACCCTGGTGATGAATTCGCGGCCGTCTTCGGCGGTTTTGAACACCTTGGCTTGTCCTTTTTCCAGGTAAAAAAGCCAGCGCGGCGTATCGCCTTCGCGGAAAATGGGGTCTTTTTTGCGGTAAATGCGCACTTCCCGGTTGTCCGACAAATGCCGGATGGCTTCCAGGGCTTTGGCTTCGTTGATGAAGCGTTCGAGGGTGCCGCCGCCGTCGGGGCCCGATGCGGCGCGCAGGCGTTCGCTTTTTTTCAGGCGGGCTTCGATGGTTTCCAGCAGGACCGTCTCGTCGAAGGGTTTGGTGATGTAATCATCGGCGCCGAGCGACATGCCGCGGCGGAAATCGTCCCGTTCGGCCTTGGCGGTGAGGAAAATGAAGGGGATGTCGGCGGTGCGTTGGTTGCGGCTGAGGATGTGCAGCACGCCAAAGCCGTCGAGTTCGGGCATCATGACGTCGCAAAGAATGAGGTCCGGCTGGTCGTGCAGGGCTTTTTCGACGCCGACTTTTCCGTTTTCGGCAGTCAGGGGTTCGTAGCCGCTGAGTTCAAGAATCTCCGCCAGGTTTTCACGGACATCGGTATTGTCTTCGACGATCAGGATTTTTTTCATGCGGGACAGGGTAAATCAAACAGACAGTGGTATTTCCGAAATCAAGGTATCGTTTTTTCGACCCTCAAAGAAAGACAATAATCATCGTTGATGGATAGGAAGCCGTAGCGTAAATGTTGTGCCTTCGCCTTCATTGCTCGTGAAGTTGATATCGCCCCCCAACAGATCGAGGTACCGGCGCACGATATTCAGGCCCAGGCCGGTGCCCTGGATGTGCATGGCATTTTTGGCCCGGAAAAAACGGTCGAACAGGTGTTTTTGCTCGCTTTCAGGGATACCGATGCCATGGTCGCGTACTTCAATTTCGAGCAGGCCGGTAGTAAAGGAGGAACGGCATTGCACGTCGCGGTCGCTGTATTTGAGCGCGTTGGAGATCAGGTTGTACAGAACGTTTTTCAGAATTCTGCGGTCGAGGCTGACGGTTTCGCCGCCGGTGCGGTCGGTCCAGAGGATGTGCTGGTTGGGTTTGGCCAGGGGGCTCATTTCATCGGTGATTTCGGCGGCGAAATCGGTCAGGATGAAACTTTCCGGGTGGTTTTCCACCATGCCCTCTTCGAGTTTGGTGAGGTTGAGGAAGTCATTGAGGATGCCTGTCAGGTGATTGACGCCCATGCGGATCTTTTCCAGGTGGAAATCCTGTTTTTCGAGATTGCCCATGTCGGCGTAGCGCTTGACGAGTGAGGCCGAGGACAAAATGGTGCTGAGAGGCGTTCGGAATTCGTGCGAAGCCAGGGCCACGAAACGGGTTTTCAGTTCGCCCAGTTCGCGTTCGCGGTCGAGTGCGCGCATGAGCTCGTCGCGGTTCTGGTTGAGGGCCTCTTCGGCCGCGATTCGAACCCGTACCTCACGTTCGAGGGCTTTGTTGGAGGTGAGGAGTTGATTGACTACCTCGGCGAGTTGTTCGGTACGGTCGTTGACCTTCTTTTCGAGGTCGGAATTCAACTGCCGTACCTCTGCTTCGGCTTTTTTCAGGTCGGTAATGTCGTGGATAAAACCGGTAAAAATGATTTGTCCAGCCATTCTGATCTCCGCCACGCTGAGCCAGAACGGGAATTGGGTGCCGTTTTTTCTCAAACCTTTTACCTCCCGGCCAATACCGATAATGCGTTTTTCGCCGGTTTGCAGATAGCGGTTTATGTAACCATCGTGGGCGTCGCGGTGGGGCTGAGGCATCAGCATGCTGATGTGCCGGCCGATCAGTTCATCCATGGCATATCCGAACAGCCGGCAGGCTGCCGGATTGACGCTTTCCATGATTCCTGCCGGATCAATACTGATAATGCCATCCACAGCTGTCTCCACGACGGCGCGATAACGGAGCAGGAGATCCTCTTTCGAGTTGTGTTCCATTCGGCAAAGTTAGAAAATGAGGCCGAGCTGATGCGCCTGACGGGTATCATTCCGTGTCGTGACTTCTGTCATTAAACAGCGGCCGGGGTCGCGTCACTTTTGCATCAAAACAAACTATCCTCTTATTATGAACGCTTTTGCAACGATTTCTACGATTATGACCAGCCAGTTATGGACGGTCAACCCCGAAGACAACCTGCTTGTTGCGCGGGATTTATTCAACGCACACCATATTCACCATATTCCGGTGGTGCGGTTCCGGCAGATCGTCGGCCTGTTGAGTAAGTCCGATTTTGACTGCTATGTGGCCGGAATGAAAGGTGTCCATGAAGGCGCCGGTTTCGAGACGAAGCTGGGCCATGTCAAAGTGGAAGACCTCATGACACGCCGCCTGGCCAAACTGGAAAGCGACGACCGCATCAATGTAGCCCTCGAAGTATTCAGCCTCAATCGCTTCCACGCGCTTCCGGTGGTGGACAAGGACGAATTGGTGGGCATCGTCACGCCTTTCGACGTGATGAAAGCGATGCTCAATGAAAAGCCGGCTCACCCCGAAGACGTGTATGCTGATTTGCCGGAAGGCAAAAAGTAGTGGGGGGGAGAGGCTGTAACAATCACCTGATTATGAATGCAACGCACCGTTTCAGACAGAGCACCGGCGTATCAACAGAACTAATACCTGCTCCGCTGCCTGTTCATCGATCCCATCGTTCTCAAACAATGACTACCATCCAAATCTTCGGCATCGGGGACGCCAAAACCCGCTCGTTGCGTGAGAACGTAGCGGCGGCTTTGCGGCTGTGTCCTCTGGTTGGCAAGGTTGAAGAGATTACCGAAGTGAATCAGATCACCGCATCGGGTGTGGGCAGTACGCCCGCACTCGTCGTGGATGGTCAGATCATATCGGAAGGGGAGGTGCCCTCCGTGGCAGAGCTGACCCGTTTGCTTCGTCGCCGTTCGCTGTACCGCGCCAAATTATATCGACTCCGCAGAATTCTGGTCCCGATCGATTTTAGTCCGGGTTCGGAAAACGCCTTTCGGTTTGCCTGGGAACTTGCCCTGAAATTCGGCGCTTCCATCGAACTGGTACACGCCATGAGCGACCTGTTCGACGGGGCCAAGGCATCTTCCTCCGGTTTTTTGAGCAGCTATCTGATGACGCTGCGCAACGAGCTCGAAGCGTTTGCCGCCGATACGCCGAAAAAATGGATGAAAATGCCGCCATCCGATAATCCTGGCCCCGGTCAGTCGGGCCGCCTGCCCCGCATCCGTACCAATGTGGTGTTTGGCGCGCCGGAAGAAGTGCTGGAAAATTTGTCGCCCAAATTTGACCTTCTGGTCATGGGCGCTACGGGCACAGGCAATCTGGCCGCCCGTTTGTTCGGGACCGTCAGTGCCTGGGTTTCGCAAAACGCGCATTGTCCGGTGCTGCTCATTCCGGAAAGAGCGGAATGGCAGGGCTTTCATAACATTCTGTACGCGAGCAATTTTGAGAGCAACGATCCGGATAAAATCCAGCAGTTGGCTACTTTTTCCCAACAGTTTGAAGCGCAGATTCACTTTGTGCACGTAGGGCCGCCGGCGGAAAAAGACCTGGCTGTGGAGCGGATGTTGTTCGAAATCCACTACAAATTCAGCGAAGCCGGCAAACCTTTTATTTTCGAAAAAATGACGGGCGACGATTTGGTGGACCAGCTTCACGAGTACGCCTACGCGCATAAAAACGACCTCTACGTATTCGTCACGCACCGTCGGGGGCTGTGGCAGAGTCTGTTACACCCCAGCGCCACTAAAAAAATGCTGCTGCACACGAATACGCCTTTGCTGGTGATGCACCAAGGGAACGACGTGGAGGGCAGTCAGTAGCAGTTGCAGTAGCAGTAGCAGTAGCGTACCCTATACTAAGTGCAACTGCAACTGCTACTTCAAGTTGATCAACATCAACCTCCTTTGTGATTGGAGTCATCCCCCCCCCTGTCACACTTGCGGACCTTGCCGCCGATTTCAAAGGAACAACTGTAATTCTCCATGGCAATTTTGTTTTTTCTTGTTCTCGTCAGCCTTGTGGTGGCCTCCGGCTTTTTGCTTGCCTACCTGTGGGCTGCGCGCACCGGCCAGTTCGACGACTCCTACACACCCGCTGTGCGGATGCTGTTCGACGACGAAATCAAGCAGGCT
>JBGAJY010000248.1:0-7871 GCA_044224705.1 Saprospiraceae bacterium
CGACGTTTTACAGCATTAGGGCAAGATGGAATTGGTAAGTTATGGATTGGTAGGCCAGATGGCCTCTTCTGTGGACCTGATAGCTTAGCCTATAATTGGGGAGAGAGCTTTCCTATATTAAAAACCCGCATAAGCGCTATTCAAACTGCAGACAAAAATCATTTATGGGTAGTAACGCCGACTTCTGGTCTCTTATGGGTGGAGATTGCTGATGAAGCAGTTAAATCTGTTACTATTGTCAATGAGCATTTATCTAAACCGATTGAAAATATCCAATCTTTATTTCGTGCTAATGACGGCCGGCTTTGGATGGCAACTAACAAAGGCGTGTACGGTCTAAATGCAGATTGGTCCGTCCTTCATTTTGACCATTTTAATGGCCTTCCCTCAGATGATATAAATGCTGTCGCTGTATATGGGGATACGTTATGGGCAGGCACTGTCGCGGGGCTAACACGACTTATTTTTTCAACTTCGTCTTCACGTACTGATTTTCAGACTGTAATATCCTCATTGCGATATCGTGCATCAGATCATATCTTTCAGTATAATTTACTAGATTCCGTCTTTGAAAGACACGTAATTACCCTTCCTGCAGATGCGCGTATGATAGAACTTGATTTATCAGCGCTTGATTATTGCAGCCGGGGCAATATTCAATTCAGTACTACGCTTAATCCCGAACTACTGCCATGGTATTATTGGACACCAAGTAATTTAATGAGCTGGCTTAAGCAAAGTCTTGAAATCAACGTTGACTCCAGCCTACTTGAAACGGGCGTTTTGAATCTAGGTGTACAACCTAATCCGGGTCGTTATAACCTTAAAATAACCGCAATATCCAATTCAGGTGCAATCAGTGAATTTCCTGCAGAATGGAGCATAATTATTAATCCTTATTGGTATCAAACAATCTGGGCTATTATTGCATTATGGACCTTGAGCAGTTGGGGGATTTGGCACTATTTAAAGGCTCGTGCTAAAAACAAAGAATTGAGGCTAACCGTTTCGAGACTTAGGTTACAAACACTTCAAACACAAATTAACCCTCATTTTATGGGCAATAGCGTTAATGCCTTGCAACAATTTTTTTATCCCTTTCAGCCTACAAAAGCAAGTCAATATATTTCATTATTTACCCGTTTACTTAGAAAAACGATCTCTGTTTCAGAGAACGTATTTATTCCAATAGAAGACGAATTATCTTATTTGCGTGACTATTTGGCTCTAGTAAAGATGCGTTTAGGGAATAATTTTGATTTTGAAATACAAATTCCGAACGCAATACCCCCTAATTTACCATTTCCTGTTATGCTTCTTCAACCCCTGGTAGAAAATGCTATTATCCACGGATTGGCACCAGATAACGAGTCATGCTTAATAATTCATTTTAATTATTCGGAAAAATCCCTTGAATGCACAATACTGGATAACGGAGTTGGCATCCAATCAACACTTGCCAACAAAAAACGATTCTTACTTATCCGGAAATCCAAAGGGCTTGAGCTTATTTCAAGGAAGGTTCTAGCGTTAAATCACCTATATAAACTTGATCTAGAATTCTCCATTACAGATCGTAAAGATGATGTTCCCCCTTGCAGAGGGACACGCGTAACCATCTCTTTTTACCCTTCCTTTAATTATTATTAACCTCTTTTGGAAAAATAAAAAACCACCGATACAAATTACCCCTTAATTGAGTAATCCATACCAGCAGTTTTTACAGGAACCAGGCCTGCCGTTATCCTGAGTTCCTTTTTCTAGTTTAACTTCTAACTGTGTCGATGTCTTAGATTTACTTGTTTTTGATGGAACAAATTAATCTACCAACCAGCCATCCCTCCAAATCTAACTGCATGAACATGCAGTTCTAACTTATGAACGCTGCAAAAAAGCTGATGTTCATGTACTTGCCCTTTTCCACCTCCCCTAAAACAGAGTCATTTTTTAAACAGACCTCATCAGGGTATAGGATATAATTCGTAGGTTGCAATTCATTCGCTTCATTTATCCCTTATTACTAATGCAACAACTCATCAAAGCCCTATTGGTAGACGACGAGGTGGCTGCACTTCAAACCCTTGAAGGCATGCTCGCCGAGTATTGTCCTCAGATCAAAATCATCGGTGCCGCCACAAATACTTCAGAAGCCATCAAGTTTTGCAATCAGCACCAGCCTCACGTGGTTTTCCTCGACATCGAAATGCCCCCCGGGAGTGACGGCTTCGAATTCATCCGCCTCAGTCCACCCCACAAATTCGGCGTCATCATCACCACGGCCCACCCCAACTACGCCATCCGTGCCATTCAACACTTCCAGCCCTGGGGCTACCTGGTCAAACCGTTTGAACCCACCGAGCTGATCGCCAGTGTTCAGATCGCTCAGCAAAAACTCCCGACTCCGCCACCAGCAACCAATACACGCCGCCAGGGCCTCATCATCCCCGACCAGCGCAAAGGCAATATCGTTATCCACTTTGATGACGTCTTGTTCCTTGCATCCGAACAAGCCACCGTCGACATTGTGGTGCGAAAAAAAGACAAGGACGTGCGGTATACGGTGTATCGACCGCTGAAAGAGTTCGAGCAGGAATTGCCGGCTTCGGAGTTCTGCCGTACCCACCGGAGCTACCTGGTGAACCTGGCCTGGGTGGATCGTTTTGAGCGCACAGGCCGCAATGGGATGCTCCACCTTGCCAACGACACTCACCGGGTAGAGGTGTCGTCGCAGAAAATGGAGGAGTTTGTGGAGCGGTTTGAGGCGTATTTGAAAGGAGGATGATCTTCGGGATGTTAGACAGAGCCGTGTTTCAATTTTTTTATAAAAAAATCGCCAACCGGGCGGTTGGCGCTACAGTCTCGTCGCGGTCGAAGCCGCCGGTTCGCGATTGGGAAAAGTGTGGGAAAAGCGTTAGCGAAGGGAACAAAAACTGCTAAAAACACGATCCCGGACGGGTCTGTCCTTCTTCCTTGGACAAGAACTGTTTTTTTAAGGGTTGATGGGGGTTGATAAGGTTGATAAGGGTTTATAAAATGGGGTAAATGATGCTCACATGCGTCTTTTTCAACCCTTATAAACCTTCATAAACTTTATCAACCCTTATCAACCTTTTTTCATGCTGAACAGGCCTCGCAATCCGGATTGTCCAGGCTGCAAATCTTGCCGGCCACCTGCTCCAGATCGAGCGCTTCCATTTTGGGCGCTTCTTTCGGTCCTTCGGCTACCGCAACGCTCACCGTCGCTTCGGGCGCCACAGCGGCATTGGAGACGAATTTCTGCTGGTGCTTCTGGCCGAGCGTAAACTTGATCGGATCGGTGGCGGCTTTCGAACGCAGATAGTACATGCCCGTTTTCAGGCCTTTTTGCCAGGCGTAGAAGTGCATCGACGAGAGTTTTGCAAACGTCGGCGCTTCCATGAACACGTTCAGCGACTGGCTTTGGCAGATGAACGCGCCGCGGTCGGCCGCCATGTCGAGGATCACTTTCTGGCTGATCTCGTACGCGGTTTTGTAAATGGCGCGGATCTCGGCGGGAATCGCTTCGATGCCCTGCACCGAGCCGTTGGCGGCCATGATGGCTTCGCGCATCTCTTCGTCCCACAGGCCCAGGCGTACCAGATCGCGCATGAGGTGTTTGTTCACCACGATGTGCTCGCCGGCGAGGGTGCGGCGGGTGTAAAGGTTGGAGGTGTACGGCTCGAAGCACTCGTTGTTGCCGAGTATCTGGCTGGTGCTGGCGGTGGGCATGGGCGCTACGAGCAGGGAGTTGCGCACGCCGGTTTTCATGACGCGTTTGCGGAGGCCGGCCCAGTCCCAGCGCTCGGAAGGCTGCACGCCCCAGAGGTCGAACTGGAATTCGCCCTGCGACAGCGGAGAGCCTTTGAAGGTTTCGTACGCGCCGAATTTTTCCGCCAAAACGCAGCTTTCGGTCATTGCAGCGAAGTAGATCGTCTCGAAAATGTCTTTGTTCAACTGCTTTGCCTCCGGCGAATCGAATGCCATGCGCAGCAAAATAAACGCGTCTGCGAGGCCTTGTACGCCCAAACCGATGGGGCGATGGCGCATGTTGGAGCGCTCGGCCTCGGGGATCGGGTAGTAGTTGATGTCGATGACCTTGTTCAGGTTGCGGGTGGCTACGCGGGTGATGTCGAACAGTTTCTGGTGGTTGAACTGGCCGTTTTCCACGAATTTCGGCAAGGCCAGCGAAGCCAGGTTGCACACCGCCACCTCATCGGCGGAGGTGTATTCGAGTATCTCCGTGCAGAGGTTGGAGGAGCGGATGGTGCCCAGGTTTTTCTGGTTGCTCTTCTTGTTGGCCGCGTCTTTGTACAAAATGTAGGGCGTACCGGTTTCGATCTGGCTTTCCAGAACGGCGTTCCAGAGGTCGCGGGCTTTTACCGTTTTACGGGCGCGGCCTTCCTGCTCGTACTGGTGGTACATGGCTTCAAATTCGCCGCCGTATACGTCGAACAGGCCCGGCGCTTCGTTCGGATCGAAGAGCGACCAGTCGGCGTCGTTTTTGACGCGTTCCATGAACAAATCGCTGATCCACAGGGCATAGAACAGGTCGCGGGCGCGCATTTCTTCCTTGCCGTGGTTCTTTTTCAGTTCGAGAAACTCGAAAATATCGGCGTGCCAGGGTTCGAGGTACACCGCGAAGGCGCCTTTGCGTTTGCCGCCGCCCTGGTCCACGTAGCGGGCTGCGTCGTTGAACACGCGCAGCATCGGGATGATGCCGTTGGAGGTGCCGCCGGTGCCTTTGATGTAGGAGCCCGTGGCGCGGATGTTGTGGATGCTGAGGCCGATGCCGCCGGCCGACTGGCTGATGAGCGCGCAGCGTTGCAGGGTCTCGAAAATGCCCTTGATCGAGTCTTCGGTCATCGACAGCAGGAAGCAGGAGGAGAGCTGGGGCTTGGGCGTACCGGCGTTGAACAGGGTTGGCGTAGCGTGGATGAACCAGCGTTCCGACATGAGGTTGTAGGTTTCGATGGCGGAATCGATGTCTTCGCCGTGGATGCCGACGGCGACGCGCATGAACAGGTGTTGCGGGCGCTCCACGACTTTGCCGTTCATGCGCATGAGGTAGGAGCGTTCGAGCGTTTTGAATCCGAAATAATCGAACTCGAAGTCGCGGTCGAAAATGAGGGCCGAATCGAGGCGCTCCTTGTGTTTTTGCACGATGCGGAAAGTGTCTTCGCCGATGAGGCCGGCGCGGTCGCCCGTTTTGGGGTCGATGTAGTGGTACAGTTCCTGCACCACCTTGGAGAATGACTTTTCGGTTTCCTTGTGCAGGTTGGACACGGCAATGCGCGCCGCCAGCAAAGCATAATCGGGATGGATGGTAGCCATCGTGGCCGCGGTTTCTGCGGCCAGGTTGTCGAGTTCCACCGTGGTCACGTTGTCGTAAAGGCCCATAATAACCTTTTTGGACACTTCGATGAGGTTGACGTAGGTGGTGTCGAGGTTGTAGGTGAGTTTGCGGAGTCGAGCCGTGATCTTATCGAACGAGACTTCTTCTCGACGGCCGGAGCGTTTGATTACTTGCATCATGTTTTGGTTGGATTTTGCGTGTGGTTTTCTCTATTACTGGATTGGTTTTGGGTAAATGGAGTGTCATTTCTTTTTGTTGATCACCTGATCTTTTTCAAGTTGCGTAAGTATCTTCTGAGCCATTTTGGGGCCGCCCATTTCAGGTACGGAGGAGGATACCCGTACGGAAGCTTTCCAGAATTCTTTTTGATCGGCGAAATCTTTCAGGCTGACAAGGGTTTTAGTGCTTTCCATATAACTCGACCCGCCACCTGAAAAACCATTGGGTCCATATACGGGGGCGTTGTTGCGCCATCCTCTATCGAATGCCCCCACCCCGATTTCCATAATGACATCGGGGTGGAAGCCGTCGATATTTTTGACACAGGCGTCTTTTTGGGCGCCCAGGTCAAGTTCGCTGATCAGGCATGATTCCGATTGAATATTCCGGTCGGTGAAACCCATTTTCAAGTCAAATACGGCAGTGCGGTAGAGTTCCATGTTTTCACGACTAGCAACAGCCACGATAAAGACTCTTTTGATTTCCTTTTGAAATTGAGCGTCGCGGTTGGATTCAATTTTAACCGAAACGCAGCCTGATAAAAGGAGCAGGGTTGCCAGAACAGGAAAAATTGGTTTCATACTGTGGATCAGCTGGTTGTAAAAATTGATCATCCTGCCGTCTGGTCGTCTACAGTGGCGTCGGGGGCGTTGCTTTTTACCGACTCGATGCCATTGTCGCGGGAAGCGGCGCTCTCGTACATCTGGCTGTTGCCGATGACCTGGCTGTTGGCGGCTTTGAGGGTGAAGTAGAATTTTCCGTTGGCGGCAGTCTGGCGCTCGAAGCGGCTGTCGTCGGCGGAATTGGTGCGCACGGATTCAACGCCGTTCAGGCAGGAAGCCTTGGCATTGTAGCCCTGGCTCGTCAGAATGGTTTGACCGTTGCCGGCAACGAGGTTGAACTGGAATTCGCCGTTGGCGCGGGTGGAAATCACGAATTTTCCCATGATTACTCAGTTTGTTGTTATAAAAAGGTTGGTTGTGTCGTATTGATTTTTTGAAAATCAGGCTTTCGGAAGCGAACTATGGGTCCAGACCGCCAGCCCGGCTTCCAGGGCTGCGACGGCGATGATCATCGGCAGGCCAAACGTCAACGCCAGGACCGACAAGGCGAGGCAAAAGCCGTAACGGCCCCAAACGGTAACCCGGGCGAACCAGAGCGCGTCGTTTTTGATGGCGCTGTAGTAGTAAAAACACAGCAGCAGCGCCAGTAATCCCACTACCCTGATCCAGATTTCTTCGGCGGGGCCGAGGTGCAGAAGAGCGGTGACCATTGTGGGCATCAACAGGAAACCTGAGCCCGTGAGCGCCATGTAGGCGATTTGTCCGTAGAGGGTTGTTTTCCAGTTTTTCATGCTTTGTTGAGAATAAGTGCGATTTGTTGCTGCAGCATCGGGAGTTCTGTTTCCAACACCGCCCAAATGATTTCATAGTCAAGGCTGAAATAGTCATGCACGATTTTGTGGCGAAGCCCGGTAATATCACGCCACGGAATTTCTGAGTGGGCCTCCCGGAGGGTTTTACTCAAACGGCCAGCCGCTTCTCCAATGATTCCAAAGTTTCGGGCCACCGCATCGGCAGTTCGTTCATCCTTTTCAAAATCCTCGAAACTCATCCCGGTTGTGTATTGGCGGATTTTTTCGATGGATTCCAAAATATCTTTCAGCAGTTCTATGTCGCTTCGTTCAGACATATTTCAGATCGGGTTCGATGTATTTGAAATAGCGGTCTTTGATTGATTTCCGGGTCACCAGGTCCACTTTCGTACCGAGCAATTCTTCGAGTTCGTAAGCCAGCCGGACAAAATCCAGGCCCACCGGCCGCTCAAATTCCACCATGATGTCCACATCGCTTTCCGGGCCATTGTCGCCACGACTGACCGAACCGAAGATGGCCATCGTGCGCAATGGATAGTGCGCAAACAGCTCGGCCCTGTGCTCACGGAGCAGGCGGAGGGTGGTGTTGAGGTTGGTGGGTTGAGTGGATGTATTATGCATGTCTATTTTATTTTGCCCGCTATCCTACTTTATTTAGAACCAGAACTCCGGTACCCGAAAGCAGTCTGTTTGGTCAAAACACCAAGCAGGGCAAGAGTTATCGGTTGGGATAATAATTATCTAAGCAGTTAATTAAAGAACTGTTGCCTTTCACTTTTAGATTGAGTGAATTTTGAGAACCACTATTAAAAGTTGGTGAATTACTCTCCTTCACTTCGTAAAATGCTCCTATAACCTGCAATAATTGCTCATCGACTGTGACGATGTAGATTTTTTGGACCCGCT
>JBGAJY010000249.1:0-8862 GCA_044224705.1 Saprospiraceae bacterium
CGAAACAACTTCTGCGTGATCCCTCAAAAATGCTTGAAATACTCAAACGGCTCCTTGCAATCGTCACACACGTACAAAGCCTTGCAAGCCGTGGAGCCGAAGCGGCTGCTCTCGTGGGTGTGCGTGGACCCACAATGCGGGCATGGCACCACATCGGCGGGCGCGAACAGGTCGTTCGGATCGGAATTCGTTTTTACGGGCGGCGCGATGCCGTATCGGCGGAGTTTTTCGCGTGCGGCTTCGCCGAGCCAATCGGTCGTCCAGGCGGGGCTGTACACCGTTTTAATATCCAGGTTCTGAATACCCATGGCGGCTACGGCCGCGCGGATTTCGGCGGTAAAAAGCGTCATGGCCGGACAGCCGGTGTAGGTCGGGGTGATGGTGATGGTCAGTTTGTCGCCGTCCCATTCCACCGCGCGCACGACGCCCAGCTCCGTGATGGTGATCACCGGCACTTCCGGGTCGGGAATTTGCTCGAGGCGTTCCCAAACGCGCTTTTCTGTGTCATTTCTGGTTGCGGTCACGGCTTTGCTGCTGGGTTTCAAGAATTATGGTAAACATGTGAATTAGGGACGGAATGCGACTGCTATTCCCTCCGACGAGGTTTTTTCAGACAGGATAAACAGGATGAACAGGATAGGCGTCGGCTCCGCCGACTTGCACACACCTGGCGGGGAAGCCGACAAGGTTTTATCTTGTTTATCCTGTCTGAAAAAACCACTTCGGAAGGAATGCCAACCCTATGCACTCCTCATCCGCATGTAATCGTTAATCAAAACAAAGGCCCGTCCAAAAAGATCACCACTTCGCCCCCGGATAGGCCCGCTGCAAGTACTGCATTTCCGCCAATAAATGCCCCATGTGTTCGGTATGGATGCCGACGCGTCCGCCACTGGCCATATAGTCGGTGTTGGGCAGGGTGAGACCGGCATCGCCTGCGACCCGGGCCAGCTGCACGAGCCATTCGGCAAACAGGCTGTCCGATTTTGGCGTGATGCCCGCATCGGCGAGTTGGGTTTCCGCGGCATCGCTTTCGAACAGTTCGCCGGTGAAATGCCAGAGGTCCTGAAAAGCCCGTTCCAGCCGTTGGTGGCTTTCTTTCGTGCCCCGGCCCAGCCGCACGATCCAGCTGCCGCTGTGTCGTTTGTGGTACAAGGCTTCCTTAACGAAGCGGGCGCCCATGGCAGCGAGGGTTTCGTCCTTGCTCTCGCGGAGGGTGGTGTAGAGCAGTTCCTGCCATGCGTCGATCAGAAATTGACGAACCATAACGTATGCAAAATCTGTGTTCGGCTGCTCCGCGAGCAGGCAGTTGCGGAACTCGATTTCCGGGCGCAGGTAAGCCAGGTCGTCTTCGGAACGGCCCTTGCCTTCTATTTCGCCGGCGTATTTCAGCAGGGCTTCGGCCTGGCCGATGTGGTCGAGGGCGAAGTTGGTCAGCGCGATGTCCTCTTCGAGAAACGGCCCTCGGCTGCACAGCTCGGAGAGCCGGTGTCCGAGGATCAGGTTGGTGTCGCCGAGGCGCAGGAGATATTGAAAAAGCGCGGTTTGCATGGCAGATCAAATGTTTTTTGCCCCTTCCGGCATTTCATAAAAAGTGGGATAGCGGTAAATTTTGTCGTCGGACGGATCGAAAAACGGCGCCGCTTCGTCGGGCTGCACGGCGATGATGGCGCTCGACGGCACCACCCACAAACCGGTCGCTTCGCCCCGGCGGGTGTAGAGGTAAACCAATGGCCATTTCCTGGTCAAAGGCGTGCAAACTGCCCGCATGCTGGAAGGGTTGGCCGCTTTTTCTGGGTAAAACTTCCCACAGCGGGCCTTGGGTGTCGGTGGATTGCATGGTGTCAGAGTGTGTTGTTGGTGATAAACTTTGTTTCACGCAGACGTTCGCAGACCTTTGCAGACGTACGCAGAAAAATATTTCGCAAAGTCTAATGGTGAACATTCGAGTTTAACGTCTGCGGTCGTCTGCGGAAAGGTCTGCGGAACGTCTGCGCGAAACATCTGCGAACATCCGCGGGAACCTTCAAAACGCCACGGCCACGGCTTTTTTCGCATACGCCGCAGCCGCCTCGCGCACCCAGGCGCCTTCGGCATGCCAGTGTTTGTGGTGGGCCATGCGCTGGCTGTTGCAGGGCCCTTCGCCGCGGATCACCCGTTGGAATTCATCCCAGTTGATCGGGCCGGTCTCGTAATGCTCGGTGGCTTCGTTCCAGCGGAGCTCGGGGTCGGGGATTTTCAGCCCGATCAGTTCGGCCTGCGGCACGGTTTTGTCGATAAAGCGCTGGCGCAGTTCGTCGTTGCCGGCGCGTTTTATTTTCCAGAGCATCCCCTTGGTGGTGCGGGTGGAATCGTTGTCGTGCGGCCCGAACATCATCAGCGCGGGCCACCACCAGCGGTCGATGGCCGATTGGGCCATAGCCCGCTGTTCGGGGGTGCCGCCGGCCATTTTGGCCATGATTTCGTAACCCTGGCGCTGGTGAAAACTTTCTTCGTTACAAATGCGCATCATGGCCCGCGAATACGGGCCGTAGGAGGTGCGGCGGAGGGAAAGCTGGTTGGTCACTGCCGCGCCGTCGACGAGCCAGCCGATGGCGCCGATGTCGGCCCAGTTCAACGTCGGGTAATTGAACACGCTGGAGTATTTGGCTTTGCCCGCATGCAATTGCTCGATCATTTCGTCGCGGGTGATGCCCAGCGTTTCGGCAGCGGAGTAAAGGTAGAGGCCGTGGCCGCCTTCGTCCTGGATTTTGGCGAGCAGGATTTTTTTGGCGCGCAGCGAGGGCGCGCGGGTGATCCAGTTGCCTTCGGGCTGCATGCCGATGACTTCAGAGTGCGCGTGCTGGCTGATCTGCCGGATGTTGTGCGCCCGGTAATCGTCGGGCATCCAGTCTTTGGGTTCGATCTTTTCCTCGGCATCGATATACTCCTGGAAAGCATGGTGAAGATTTTCCGAATTCATGTTTTTTCCATTTTCAAATAGGACAAAATGAAGAACACCCCAGCGACCAGCAAGGGCAGTGAAAGCATGGCGAAGAGTTCGAGGGTGCGCCAGGTGCCGTAATACACGGTGAAAACCATGCCCAGCACCATGAACAAGAGTCCGCCCAGAATCCGCCGGTTCCAGGCGATCCACAAGGCTCCGAGGATCGCAGCCGTGGGCAGCAGATGCAAGAGAAAGTATCCCTGCCTGGCGGCCAAACGAACCTTCGCCGTCCCAGGCATCGAGCGCGAAGACGGAGATGAACAAGGCGAAAGCCAGGACGAGGAGGCGCGGAAACCAGAGGAGGAAGGTGGTCATTTTATGATTGATCCGATTGATCCGATTGATCCGATTGATTCGATTGATCTGATTGATCTGATTGATTCGATTGATTCGATTGATTCGATCATTCACGATCGCGTACAATCGAATCAATCGAATCAATCAAATCAATCGAATCAATTTGTCAGAGCGTGCCCCTTCGGCCCTGCTCCGCCTCGATGGATTCGAACAGCGCGCGGAAATTGCCTTTGCCGAACGACATGGCGCCTTTGCGCTGGATGATTTCAAAAAACATCGTCGGCCGGTCCTCCACCGGTCGGGTGAAGATTTGCAGGAGGTAGCCCTCGTCGTCGCGGTCGACCATGATGCCGAGCTCCTTCAGCCGTGCCAGGTCCTCGTCGATCTCTCCGACGCGCTCGGCCACGGTGTCGTAATACGCTCCGGGCACGTGCAGGAATTCCACGCCGCGTTTGCGCATTTCACTGACGGTGAATACAATATCGTCGGTAGCCACGGCGATGTGCTGACAGCCGGGGCCTTCGAAAAATTCGATAAATTCCTCGATCTGAGATTTTTTCTTGCCTTCGGCGGGTTCGTTGATGGGAAATTTGATGCGCCCGTTGCCGTTGGTCATCACTTTCGACATGAGGGCGGAATATTCCGTGGAAATGTCTTTGTCATCGAAGGAGATCAGGTTGGCGAAGCCCATCACGTCGTGGTAGAAAGCCGCCCAGGTGTTCATCTGGTGCCAGCCGACGTTGCCGACCATGTGGTCGATGTATTTCAGGCCGCAATCCGTCGGTTTGTAATCGGACAGCCAGGGTTCGTAGCCGGGCAGGAACACGCCCTTGTAGTTTTTGCGCTCCACGAAAATGTGCACGGTATCGCCGTAGGTATGGATGCCCGAGCGCCGCACTTCGCCGTATTCATCCTGTTCCACCGTGGGCTGGAGGAAAGGTTCGGCGCCGCGCTGCGTGGTTTCGTGAAAAGCCGCGTGGGCATCGTCGACCCAGAGGGCGATCACTTTTACCGCGTCGCCATGGCGTTTGATGTGTTCGGCGATGGGCGAATGCGAGCTCAGCGGGGTGGTCAGCACGAGCCGGATTTTGCCCTGGGCGAGCACGTAGGAGGTGCGGTCGCGTACGCCTGTTTCGAGGCCAGCGTAGGCCAGCGATTGAAAACCGAAGGCGGTTTTGTAAAAATGCGCGGCTTGTTTGGCGTTGCCGACGTACAGTTCGACGTAGTCGGTGCCCAGCAGCGGGAGGAAGTCTTCGGCCTCGGTAAAGATCTTTTGCAGGCCGTAGTTGTAGTTTTGGATGCCGGTGAGTGTAGCCATATCTGGAAATGATTCGATTGAGCGAATGATTCGATTGATTCGATTTTGGTGTCGCGGTTAAGGAACGGGAGCCATTTGCTGAACGGGGGCGGACGGAAACCGGATTTCGTAAGTCCAATCCGTTTGAAGCCGGTCAATGCGCCGTAAGGAGAGTGGACCGATTAAAAAAGACGAGGAAAACATAATCAGACCCACGGCAGCCAAAGTCTGCGGCCACATCGCGTCGACGACAAAAACGGAGAGAAAGCCGATATCCGTAATGATCGCCCCGATGATCAAGGCCGCCCAAAACAGCCAGCGCATCGCCAGGGGACGGTACCGGATCTGCTGGATATGGTCGAGGGGAATACCAGGCCTGCTGCCTTTGAGGTAAACCATGCCGTTTTCACAGGTTCGGAAGGTCCCGTTGTACCGCGCTCCCTGATTCGCTTCGTCCATTCGGATTTTGACAAAATCGCCGCGCCGAAGGGTGTATTCCTGGTTGGTCGTGGTGTTGCGGAACACGAGACTTGCCTTTTCCTGTGCATTCGCCCAAGGAGAGCGTCGTGAACAAGAGGAGCGGTAAGAGCAGGAGTTGTTTCATGGCGCGGGTTGAATTGAGTTGGGTTTAAACCTCAAAGACCTTGGTAGGCCCCACCCCCAACCCCCCCTCCGGGGAGGGGCTTGCCCCCGCTGAGAGTAAATCCCCTTCCCCGGAGGGGGAGGGGGTTGGGGGTGGGGCCAGCGTCGGAGGAAGGCTTCAACGGGCAGAAAATAATCTTCCTACACCTCCGCCGGCGCTTCCAGCCACGACTTGTAATAATCCTCCACTTCCAGTTTCAGCGCATCTTTCGTGATCTGCACGGGCCGGAACGGATCGATCATGACCGCCAGTTCTTCAGTGGCGGTTTTGCCGATGCTGCGCTCGATGGCGCCGGGGTGCGGGCCGTGTGGGATACCGCCGGGGTGCAGCGTGAATTGGCCTTTGCGGATGTTGTTGCGCGACATAAAATCGCCGTCGACGTAGTACAGGATTTCGTCCGAATCGAGGTTGCTGTGGTGATAGGGCGCAGGGATGGACTGCGGGTGATAATCATAGAGGCGGGGCACGAAGGAGCAGATCACAAACCCGTCCCCCTCAAATTGCTGGTGGATTGGCGGCGGCATGTGGATGCGGCCGGTGATGGGTTCGAAATCGAAGACCGAGATGGCCCAGGGATAGTGGTTGCCGTCCCAACCGACCACATCGAAAGGGTGCGTAGCGTACACGTAGGGATAAATCAGCCCCTGTTTTTTAATTTTTACGAGAAAATCGCCGTGCTCGTCGTGGGTTTCGAGGTCCTTGGGCAGTTTGAAGTCGCGCTCGCAGAACGGCGAATGTTCGAGCATCTGGCCGTACTGGTTGCGGTAGCGCTGCGGCGTGCGCACGGGGCTGAACGACTCGACGACGAGCAGGCGGTTTTGCGACGACAGGAAATGGATTTTGTAAATCGTTCCGCGCGGGATCACCACGTAATCGCCGTATTCGAAGGCGATCTGGCCGTACATGGTTTCGATGTAGCCGTGGCCTTTGTGCACGAACAGCATCTCGTCGGCGTCGGCGTTTTTGAAGAAATAATCCTTCGTGCCGCCGTGCGTGGCAGCCAGGCCGATGTGCAGGTCGTTGTTGACAAACAGCGTTTTGCGCCCTTCGAGGTAGTCCTCGGCGTAGGGCAATTCAAAGCCCTGGAAACTCAATGCCGTCAGGTTTTTCTCGATGGCGATCTCCGGGGCGACGGAATAGGGCGTGCCTTTTTCTTTGACAATGGTGGGCGGGTACAGGTGGTACACGAGCGAGGAAACCCCCGAAAATCCCTGGGTTCCGACGAGTTCTTCCTGATACAGGCGACCGGCGTGGTTGCGGAATTGCACGTGGCGTTTGCGCGGAATTTTGCCGAGGTGGTGGTATACGGACATAGGGCTGCGTTTTTAACAGCGAATGTCAGCCGTATACGATCCGGGTGTTATGATG
The DNA here is from genome assembly GCA_044224705.1 of Saprospiraceae bacterium. Lineage (GTDB taxonomy): Bacteria > Bacteroidota > Bacteroidia > Chitinophagales > Saprospiraceae > M3007. Next base: position 6,592 of record JBGAJY010000249.1, read on the forward strand.
CCGCGCAACAGGGGGGATGATTTGTGTCAACCGGCGATCGTTTTTTCAAAACTCAAAACCATCAAGCCCTTCCAGTCCATGCAGGCGCTGTTCAAAAGAAGATAAATGGCGTGTTCTGCCGGCGATGAGGTAGCGCAGGGTCAGGCTGGACCGGTCGTATTTTTTGCCGGCGATCTTGAATTTGAGGTGGCTGTCGCGCATGGCCTGTTCGAGGGCGGCCACGGCGTCGGCATGGCGGAGCACGAAAACATAGTTCCGGCGGTGTAGCGCGGCAAAAAAGCGCTCCTGCAACCACTCGAACACTTCCAGCACGACCAGCATAATCGCCAGTCCAACCCATGCCAGCGCATACGCCCCGATACCGGCGGCCATGCCCAGCGATGCCGCAGCCCACACGGTGGCCGCAGTGGTCAGTCCGCGCACGAAGTCGCCTTCCCGGAAAATGATGCCTGCGCCGATAAAACCGACGCCGGTCAGCACGTTGGCCGCCACCCGGTCGGGCGAGACCACGCCGCCCAGCTGCTGCGACAGCAGGGTGAACAGGGCCGAAGCCACAGTGATGAGCGCGATAGTTCGAAAGCCCGCGGGTTTCTGCCGGTATTCGCGCTCGAGGCCGAGCAGGCTGCCGAGGGCGAGGGCGGTAAGGAGGGTGAAAAGGGAAGTGGAGAGGGTCATGCAGGCAAAATACGGTAATCGAGGTTTTTTTCAGCCCGGCGTGGTATTTTGAAAAAAGGATGTAGACAAAGGCCACAAACAAAAAAAGCCTCCCGTTTGGGGGAGGCTTTCGTGGGCGCAGAAGGATTCGAACCTCCGACCCTCTGCTTGTAAGGCAGATGCTCTGAACCGGCTGAGCTATGCGCCCTTCGCTACAAAAGCGGCCGCAAATGTAATAGCCTGCAATTCGAACGACCAAGCTTTGACGAAAAAAAATTCCACAAGTTTTTTGCCGTATGTTTGGCAGCGCATTCATCAGCAAAACGAACTATGAGACCCTTTGCGCTTTGCGCTTCGCTCCTGCTATTTGTCCTCATCGCTTGCCAGTCTGACCCGGCCGAGGCAGCCTCCTCGCCCGAATCGGTATTAAAACAATGGCAAAGCCTGCTCGATCAGAACCGTTACGACGAAGCCCGACAACTCAGCGCTGGCAATGCCCTCGATTTCGTCGACTACCTCCACTCCTTTCCGCATGTCGATTCCTTCCCCGATGCCACGACGGAATTGCTGCAATTGCATTGCGCCCTGCAAGGCGATTCGGCCGTATGCAGCTTTTACATCGAGGATGAAGTCGGGGAAAAAGTGCCCGATACCCTTGTTTTGAAAAAAATCAAGGGCCGTTGGCTGGTCTTCACGGTCGAAAGTTTCAAAGTGACGCCGCTTGACTCGCTGCGCGAAGGCGACGAAGACATCCTGTTCCCTCCATCCGACACAACCGACGAAGAACTGGAGTAAGTGCGCCGCGAAACGGTTACAACCGCTGCTCGCCCAGTACGGCCAATTGCGCACCCAACAAGGCTTCTCCGCGTTCGAGCACTTCCTGTGCGTATTGGTGCAAGGCTGTTTTGGGATCGGCGGCAGCCAGACATGCGCTGACCCGTGCGTCAGTATTGATGAGAGACAAGGCCTCTTCGAGGGCGGGCAGGGCCGGAAGGGCTGCAATCTGCGCCAGGTTGTTGCCAGTCAGCACCTTGCTGTGGCGGATGCCGTCCGGCAGTCCGTCGAATCCGACTCCAAAGGCGTTCACTTCCTGTACGATCTCGTAAATAGCGCTGCCGCTGGCCCGGGCGTAGTAAAAACGCCCCATGCGGGCCATCAGGTCGATTTTGTTCGGGTCGATGCGCCCCTTGTCGCTCAGTACTTCCTCGGCAATATGCATGAGTACGATCCTGCAAATGATCAGGTTGCCGGCGCCGCCCTTTTCGCCCAGTGGCAGAATTTGCTCCACCTTGCATTCCATGTGGACGGGGCTTTCCGCCACCCGGAATGGCCGGACCATCTCGGAAGGCAGCGTGGAGAGTCCCGCTTTTTCAAATTCATTGACTTCCGGGCCGTACTCGACGCTGGTCAGGGCCGCCTGCCGAACAATGCGGTGCGATACAACATTGATCACCACCTCGCCCGTATCCTCTACGTTTTTGAGGGTGTCTTTGGTGGTATTGTTCGAGACGCGGCGGTTGGAGGAAAAAATCAGAATGGGCGGGTTGCTGCTGAAAGCATTGAAAAAGCTGTACGGCGCCAGATTGGGCACACCGTCGGTGCTGATGGTACTGGCAA